>JAETOP010000039.1 GCA_021771675.1 Oscillospiraceae bacterium | reverse complement strand
GAACAGCTCACGCCCGCCAGTGCTCCGGATGAATGCAGAATACCACTAAAATGAAATCATGCCATCCTAACTCCGGGATGGCATGATTTTTATACGCCGGGAGATTTGACGGTTACAAAGCCCCGGCTCCGCCGAATCAGACGGAGACGGGGCTTTTTCTCGATGGCAAATCTTGTTGCCGTGATAGTAGCTTGAACCAGAACGATTGTCAAGTACCTCTTTCCGGCTCGGGCAACTTGCTCTGTACCACCCCCACTCCATCAGATGGTGGGGAAGTATATAAACAAGACAAATGATAACAAGGAAAAACTCTTTTGGAAAGTGCGCAGAAAGTGCTTAAGTGCCATTATCATTTTCAGCCATTCTCATTCCCCTCAACAGTCAAAAGGATGAGCCCTTGCGAACTACCAAGTCCATTGTTTTCATACGATGTTCTGCTCCAGTGGTTTTCTGTTTGTAGAGTCTGCATCAGGCTCTTGCCATGGCCTCCTGGAAGTCCTTCTGGTCTGTAAAGACCTCCTGCTTGTAAGGGTTCTTTTTCTGGGCCTTTGCCCGCTTGATGATGGCGACCAGGATGACCACATTCACCACCAGCGCCACGATGGCAACCACACCCTGGGCGGTGGGGTCCGCCGCGGTGGGCCGGATGGCAGGATCCATGAAGCCGTCGGCGTAGATGGTGGGGATGGTAGTGAAGACGCTCTTGTCCTGGAACAGGGGGAACACCTGAGCGAACATGCACCACAGGGCCAAGGTGTTGGCACGGTTTTGGATCCATCCGCCCTTATTCCAGAAGTGGTTGGCAAAGGTGGGAGCCAGCAGCAGGGCCAGACCGCAGTACCAGGAGTGGGTAGGCAGGCAGTTGTAGGTGTACTCGAAGTTCCACAGGTCATAGGCCAGGATGTAGCACCAAGTCATGTCGGGCCACAGCATATCCTTCTGATCTTTCGAGGTGTAGATGCCCCACCAGGCCGTCATGCAGAAGATGTTGATGATGCCGGCGATGCCGTTGACCCAGTTCCACCAGCCGCCGTACAGCCACACGTTCTCGGAGGAGAGCCACCAGCGGTCTCCGAACTCCGCCATGGCCATGGCGCCCCGGATGCCGGACTCGAAATCGCTGGCCACGGCGATGAGGATGTTGATGGCGACGATTGCAAAGGGAAACACCTTGAACCAATCCGTCTTGCCGATGCTCCACTTGTATTTCAGCATCATGAAGCCGATGCACCCGGCGGTGGCGGCGTACAGCTTGGCGTAGTGGAACCAGCTGTTCATGTTGGTGTAGGTCTGGTTGTTCAGTGCCCATTCCGCTCCGGCGGCGGCGCCCACGTAGATAGCGATGAAGTACACCGTCAGCGCGGCGGGCAGCGCCAGGAAGCAGAGGATGCCGCCGGTCTTGGTGCGGCGGGCAAATTCGTTTGCCAGCACCAGGCAGGTAAACACCAGCACGAAGCCCAAAAGCTGATAACCGGCGGTCTCGCCGTAGAGTTGGAACAACATATTGATTCCTCCCAGTAATATTTTCTCCCAATTATCCCATTTGTTGCGGAATTTCGCCCGTTTCCGGCGGCTCCGGGTCCGGCACCTCGATCTCCTTGATGTTCAGCTCGGACCCGGTCAGCAGCCAGGTGTCCCCGCTACCGCAGTGGGGACAGGTCTTTCCGTGGGCCACGGTGGGATAGTCCTTCCCACAGCCGTCGCAGTGGGTGACAGCGGGAAGAATGTCCGTCCGCAGCTCCGCTCCACGGAGCAGGTCGGACTTCTTCACCGCCCAGTCCCAGCAGTCGGTGAGGTAGGAGGGCACCACGCCGGAGACCTCCCCGATCTCCAGCGTCACGGCGCTGACCCGGTTGAGGCAGTTCTGCCGTCCAACCTCCTCCACGGACTTGATGACGTGGAATACGATGCCCAATTCGTGCATTTAAGCCTTCTTTCCGAACTTGATCTTCAATCCCCGCTTTACCATGTAGGGCAGCACGGCCTTCAGCTTATCCTCGATGGGCACCATGGTGCTGCACTCCGGACGCTCCCGGAACAGATGAATGGCGTCAAAGCCGCACTTGGTGGTGCAGACGCCGCAGCCGATGCACTTGTTGGGGTCCACCACGGAGGCGCCGCAGCCCAGGCACCGGGCGGTCTCGATCTTCACCTGTTCGGCGGTGAAGCCGGTGCGCTCGTCGGAGAAGGTCTTCCGCAGGGCCTCGTTGTAGCCGGGGCGCTGGCGGGGGGTGTCGTCATAGCTGCCGATATCCAGGTTCTTCTTGTCCAGCTCAATGAACTGGCGGCGGTTGCGGCCGATGGTCAGGCTGCTGTGGGGCTGCACAAAGCGGTGCAGGGACACGGCGCCCTCTTTGCCGGCGGCAATGGCGTCGATGGCAAACTTCTGGCCGGTGTAGGCGTCGCCGCCAACGAAGATGCCCGGCTCGGCGGTCTGGAGCGTCAAGGGATCTGCCTTGACCGTGCCGTTGGGGTTCAGCTCTACCTTGGTGCCCGCCAACAGCTGGCCCCAGTCGGCCTTCTGGCCGATGCAGTAGAGGACCGTGGTGCACTCCGCGGTCTCGATCACGAAATCGTCAAAGGTGGGGGCGAAACGGCCCTCGGCATTCCTGACGGACAGGCACTTGCGGAAGGTGACGCCGGTGCACTTGCCGTCGGCAGAGGCGATTTCCACAGGGCCCCATCCGGCCCGAATGGCGATGCCGTCCTTCTCACACTCGGAGCGGTCCTCCTCGCCGCAGGGCATGTCGTCGTAGCCCTCCAGGCAGTACATGGTGACACTCTCCGCGCCGCAGCGGACGGCGGTGCGGGCCACGTCGCAGGCGATGTTGCCGCCGCCAATGACAACCACCTTACCCTCCAGCTTCTGGGGGCCTTCCAGGTTCACCAGCTTGGTGAAGTCGATACCGGCCGTGACGCCCTGGGCGTCGTCACCGGGGATGTTCAGTCTACCGCCGCTCTGGAGACCGATGGCCACATAGAAGCCCTGGTAGCCCTGGTCCCGGAGCTGCTGGATGGTGACGTCCTTGCCCACCTCCACGCCGCAGCGGAACTCCACGCCCATCTCCCGGAGCACGTCGATCTCCGCCTCCACCACGTCCTTTTCCAGGCGGAAGGAGGGAATGCCGTTCATCAGCATACCGCCGGGGCGGGCGGCCTTGTCGAACACCGTGGGCTTGTAGCCCTTTTCGGCCAGGTAGTAGGCGCAGCTCATACCGGCGGGACCGGCGCCGATGACGGCGATCTTCTGGGGGAAGGGGCCACGCAGAGTGGGCGTCACCACCGGGGGAATGAACCGGGTGGCGGCGTCCAGGTCCTGCTGGGCGATGAACCGCTTCACCTCGTCGATGGCCACCGCCTGGTCCACGGTGCCCCGGGTGCAGGCGTCCTCACAGCGGCGGTTGCAGATGCGGCCGCAGACGGCGGGGAAGGGATTCTCCCGCTTAATGAGCTGGAGCGCCTCGGTGAACTTGCCCTGGGCCGCCAGCTTCAGATAGCCCTGCACGGCGATGTGGGCGGGGCAGGCGGTCTTGCAGGGGGAGGTGCCGGTGTCGTAGCAGTTGATGCGGTTGTTGTCCCGGTAATCCACGTCCCACTTCTCCGGACCCCACTTGGCGGCGTCCGGCAGCTCATGGCGGGGATACGCCACGGGGCCGTCCTTGGTGCAGATCTTCTGGCCCAGCTTCACGGCACCGGCGGGGCAGTACTCCACGCAGCGGCCGCAGGCCACGCAGTTTTCCGGCTCTACCTTGGCAACATAGGCGCTGCGGCTGAGGTTGGGCGTGTTGAAGAGCTGGGATGTCCGCAGGGCGTAGCAGACGTTGACGTTGCAGTTGCAGATGCCGAAGATCTTCTGCTCGCCGTCGATGTTGGTGATCTGGTGGACGAAGCCGTTGTCCTCCGCCTTGCGGAAGATCTCCAGGGCCTCCTCCTTGGTGATGTAGCTGCCCCGGTTGGTCTCCACGATGTAGTTGGCCATGTCGCCCACGGCGATGCACCAATCCTCCGGGTCGTCGGCGCAGCCCTCGTCGAAGGTCCGGCGGGACAGGCGGCAGGAGCAGGGAGACTTGGCGTACTGGCCCTCGTACTTGTCCAGCCAGTGGGAGATGTGCTCGATGGAGATGGACTGACTCTCGGTGGGGATGGCCTTCTCCACGGGGATGACGTGCATGCCGATGCCTGCGCCGCCGGGAGGCACCATGGGGGTGACCCGCTCCAGGGCCTCGAAGCTCATGCGCTCGAAGAACTTGCCCAGCTCCGGGTGCTCCTCCAGCTGCTTGGCATTCATATTCGTGAACTCGGCGCTGCCGGGGACGAACAGGGGCAGGACATACCGCTTCTCATGGTTGGGGTTCTTGCCGTCCAGGTTCTCCCAGTTGTACTCAATGAGGCCCACCATGCACATCTCAAACAGCAGCTTTTCCAGATACTCCGAGTCCTTGCCGGTGAGCTTGGCGATCTGGGCCAAGGTCTTGGGCTTGCGGACCTCCATTTTCAGGGCGACCTCGGCCATCTCGTCGGTGACGATACCCTGGAGGCCCCAGTATTCCGCGTCCTCATAGGTGATTTTCCGGCCCATGCGGTTGGTGATCATCTGGCCCAGCTTCAGAACAATTTCACGCTTGGGCATATCCTCCGGGATTTTGTAGGGATTGGGGTCAAAATTGGACATAACGCACTTCCTCTCTTTCTCTCAGCTCTGCCAGTCGCGGACCTGCTGGCGCAGCCAGTCCGCCCAGGCGTCGATGCCCTCGCCGGTTTTGGCGCAGATGGGGATGATGTGAATGTTGGGATTGCGCATTTTGGCGTACGCCGTCACCTTTTCCATGTCAAAATCGAAGTAGGGCAGCACGTCGATCTTGTTGATGAGCAGCACGTCGCAGACGGTGAAGATCAGGGGATATTTTAAGGGCTTGTCGTGGCCCTCGGGGACAGAGAGGATCATGGCGTTCTTCACCGCGCCGGTGTCAAACTCCGCCGGGCACACCAGATTGCCCACGTTCTCCAGCACCACCAGGTCCAATTCCTCCGTGCCAAAAGCCTCCAGGCCCTGCTTGGTCATATCGGCGTCCAGGTGGCACATGCCGCCGGTATGGAGCTGAATGGCCCGGACGCCGGTGCCGTCGATGGTCCGGGCGTCCACATCGGAGTCGATGTCGGCCTCCATGACGCCAATACGCAGCTCGTCCTTCAGTGCCTCGATGGTCCTGCAAAGGGTGGTGGTTTTTCCCGCTCCGGGAGAGGACATGAGGTTCAGAAGGAAGGTCTTCTCCCCTTTCAGCTTCTGCCGCAGGGCGTCGGCCTGCCGGTCGTTTTCCGCGAAGATGCTCTCCTTGACTTCAATCACTTGAAAGCCTGCCATAGTATTCCTCCATCTCTGGCTTGACCAGATAAATCAATTTTTAGTTTCTATTTCGAATGTACCACGAAAATTCACAAAAAGTCAATCAGAATTCAGAAATAATTGTGAAAAATGGTTGAAAAAAGCAAAAATATCATCTAAAATAGGAAACAAATCGCATGTGGTCTGTGGTCATACCACATCCAGAAGGAGGAAGCGGATATGGAATTTGAAAAGCTGGTGTCCCCCTCGCTGAAGGACCTGTTCATCAGTCACATCGAGGCCATGATCCTATCCGGTGAGCTGCCGGTAGGGCAGCAGCTCCCGCCGGAGCGACAGCTGGCCCAGTCCATGGGCGTCAGCCGGGCAGTGGTCAACAGCGGTATCGTAGAACTGGAGCGCCGGGGCTTTCTGGAGATACGCCCCCGGGTGGGGACCTTCGTGACGGACTACCGCCGGGCGGGGACTCTGGAGACACTGAAATCCATCATGACCTATAACCGGGGCCATCTGCGGAACGAAGAAATCCGCTCCATTCTGGAGGTCCGGGACGCTCTGGACAAGCTGGCGGTAGCCGGCATCATCCCCCATGTGACGGAGGAGGACATCGATCTTCTGGCGGAAAAGGCGGAGGCCATCCGCCTGGCCAGCGACAATCATCAGGCGGCGGAGGCGGCCTTCGCCTTCCAGCACGAGCTGGCTATGCTGTCCGGAAATACCCTGCTGCCCCTGATTTTCCGGTCCTTCTATTCCTCGGTGCTGGTGTTGTGGGAGCGGTTCTGCGCCCTCCACGGCATCCCCATGCTCTATGAGACCAGCCTCCGCTTGTGCGACCATATCCGGAACCGGGACATTTTGGGAGCTGTTTCCTGGATTGATTACTGTACCCAGGAGGCCATCTCCGGCAGCCGCCAAATCTATTATTGAGGTGGGGCCATGAACAAAAAAGAGATCATCGCCTATTTTGACCGCTGTGCGCCCCAGTGGGACGCCCGCATGGTGACGGATGACGGCAAGATCAACGGTATTCTGGATGCAGCCGGGGTCAGGGAGCATGACGTGGTGCTGGATGTGGCCTGCGGCACCGGTGTCCTGTTTCCCTATTACCTCAACCGAAACGTGGCGCAAGTCATCGGCGTGGACATCTCCGCTGAGATGGTCAAAATCGCCGCCTCCAAACTCCATGACCCGAGGATCGAGGTGATTTGCGGAGACGTGGAGACCATTCCGGTCCGGATGCAGTGCGACTGCTGCGTGATTTACAATGCCTTTCCACATTTTGAAGAGCCGGAACGGCTGGTAGAGCGTCTGGCCCAGTGGGTAAAGCCCGGAGGGCGGTTGACGGTGGCCCACAGCATGGGACTGGAGGCTCTCCGCAGGCACCACGCCGGGCGGGCGGAGCATGTCTCCCGGGAGATGCTCAAGCCGGAGGAACTGGCGGAGCTTTTTGCACCATGGTTCCGGGTTGACATCCTGGTGTCGGATGAGGCGCGCTATCTTGTGTCAGGCGAACGCACTGGCATGCGGTGATATACTGCTGAGAGGTCCTGATGCGCTGGCCCCGGCGGGAGGCGGGGGAGCCGCATCATGGATACCGCCCTGCGGGCGCGGACCGTGCAGGGGATTCTCCATTGAACGCCCTGAGAAGCCCTGTATGCAGATTTTTGCATAACCCCCCTGGAATCATTGGGATTCCAGGGGGGTATGGTTGCGGAGACAGGACGACTTGAACCTGCGACTTCTGTGTTATGAGCGGATTCTTGAAACTTTTTCTGATGATTTGCAGCTTTTTTGACACTTTCTGCTCATTTATGCTTTTTCTTTTGCACCCTTTAGACCGGGGCTTTCCATGTGCTGCGGCTTGTTTTGTGGTAAAAAGAACGCATAAAAATTGTAAAGCGGTTGAGACACTCACTATTGATGAATTTAAGGAAGCGAGGGTGTTATAGTCTTCGCTTTTCCCTTTATGATGAAGGTGATTGGCTGACGTAATTTCCAATTTATGATGTAGCGCTAAAAGCGGTTAAGACTGCCCTTGTTGCACAGGCAGGGATTGTGCAACAAGGGCAAATGTAATTAGCAAATAAACCTGGATAATATGTAACTTTTCAAATTGCAGTGATTTTATTCATCTGCATTGCTTTCGGCTTCAAAACCGTGAAACAATCAGCTCCACCGCATGGTGGATGGGTATCACACTTGTGTCAATATTCAAGTCGTGATTTTGCGGGTCCCCCCACAACTGACCGGTATAACCTTCATAGTATTTGCGCCTCTGCTTATCCATTTTTGCGACTAAGCGCTTTGCATTGGACAGGTTTAGCCCCTCCTGCTCCATTTTCCGGCGAATTCGCTGTTCCTCTGGCGCGGAGACAAAGACTTTCAGCAGTTGGGCATCCGTATCCCGTAGGACAAAGTCGGCACACCGGCCTACAAAAATGCAGTCTTCCTCTTTGGCAATGCGCTTGATCTCATGGCTTTGCAGGGCAAACAGGACCTCGGAAGTAGGTAGCCCCCGAATCACATGGTAATTTCCCTCATAAACGCCCTGATACAGGAACGGATTAGTGGCCATTTCGTCGGAACTTCCCATGAGATTAGCGGAAAGCTCCCCATATTTGCAGGCCAGGTGGAGAAGTTCCCGTTCATAGACCTTAATCCCCAGCCGCTCCGCTGTCCGGACCGCAATTTCATGTCCGCCGCTGCCAAATTGCCTGCCGATACAGATGACCCTGTGTCCCATAAACATCACCGTTTTAAATAAATTTCTCCGCGAGATTTCTCGTTGATATAGCGCAAGTAACCGCCGAGTCGGAAAGAATAAACCGTTATTTCCCAGACACTACAGGCTCCTTTACCTGTTTGACTGGAAGACGCCAGTGGAGGCTGGTCTTGTTGAAGATGGGCTCGCAGACGCACAGCACTGGGGGCATGATAAACATGCTGATGACAGCTGAGATCAGGGCGCCGCGGGCCAGCATCATGCAGATGGAACTGATGATCTCAATCTCGGAGATCGTCCCTACACCCAAAGTGGCGCAGAACAGCACCAGAGAACTGGTGATGATGGAGGCGTCCGAGGAGGTGGCCGCGATGCGGATAGAATCCTCCCGGCTCTTTCCAGCCCGCAGCTCCTCCCGGAAGCGGGTAGCCATCAGAATCGCGTAATCCACCGTGGCGCCCAGCTGGACGCAGCCGATGATGGTGGGGGACACGAAGGGGATGACCGTGCCGGTAAAGTAAGGAATGCCCTGGTTAATGAAAATGGCCAGTTCAATGGTCGCTACCAGCACGAGGGGCATGGAGAGGGACCGGAACACCACCATAATGATCAGGAAGATGGCGGCAAGAGAGATGTAGTTGGTCACCTTGAAATCCACAGCGGAGGTGTCGATCAGATCGTCGGTCAGTACCGCCTCACCGGTGATGAGCGCTTCGGGGTCATAGCTCTTTATGATGCGCTCCAGTTCTTCCAACTGGACGGATACCTGGTCAGAGGCAGCCGGATATTCGGAGTTGACCATCATCATCTGCCAGCCGCCTTGTTTCAGCATATCACGCAGGGCCTCAGGAATGAAAAAATCAGGAATGCCGCTGCCCAGCATGGCGTGATAAGAGAGGACAGAGGTAATGCCTTCCACATCCTTTACGGAGGTCTCCAGTTGATTCATCTCCGTGGAGGGGAGATCGTCCCGCAGCAGCACAAAGTGGGAAGCCGCCATGTCGTAGTCATTTTTCAGCTTGTTGTTGGCGACGATGGAGTCCATGTCCTGAGGCAGCGCCTCATCCAGCTTGTAGTATACGGCGGTGTGGCTTTGGGCGTATACCGCCGGCAGGAACAGCAGCAGAAAGACGGCCACAAACACCCGCCGGTGGCGGATGATAAAGCGATTCATCTTTTCAAAATTGGGGATCAGCGTCCGGTGCTTGTGCTTTTCAATTTTTTCGTCAAAAATCAGCAGCAGTGCGGGCAGCACCAGTACCACTGTGGCCACGCCCAGCACCACGCCCTTGGCCATGACCAGGCCGATGTCCCGGCCCAGGGTCAGCTGCATGAAGCACAGCGCCAGGAAACCGGCGATGGTGGTCAGGCTGGAGCCGGACAAGGAAGTAAAGGCAGCCACAATGGCCTCCGCCATGGCGTCCCGGGGATCCTCATGAAGCAGCCGTTCCTCCCGGTAGCGGTGGTAAAGGAAGATGGAGTAGTCCATGGTGACGCCCAACTGTAAAACCGCCGCGATGGCCTGCGTGATGTAGGAGATCTCCCCCAGGAAGATGTTGGTACCGAAGTTGTAGACGATGGCCATGCCGATGCTGAGCAGGAACACAAAGGGCAGTACCATGGATTCCATGGTCAGAGACATGGCGACGAGGGACAGCAGTACGGCCAGGCCCACGTAGATAGGCAGCTCCTGATCCACCAGATCCTTGGTGTCTTTGATGACCACGGAGAAACCGGCCAGGAAGCATTTTTCATTGCACAGCGACCGCACGTCATCAATCGCCTGCATGGTCTCCTCCGCCGCACCGGACTTCTCATACTGGATGATCATCATGGTGGAATCACCGGCGAAGAACATATCCCGCAGGGCAGCGGGGATGAAATCCGTGGGAATCTGGATGCCAACGGCGTTGCTGAGCCAGATGGCGCTGGAGACGCCGGGAACCTCCTTGATCTCGTTGATGAGGTCGTTGGTATAGGCGGCGGGCATGCCCTCCACGATGAGCATACTGGTGGCCGCCATGTGGAAGGGTTCCTCCAAAAGACGCTCACCCTGAACAGAATCCAGATCTTCCGGCAGATAAGACAAAATATCATAGTTTACCCTGGTGCCGATATAGCCCAGCGCAGAGGGAATCAACAGCAAGACAGCAATCAATGCCACTAGCTTTGGCTTACGGGTCAGAGCGTGGGCAATTTTTTTTATCATGGAACACACCTCTTAACTGTTTACCGGAAGATACCGGCCAAAGCGTTCCAGAAATCTCGGAACATCTGTCCTACCCGCCCCCAGAAAGTGGAGGGCGCCGCTTGGATTTGATCAGCGCTCTCGGCGGGAGCGTCAGATTTCTTAATTTCTTGGGTGCGGATCAGGACCTGAATACTGGTAGGGGCAGCGTTCTCATCCGAGGTCAGGGACACTGCCTCAGCGGTCGCGTCCATTAGCAGCAAATTGTTGATATCACCGGTATACTCGTTCCATGTATCTTCAATAATCCCATTGATGGCGTCCTTGGCCGTCTTCACATCGCCAACGGCGTCTGTACTGCGTGCAGTTTTCCGCAGGGTTGCCGCCAGGTTTTCCAGACTCTTTTTCGTTCCCTCATCCAGCTGGGTGCCGGAGGTCTTGGCCAGGGAGCGGAAGGAGGTCAGGAAACCGTGGGTGTCATCGATGGTGGTCACCATGTCGGTAACGAGGGTTTTCGTATCCTGCAGAGTGCCGCGGAGGCCGGGGACCTGGTCGTTGATGGTGTCATCCAGTTCTTTGATGTCACTGAGAAGAGTATCCACACGATCCAGGATATCCCGGCCCACATCGGCGGCGTCATCCAGATGACCCAGAGTGGTGTCGGTCTTGCCCACCAGGCTGCTGAGATCGCCGGTGAGGCCGCCGCTTCCCATGTCGGTCAGCAGATCGCTGAGATTTTCCAGCAGGCCGATGACTCTTGAGAGGTCGTGGTCTCCATTGAGCTCGGAGAGCATTTTGCCGGTTTTGGCATAAGCAGCTTCGTTGGCCAGAATTTTGCCGATGTTTTCCGGGGTTTTCTGATCGGCAGGCAGGGCGTTGATATCGCTGAGCATCAGCATGGCGGTAAAGAAATCCGCCTTGGTCATGGGCTGGTCAGTGCCGCCGCAGACGGCAATATAGACCTGCTCCATCACAATTAGCTGCGGCTTGGCGGCGGCATACTGGGCCGCCTGCTCATTGGTCAGTTGCCCTTGCGTTACCAGATATGCCAATGCCTGCTCGTCGGTCAACGCTGGATTGGAAGCCTTGACGGAAGCAATACCTGTATCAACGGCCTGCACCTGCTGAAGCAGGCCAACGGCATCTGCGGCTGACGATGCCTTTCCGCTGGCAATCAGGGCGGCAACTTGGTATTGCTGGTATCCGATGGTTTCCGTAGGCTGCCCTTCGCTGTCCCTCGCCACACCGGCCCAAACGGTTTCCAATCCCTGTACTTGCGTCAGCACGGCATCCAACTGCTGCCCCTGGACTTTAATCTTTTCCTGTACATTGCTGGGCAGTTCGGAAATCAGTCCACCGTTGATGCGGATGTCCAGAAGCTGAAGTGTTTCTTTCAGCTCCTGCAAACTGGTTTGCAGCTTTTTCAGATCGGCACCCAACTGGTTCAGGTGACTCTGCATATCACCGCTGCCGGAGCGGATGTTTTTGATGTCCCGCTGCAGATCCTTCAGGCAGTCATCCACATCGTCCAGGTTTTCCCGGAGGCTGACGGCGGTGTCCGTGACCTCGGACAGGGAGTCCGTGACCTCGGTGATGGAGTCATCGGCATCGTCCAGATGGCCTGGAATGGTATTCAGAGAGTTATTAAGTGATTCCAGATCATTCAGAACCTTATCTCCGTCGGCGTAAATCTGGTCTTTGCCGTTGGAAATGGTGTCCCGGGCATGATTCAGCTGATCCAGGCCGTCGGCGGTGTCCCGCAGGCTGCTGCCCAGGTCTGCAAAGGAATTCAGCAAAGTATCCAGACTGCCGGAGAGCTTGTTGTAGTCCTCCTCTAAGTCATCTTTCCGCTGACTCAGCTTGGCGATTTCCTCCAGCTGGCCCAGGGTGGCGGGGACCATCAGAATGGTCAAGCCATCAAAGGAAAAATCCTCACAGCCCACCCGGATGACGAAGTGCTGCTCTTCTCCCGGCAGGGCAATAAACAGCACAGCCCGCAGATTGCCAATCAGCTGCACCTGGGCGCCGGGGGCCTCCAGGGACAGGATGTTGTCCTGGTTGAACACGGCCATGGCTTCCAGTGTGTAGTTGTTTCGAGCATACTCACTGGCAGCCTCGCTGGGGATGGCGTCCAGGGTGATCTCCACCACGCCGGTCTTGCCGGCCAGGTCCTCGGCCCGGGCGGCAACGCCGTTGAGGGTGTAGGAGACCGACAGCGTCCAGGGCAAGGCCTCAAAGGGTGCCGCCGTCTTGCCTTCGAAATAGAAATGGGACGGAGCATCTTTCCCACTGAACGAAAAGGTGGTGGCATTGCCGGCCACCGCAGGTGTCGTGCCATCGGTTAGATTTACTACTTCGTCGTAAGTACCGTAGTCCGTCAGGGATGTGGCGCCGTTGAGGGTATAGCTTTTCACCACGCTGCCGTCCAGCAGATTTCCATAGTAATCCAGCGTGGCATAGTAAGCTTCGTCATAAGTTGGCGTCACGCCGTCGCCAATCGGCTCCGCGGCGGCAGCCGGAACAATGCAGGCTGCCGCCAGCAGAATGGCCAGTGCCGATGACAGCAGACGCTTTCCCATCAGATGTGTATGTTGGCGCATACGAATTCCTCCATTTAATCGACTGATGTTGCTTAACATATTTTTGTTGACTTATCAAATTGAGTTGATTATAATGAAAGCAAGAAGCTTGGGGCAATAGGCAAATCCGGGCAAATGCCTAAATTTTCCCGAAGGAAAGGACTCTGTCATGCTGAAGAATCCCGAGGATCGCCGTGCCAGACGCACCCGCAGACTGTTGAAGGAAAGTCTGCTGGAGCTGATGGAGCAAAAACATTTTTCAGAGATTTCCGTCCGGGATGTGACGGACAACGCCGATATGAACCGCACCACGTTTTACCTCCATTACACGGATACTACCCAACTGCTGCAAAGTATGGAGGAAGACCTGCTGGCAGAGGCCCAGGTGCTGGTGGACGCCCATATCCAGGAAACGGTGGCGGACGGCACCCTGCGCCCCGTGTTCGAGCCAATCCTGGACTTTGTGGTGGAGCATCGGGAGGTCTGCACCATCCTGTTTGAAAACAACGAGGTTAGCCAGTTTGCCGAGCATTTGCAGCAGCTGATTCACCGTAACGGCACGGAGGTCATTCGGGCCTGGTTCCAGCCTATGGATGACCAGCAGCTGTCCTATTTACTGAGATTCATCACCTATGGTCTCATTGGCCTGATTCGTGAGTGGTTCCAAAAGAACATGGACCTTCCCAAGGAAGAACTGCTTGTCACCGCGGAGTTTCTGGTGGATGGCGCGACTTCCCGGCTCTTGAAAGACGCATGAATCAGAGTGCTGGCATTGTTCTCACTGCATTTCCAAGTCATATGTTGATATAGCGGAAATCAAATGAGGGAGGCGTGAACCGTGGCCGGTTTTGCAAAAAAAGCGATTCGGGATTCGTTTATTAAGCTGCTGAATGAGAGGCCTCTAAGCCAAATCACTGTCCGGGATATCGTGGATGCCTGTGGTGTCAACCGTAACACCTTTTATTATTATTTTCAGGATATTCCCCAATTGGTAGAAACGATTATTAACGAGGATGCGGATCGGGTGATTCAGGAACATCCCTCTATTGAGTCCGTCGAGGACTGTCTCAATGCCGCCATAAGGTTTGCATTGGAAAACCGGAAAACGGTGCTGCACATTTATCACTCCATCAACCGGGATATCTATGAACAGTACCAATGGCGGGTATGTGAGCACGCAGTTACGACTTATGTAGATGGAATTCTGGCCGGACGGACCGTGGCGGAGCCGGACCGAAATCTGATGATTGATTATTTGAAATGTATGTGTTTTGGCTTTGTCGTCGGCTGGCTGGAAACAGGGATGCAGGAAGGTATTCAATCGCGGTTCCATCGGATTTGCGAATTGAAGCGCGGCGATTTGGACGCGATGATTACCCGATGTGAAAAGAAATAAAACTTTGGCTTTTCTTAAGAACATAGAATCAGACAAAAGCAGCCCCTGTGCCTAAAAAACAGGCACAGGGGCTGCTTTTGTCCATATGATGTGCGGGTGTTTCTAAGTACAATTGAAGCAGGCTTGGTCGGGCATTGCTGCGCAAACACATCCGTAATGCTGCTGGTCTTATAGTTACCTCTTATCGGCTACACATAGAACAGTGAAAGCCCATAGTCGAGTCCATTCAGATGTTACTACATTTCCCCAGCGTCATGAAGGAACAAGCAAAGTTCAGTGAGTTTCTGATTCTTCTATTTCCGCTGTTTAGCGAAACATTTTATCTTTTAGAGGTCTCCTATGGATAAGAAACAATGGAAAACAGTAGCAATCAGTGCCGCTACACTTTTGCTTTTATTCCTGCTGGTAATTTGGGTGTTTCGGGATCATTATCAGGAGATTTTGCGGAATATCCAGGCCGTCAGCATCAGAGAACTGTTGCTCCTGCTGGGCATGGGTCTTGCTTATCAAATGCTTGAATCAGCAGTCTGCTTTGCGATGATTCGCCGTCGACTCCCAACATTTTCATATCGGCAAGCGGTAGAGGTGACCTTCCTTGGCGTTTTCGGAAACGTATCTACGCTTTCCGTCGGCTCTGTTCCCATGCAAAGCTATTACCTGCATCACTGCGGTATGATGACAGGCTGTGGCATTGGTACCATGATGCTGGAGTACATATTTCATAAGAGTTCTGTTTTAATCTACACCACCGTTATGCTGTTATTTCAGGGCCGCTGGCTCAGCGAAACTGGCCGCGGCTTTTCCCGCTACATACCGTTGGGATATGGAATCTGCGCTCTGATTATAGCGGCACTGGTTCTGCTGTGCGCCTGGGAAAAGGTGCAGTGGTTTGCATCCTGGGTGATTGATCATTTGCCGAATACGGAAAAATGGGAAGGCCGCAAGCGTCTGTGGAAAGACAATCTATCTTCGCTTCATACGGAATCCCCCAAATTGCTTCATGACCACTGGTGCCTTCTCAAAGTGCTGTTATTCAATGGTCTAAAGCTATTTTGCCTTTACACCATACCGTTTCTCTGTATGGAGATATTGGGAATATCTGGTCCCTCCTTCTGGCACGTACAGCTGCTGACCGCACTGATGCATCTGATCTCCAACGCCCTGCCCAATGTGGCGGGCGTGGGGCCAGTGGAGTTTGCCTTCGTGCTGATATTTTCCCACTATATGGAATATGCCCAGGCATCCTCCGCTCTGATTCTATTCCGCGTCGCAACATTCTTTTTCCCATTTATCCTCAGCATCCTCGTATTCCTGCGCGTACAAAGGCGTGTACTGAACGATTCTCAGAAAACCTGATCCATCGCAATAGAAAGTGAGAACTCTCTGTCAGAGAAAAAATACAACAGGAGATGTGAGCTATGAGAAAATTCTTGACTTCCGAATCGGTCACTGAAGGCCATCCTGACAAAATCTGTGATTTTGTTGCGGACAGTATTCTCGATGCGTTGCTGAACGAAGATCCCAAATCCCGGAGTGCAGTAGAGGTCACAGCGGAACCGGGAGCTATGCACATCATGGGCGAGATCACCAGCAAGGCATCCCCAAATTTTGAGAAGATTGCCCGCCGCTGTATTGCAAAAATCGGCTATACAAGGCCCGAATATGGGTTTGACGCAAAAAGTGTCAATATTACTTGCTCCATCCATGAGCAGTCTCCTGACATCGCAATGGGTGTGGATGCGGCCGCCGACGGCTCCAAGGATGTGGGTGCCGGCGATCAGGGTATGATGTTCGGCTACGCCTGCGATGAGACCACCGAATTGATGCCGCTGTCTATCACCTTGGCCCACGCCCTGACCTGCCGCTTGACGGAAGTCCGAAAGTCTGGCCTATTGCCCTACCTGCGTCCGGATGGAAAGGCACAGGTCACAGTGGAGTATGTGGATGGTGCGCCAATACGGGTAGACACTGTGGTAGTCTCTGCCCAACACGATCCGGATATTGATATGAAGGTGCTGCGCAAGGATATTTTGGAGCGGGTTGTGTTCCCCGTCATTGATGCCAAGCTACTGGACGAAAACACGAAATACTATATCAATCCCACGGGGCGCTTTGTGCTGGGAGGACCCGCCGCGGACACCGGTCTGACCGGAAGAAAGATCATCTGCGATACTTATGGCGGCATCGGCCATCACGGCGGCGGAGCGTTCTCCGGCAAAGATGCCACGAAGGTTGACCGGAGCGCCGCATATATGGCCCGCCACGTCGCGAAAACCGCGGTGGCGGCGGGTGCTGCCAAGCAGTTGGAACTGCAGCTGGGCTATGCCATCGGTGTCTCTGAGCCAGTGTCCGTTTCTGTGGAAACCTTTGGGACAGGCCGGCTGCCGGATGATGTACTGTGCGACTGGGTCCGCAATTGCTTTGACCTGCGCCCCGGAGCCATCATCCAATATTTAAAACTGGACAGTCCCATTTTTGCTGAGACCACAAATTATGGCCATTTCGGGAGAAACGGATTCCCCTGGGAGCAGGTAAATGAAACCGCGATGGATGCACTGAAAATGCGGCTTGTTTAAAAGCCGCATTTTTCATACTGGGTGGAGACGTGACGTTGTGAAAGAATTTGCTGTATCTCGAACCTGTGCGGAGAATTAGAGGAGGCTGTTCTATGGAAAATACGAGAATGATGAAAGTGAACGTGGATGGCGTTGAATATATTTATCCAAAAGGAACTCTGTATCAGGCGATAGCTGCTGATTTTCAGGAAGGATATGCGCATGATATTTTGCTTGTCAATCGAAACGGGAAACTCTGTGAACTGCACAAGGCTTTGGATAGGGATTGCACGCTGAAAATGATTACGGCAGAAGAAAAGCCGGGGATGCAGACTTATGAACGCAGTGTGGTTTTTCTGATGCTGAAAGCCTTCTATGATGTGGTTCGCAAGGAGAATGTTGAGCGCGTTTCCGTCGAGTATTCCATCAGCCATGCCTTGTTTATCCGGGCAAAGGGGGCCTTCACACTGGGACAGGAGCTGCTGAACCAGGTTGAAGGCCGCATGAGGGCAATTTCCGAACAGGCAGTACCTATTCGGAAAGAATCCATCAATACCGATGATGCTGTAGAACTGTTTCGCAAAACACAAATGTACGACAAGGCGCAGCTGCTCAGCTTTCGGATCAATTCCCATGTCAATATTTATTTTCTGGATGAGTTTTCAGATTATTTTTACGGCTACATGGTTCCTGATACGGGGTATTTGAAATGCTTTGGCCTGCAGCTGTTTGAGAGCGGATTTGTTCTGCGTCTGCCAGATCAAAAGAATCCCAGTCAGCTGGGAGCGTTCCATCCCTCCATGAAGGTATTCCGGGAACTTTACGACGCCACCCTCAGATCTGAGGCGCTGCATATCTCTAATGTTGCGGAGATGAACGGAGTCATTTCACAGGGAAATGCTACACACATGATCCTTGCGCACGAGGCAATGATGGAAAAGAAAATCGGAGATATTGCAGGTGAAATTGCAGCCCGGAAGGATGTTCGCTTCGTTATGATTGCCGGCCCTTCGTCCTCAGGAAAGACGACATTTTCCCATCGCCTGTCCACCCAGCTCTTGGCGTGCGGCCTGCACCCACACGCCATCGCAACGGACAATTATTTTAAAAACCGCTCCGAGACGCCCTTGGATCAAAACGGTCAGTATGATTTTGAGAGTTTGGGCGCCATGGATGTTGAGCAGTTCAATGCGGATATGACACGGCTCCTAAGGGGTGAGACGGTGGAAATCCCACAGTTCAACTTCAAAAAGGGCGTCCGTGAATACAACGGCGACTATCTAACCCTGGGAGCGCAGGATGTTCTTGTCATCGAGGGCATCCACTGCCTGAACGATCAGCTTTCCTATTCTCTGCCGAAAGAGAGCAAATACAAAATCTACATCAGCTGCCTGACTACGCTGAATGTCGATGACCACAACTACATCCCCACAACAGACGCACGACTTTTGCGAAGGATCGAACGGGATGCAAGGACCCGGGGTTACAGCGCCAGGGCTACCATTCAGATGTGGCCGTCTGTAAGAAGAGGAGAAGAAAACAATATTTTCCCGTTTCAAGACAGTGCGGACATGATTTTCAACTCGGCACTGATTTATGAAATCGCCCTTTTGAAACCCTATGTGGAACCGCTGCTTTTTGGCGTTCCAAAAGATTGTGAGGAATACATCGAGGCAAAGCGCTTGCTGAAATTCTTAAACTATTTTTTACCCATTCCAGCAGACGACGTGCCCAAAACCTCCCTGATGCGAGAATTCATTGGCGGAGGCTGTTACAAAGTATAAATCAGTATTGGTGGAAACAGCCATTCAGGACCCCACAACTCTGGCAATTTATCGATCCTTGTTTGCTCAAATAGTTTTGTCCTTTGGGGCAGGCAATTATTTGGGCTCTGATTCGTAAAAAGGAAGTCTTAGGAGGACAATATGAGTATTAAAATTGTGACGGATTCAACCTGCGATTTGCCCCGGGAACTCATTCATGCACATCATATTTCGGTGATCCCCCTGCACATAAGCAAAGGAGAAGACTCCTTTTTGGATGGCCTCGAAATCACGCCGGAGGATATCTTTTCTTATGTGGAAAAAGGAGGAGATATCTGCACAACAGCTGCGCCAAATCCTATGGAGCTGTCAGAATATTTCGAGGAACTCAGCCTGCAATATGAAGCGGTTATCATGATTACAATTGGCTCCAGTTTTTCAAGCTGCTATCAAAATGCAGTGATTGCTGCCAGTGAATTTTCCAATGTGTACATAGTGGATTCAAAGAATCTATCCAGTGGTCAGGGGATTATTGTGATGGAAGCGGCCAAAATGGCAGAACAGGGCGTCTCACCCGAAAAGATATGTATGCGCTTGGAGAATGCCGCAAGCCGTGTCAATGCCAGCTTTATTCTTGACCGGTTGGACTATATGCGAAAGGGCGGCCGTTGTTCTTCCGTTGCGGCACTGGGGGCAAATTTGATGCACCTGAAACCGTGCATCGAAGTCAGCGGTGGAATCATGCGCGTAGGAAAAAAGTATCGGGGTTCTCTGGAAAAAGTCATGTATCAATATACCAAAGACCGCATTTCGGTACCCGGAAATATTTCTGATGGACGTGCCTATATTGTATATCCATCTGCTAAGCGGGAAGCTGTGGACGCTGCGAGGCAGGTCCTGACCGAAGATAAAAGATTCACTGATATTCAAGAGACCCTCGCGGGCTGCACAGTAGCATGCCATTGCGGACCCAACACGATTGGTGTGATGTTTCTTGAGGATTAGAAAACAAATAATGGAAAAGCGAGCAGCTGTTGTGATAGGAGCAGAACATGGATTTTCATGGATTTTATACTGGTAAAATTTTTGATGCCTATCAATATCTCGGCGCTCATATAACGGACGCCGGCGTAGTATTCCGCACCTTTGCTCCGGGAGCGCAGAAGGTTTCGCTGATTGGAGAATGCAGCCAATGGCGGGAATACGATATGAATCGGGTCTATGATGGAAACTTCTGGGAGTGTTATGTGGACAGTGTCAAACCGGGAAGCATGTACAAATACCGGATTTATGAAAAAAGCGGTAGCTGCGTTGACCACTGTGATCCGTATGGTTTTGGAATGGAGTTGAGGCCCAATTCCGCATCCATCGTTCGGGATTTGAACTCCTACCAGTTCCATGACTCAGCCTGGATGCTTTCCCGCTCTGACTGCAAAAACAGGCCACTTAATATTTATGAACTCCATTTCGGCTCGTTCCGAAAGCCATCGGAGAGAGCGGATGATTGGTATACTTATGAGGAAATGGCGGATATTTTGATTCCGTATCTCAAGCAAAACGGATATAACTATCTGGAAATTATGCCGCTGAACGAGCATCCCTGTGATGAATCCTGGGGCTATCAAAGCACTGGCTTTTTCAGCCCAACCTCCCGTTATGGAACAGCAGATCAGCTAAAGGCCTTTGTAGACGCCTGCCATCAGAATAGCATAGGTGTCATTATGGATTTTGTTCCGGTCCATTTTGCGGTAGACGGCTATGCTTTAGCTCAATTTGACGGCACAGCTTTGTATGAGTACCCCCATGCGGCAGTGGGTGTCAGTGAATGGGGAAGCCTAAACTTCATGCACTCTCGTGGTGAGGTTCGCAGCTTTCTGCAATCTGCGGCGAATTACTGGCTGGCGGAATTTCATGTAGATGGCCTGCGCATGGATGCAATCAGCCGCATGATCTATTGGCAGGGAGACCCTGGACGGGGTGTCAATCTGGACGCAGTAAAATTCCTGCAATATATGAATCGGGGGTTGAAGGCACTGCATCCAACCGCAATTCTGATAGCGGAGGACTCCACATCCTATCCCGATGTTACAAAGTCTGTATCTGAAAACGGCCTGGGGTTCGACTATAAGTGGGACATGGGCTGGATGAACGACACCTTGGATTACTGCCGCACGGCTCCCGCATATCGCGACATGAACTATCATAAGCTGACCTTTTCCATGATGTATTACTATCATGACCAGTTTCTTCTTCCGCTGTCCCATGACGAAGTCGTTCACGGAAAGGCTACAATCCTGCAAAAAATGAACGGTCACTATGAGAAGAAATTCCCTCAAGCCAGAATCCTCTATATGTATATGTATGCCCATCCGGGAAAGAAGCTGAATTTTATGGGGAATGAGATTGGGCAACTGCGAGAGTGGGATGAAAAGCGGCAGCAGGACTGGAACTTGTTGGATTTTCCTGTACATCGGGAGTTCCATCGCTTCATGATGGACTTGAACCATATTTATCTGCAACATCTTGCTCTGTCTGAAAAAGATTACGATCCCGATGGCTTTCGGTGGCTGGACTGCCATCAGGAGGAGCGGTGTATCTACGCCTTTGAACGCATAGGAAGCAGTGAACGAATCATCGCTGTCTTTAATTTTTCCAACTGTGAACAGATATACCAATTAAAGGTACGGAATTCGCAAACTGTCCAGGTGCTGCTGAGCAGTAATTGGGTAATTTACGGCGGCGATGAAACAAGTCGCGGCGCAAATTTGACGCCCAAAAACAACATACTGGGATTGACGATGAAACCCTATACGGCGCTTTATATGGTGGCGTGCAGTACAAATAAAAACTGAGTACAAAATACAGACAAAAGCAGTCCCTTTGCCTAAAAAACAGGCATGGGGGCTGCTTTTGCCCATATCATGTGCAGGAGTTTCCGGCTACAATACAAGCACAAACAAAAAACAAGGAGGCGCACAATATGTATTATGCAAGCGGCACTTATGAAGCATTTGCACGTCCTTTGAAGCCGGAGGGCGTTGACCAGAAGTCGGCCTATATTATCGGCACCGGGCTGGCGGCCCTGACCGCAGCCTGCTATCTGGTGCGGGATGGTCAGATGAAAGGTGAGCACATCCATCTCTTTGAGAAAGACCCCATCCCCGGTGGAGCCTGCGACGGCTGGGAGTATCCCGGTGTGGGATATGTCATGCGCGGTGGCCGCGAGATGGACAACCATTTTGAGGTCATGTGGGATCTGTTCCACTCCATTCCTTCCATTGAGACGGAGGGCGTCAGTGTTCTGGACGAATACTACTGGCTGAACAAAAAGGACCCCAACTACTCCCTCTGCCGTGCCACTGTCAATCGGGGCGAGGATGCCCACACCGACGGGAAGTTTGCCCTGTCCGACAAGGCGGCCATGGAGATCATGAAGCTGTTCTTCACCCCCGACGAGCAGCTTTATGACAAGCGCATCACGGATTTCTTTGACGACGAGGTACTGAACTCCAACTTCTGGCTCTACTGGCGCACTATGTTCGCCTTCGAGAACTGGCACAGCGCCCTGGAGATGAAACTCTACATCAAACGCTTCGTCCACCATGTGGGCGGTCTGCCGGATTTCAAGGCTCTGCGATTCACGAAGTACAACCAGTATGAGTCCATGATCCTCCCCATGATCAAGTATCTGGAATCTCACAATGTCCAGTTCCACTACAACACCAAGGTCGTCAATGTGGAATTCGACATCCAAACCGACAGGAAGCTCGCCAAACGCGTCGAGCTGCTTGTGGACAACAGGACCGAATACGTGGACCTGACCGAGAATGATCTGGTGTTCATCACCAACGGCGGCTGCGTGGAAAACTCCACCATTGGTTCCCAGAATGCTCCTGCTGCCTTCAACACTGAGATTAAGCCGGGCGGCGGCTGGGATATGTGGCGTAAGATCGCCGCCCAGGACCCCTCCTTCGGCCATCCCGATAAGTTCTGCTATGATCCCGAGCAGTCCAACTGGATGAGTGCCACTGTCACTACTCTGGACCAGAAGATCATTCCCTATATCAAGAACATCTGTAAGCGCGATCCGTTCAGCGGCGGCGTTGTCACCGGCGGCATCGTCACGGTGAAGGACTCCAGCTGGCTTCTCAGCTGGACTATCAACCGCCAGCCCCAGTTCCGCAGCCAGCCCAAGGACCAGTGCCTGGTCTGGGTCTACGGGCTGTTTTCCGATAAGCCGGGCGACTATGTGAAAAAGCCCATGCGGGAGTGCACCGGCAAAGAGATCTGCATGGAGTGGCTGTACCACATCGGCGTGCCGGAGAGCGAAATTGTGGAGTTGGCCGAGCACAGCGCCAATACCGTGCCGGTCATGATGCCTTATATCACTGCCTTCTTTATGCCCCGCGCCGCGGGCGACCGCCCCGACGTTGTTCCCGAGGGTGCCGTCAACTTTGCCTTCCTGGGCCAGTTTGCCGAGACTAAGCGGGATACCATCTTCACCACCGAGTACTCCATGCGCACCGGCATGGAGGCCGTTTATACCCTGTTGGACATCGACCGGGGCGTGCCGGAGGTTTGGGGCAGCACCTATGATATCCGTGACCTGTTAAACGCGACTATCCAAATGCGGGACGGCAAGCCGCTGACGGAGATGGACCTGGGCTTCAAGGAGAAAATGGTTGTCAAAAAGCTGCTGGAGAAGATTCAGGGAACCGACATTGAAAAGCTGCTGAAAGAATATCATGTCATTTAAACCAGAATGTTCTGGTAAATGAAACGGGGCTCCCACACTCAGCCGAGCCTGTCAGAGTGTGGGAGCCCCATTCTATAACAAAGGGAAGGAGATGTTGGCAGTGCCCTCAAATAAGCGGATTTGGGCCGCAAAGGTCGGCTATATTATCATTTCCATACTGATTGGTGTGCTGGGCATTGTGCTGATCGCTGTTCCGAATTTTTCCGTTTCGCTGTTATGCCGACTTGGCGGCGGAATCCTGATTCTGTTCGGCATTGTAAAAATTATCGGCTATTGCTCAAATGACTTATACCGATTGGCTTTTCAATATGATTTGGCAATTGGTATTTTGCTCATTGCGCTTGGCGCGATTCTGATACTCCGCACACGCATTATGACCAGTCTCATCTGCGTTCTTCTGGGAATTTATACGCTTGCCGATGCGCTTTTGAAAATACAAATTTCCGTCGATTCAAAAGCATTTGGCATTCGCCAGTGGTGGCTGATCCTCGTGGTGGCGATTATCACCGGCGTCGTTGGCTTTCTGCTGGTTTTCCGCCCGTCAGAAAACGCACGGATTGTTATGATTTTGCTGGGACTGGCCCTCCTTATGGAAGGTGCATTGAATTTCATTACGGTTCTGACATCTGTTAAAGTCAATCACCATCAACCGCCGATTGTCACCGGAAGTGAACATGAGGAAATCAAGTAGAATTTGTACCTATACATGCCCATAGAGCTTTTATAAAAAGAAATCAAAATACATAAGGGAGGATGTCATAATGAATGCTTCAACAGCAATCAAAAAATTCGGATTGGAGCAGGCCTTCAACTACCTGTATAAGGATCCAAAAGAAAATCTCGTAAAGCTGATGGATTGGGCGGATAAGTTTGCAGGCGGCGAGTTTGAAACGCAGCGGAAGCTCATCCGCGAGGCGATCACGGATCCGAAGCACCCCTACTATCCCTTCATTCAGCGGCTTCTCACAGACATCGACCCGGAGGTCATGAAGACCATCGCCGTGAACTTCTTTATCAACGCCTCCTTGGTTGGATGGCCCAAGCAGGAGGAGTGCCGCAAGAAATATGGCTGCAATATTCCATGGGCCATTCTTCTGGACCCCACCAGTGCCTGCAACCTCCACTGCACCGGCTGCTGGGCCGCTGAGTACGGCAACAAGCTGAACCTGACCTACGAGGAGATCGACAGCATCATCCAGCAGGGGAAGGAACTGGGCATCTACATGTACATCTACACCGGCGGCGAGCCGTTGGTGCGCAAGAAGGACCTGATCCGCCTTTGCGAAAAGCACTCCGACTGCATTTTCCTCAGCTTTACCAACGCCACACTGATTGACGAGGCTTTTGCGGACGAGATGCTGCGGGTGAAGAACTTTGTCCCCGCGATTTCCCTGGAGGGCTCCGAGAGCGCCACAGATGGCCGGCGGGGCGACGGCGTCTACGGCAAGGTCATGAAGGCCATCGAGCTGCTGCATCGGAAAAAGCTGGTCTACGGGATTTCCGCCTGCTACACCAGCGCCAATTTCGAGTCCATTACCTCTGAGGCGTTCTTCGATCAGCTGATCGGCCTGGGCTGCTATTTCATTTGGTACTTCCACTATATGCCGGTGGGTAATGACGCCTCTCCGGAGCTGCTGCCCACGCCGGAGCAGCGGATCGCCACCTATCACCGCATCCGGAAATACCGGGCGAAGAAGCCCCTGTTCGCCATGGACTTCCAGAACGACGCGGAGTATGTGGGTGGCTGTATTGCCGGCGGCCGCAGGTATCTGCACATCAATGCCAACGGTGATGTGGACCCCTGCGTGTTCATTCACTACTCTGACAGCAACATTCGGGAAAAGACGCTCTTGGAATGTCTCCAGTCTCCCATCTTCATGGCCTATCATGACGGACAGCCCTTCAATAAGAACATGCTTCGCCCCTGTCCCATGCTGGAGAATCCCCAGCTTTTGCGTGAAATAGTGCATAAGACCGGCGCCCACTCCACGGACCTGCAATCGCCCGAGAGTGTGGATCACCTGTGTGACAAGTGCGTTACCTACGCAGAGAACTGGAAACCCGAGGCGGAGCGGCTGTGGGAGGACAGTAAAACGCAGAAAACATGCGGTGTCTGATTACAAAAAGGAGGAGTTTCTATGTACGAAAAACTATTTACCCCTGGTAAGATCGGCAACATCACAGTAAAGAACCGTCTGGTCATGTCCCCCATGGGTATCGGCCTGGCGGAACTGGACGGAAGTCCCTCTGAAGATATGCTGGCCTTTTATGAGGCCCACGCCATGGGCGGAGCCGGCCTGATCATCCCGGAGATCACCCGGGTCAATGATGTCCACGGCGCCGGACTCATGCGGCAGCTGTCCGTCACCCAGGACCGCCATATCCCCGGCCTGGCCCGGCTGGCCACGGTGGTCCATAAGCACGGGGCTAAAATCTTCATCCAGCTCCATCACCCAGGCCGGGAAACGGTCACTGCGCTCACCGGCGGGCAGCCGGTTGTCTCCGCCTCCGCCATTCCCTGCAAATACCTTCAACAGGACACCCGCGCCCTGACGACCGAAGAGATCCAGCAGCTCATTGCCCAATTTGTGGCTGGCGCGGCTCGGGTACAGAAGGCGGGCTGTGATGGTGTGGAGCTTCACGCCGCCCACGGCTATCTGCTCCAGCAGTTCCTGTCTCCCTATACCAACAAGCGGGAGGACCAGTACGGCGGCAGCTTTGAAAACCGCCTGCGGATGATCTCTGAGATCATTGCCGGCATCCGCGAAACCTGCGGCCCCGATTTCCCCATCGGTGTCCGCCTCAGTGTAGAGGAATTTCTGGATAAAACTGGTGTTAATGAGGACTACATCCACATCCAGGACGGCGTGAAGATCGCCATGGCTTTGGAGACCATGGGCATTGACTTTATTGATGTATCCGTGGGCCTGTACGAAACTGGCATTACCTGCGTAGAACCTATTTCCTATCCCCAGGGCTGGCGGCGGGAGCTCATCAAGGCCGTCAAAGACCATGTGCATATCCCTGTCATCGGCGTCTCCTCCATCCGGGAGCCTGCTGTGGCAGAGCAATTCCTGGCTGACGGCGTGGAGGACTTCGTGTCCATGGGCCGTAGCTGGCTGGCGGATGAGCAGTGGGGCAAAAAAGTCCAGGAGGGCCGAGAAGCGGAGCTGTGCAAGTGCATCAACTGCCTGCGCTGCTTCGAAAGCCTGAATCAGTGGAATGCCGCGGGCCTTCCCCCCGAGTGCGCTCTAAATCCCCGGATGGCCCGGGAGCGGAAGTACGGCGATCTGGAGCGGGATATTCAGAGTCACACCGCCGTGGTCGTGGGTGGCGGTCCCGCAGGCATGATGGCTGCCAAAACTCTGGCGGAGCGGGGTGTGAAGGTCACGCTGCTGGATCGGGGCAGCGAACTGGGCGGTACCGTAAATCTGGCTAAAAAGCCTCC
This sequence comes from Oscillospiraceae bacterium, assembly GCA_021771675.1. The sequence continues at coordinate 3,912 of JAETOP010000039.1, read as the reverse complement.
GCTGAAAGAGCGGATGCAGTGGGTGGCCGACTATTACGCCAACGCCTTCCAGCGTCTGGGCGTGGAAGTTCAGCTGAACACAGAGGTTACCGCTGACACTGTGGCGGCACTCCAGCCTGATGCCGTGGTGGTGGCCACGGGTTCTAAATCCGTGGTGCCGGAGAGCATCCCTGGCGTCCATGGTGACAATGTCCACACCATTGAGGAGGTTCTGTCCGGAAAGGTGTCCTTGTCTGGCAAACAGGCTGTGGTTATCGGCGCAGGCAACACCGGTATTGAGACTGCCGAATATCTGTGTGCCGCAGGGAACACTGTCACCATTGTGGATCAGCTGGATAAAGTGGCACCCACGGCTAACCACACCAATGTGGCGGACATCTGTGGGCGGCTGAATCAACACGGAGCCAAATTCCTGCTGGCTCACTCCCTGAAAGAGATTCGGGAGAATCAGGTTGTGTTGGAGCGGCTGGCGGATCATGCCGAGGTCACTGTCTCCGCAGATGCGGTGGTGCTGTCGCTGGGCTTCCGTCCGGACAACGCCCTGGCAGAGGTACTGCGTGCTAAGGGCCTGGAGACTGTGGTGGTGGGCAGCGCTGTAAAGGACGGCACCATCGCCCCCGCTACCCGCAGTGGCTATGAGGCTGGACGTCAGCTCTTCCGCCCGATGGTGAAGGCACCCAGTTTCCGTGTGCCCGCTGAAGATCTGCCCAACTTCGGAAAGGTGTCCCTGATGCGGAATCAGGAGGGCGTATATTTGGCGTACCTGACAGATCCTGCCGCCATTGCCCGCCTGCTTCCTCCCCCGCTGAAGCCCTTCTCCATCCCTGTGGTGACACTGTCCGTCTGCCATGTGAAGGAACCTACGTTTGCCGATGACTATTACGAAGCCATTCTGGGTGTCTATGCCACTTATGGCACCACCTTGGGCCTGTATCCTCTGGGCCTGGTGCTGGGCGGTCCCGGTGCCGAAATGGCAGTCCAGTGTGGCCGGGATAACGGATCCATCCCCAAGAAACTGGGGGCTGAGTTCGTCATCCGGCGCAGCGGCGATTCCGTCACGGCTCAGGTCACCCGCCGGGGCACTCAACTGGTGGACCTGAAGATGGAGCTCGGTCAGTACAACAGCCCCTTGACCGGTACACTGTATCAGTTCCCGGCTCCAGGCAAAAAGACCTACGGCGGTGGTTTCTACTTCCATTTTGACCGGGAACCTGACCAGCAGGGCATCAGTCACTTTATGAACGGCTGCCTGCTGCAGAACCTGTGCGAATATACATACCACACCTGGGAACCCGGCTTTGCCGCATTGCAGCTTCGGTCCTCTGTGGACGATCCCTGGGCGGAACTGCCTATCCACACCATCGTGGGCGGTGCATACTCCAGCAACGACTTGATGGTTCACAAGCTGAATCTGGCGGAGAAGGTGGACGCTGATGCGGTGGTGCCCTATCTCCTCACCGGGCGCTATGACCGGACAGCGTTTATGGAAACAGGCCGGATCTGAGGAGGCCCTATCACCTGATTACACCCAAAGAAATATCATCTTTCACTGACTATATGAAATGGAAAGGAAGCGCACATGATGAAACTGGAGAACAAAGTTGCCATTATCACCGGATCGACCCGCGGCATTGGCCGCGCTACTGCCAAACTTTTTGCCGCCGAAGGCGCTAAGGTTGTCGTGGTGGGCACTAACGCAGAATTGGGCGATAGCTGCGTGGCTGAAATCAAGGCCGACGGCGGCGAGGCCATTTTCTGCAAGACCGATGTTACCACTGAGGAGAGTCTGGCTGCGCTGGTGAAGGCTGCGCTGGATACATACGGCCGCATTGACATTCTGGTGAACAACGCGGGTGTGGGCGGTTCTACCGCTAACATGAATGACATCACCATGGATGAATGGAATAAAGTCCTGGCAACCAATCTCACCGCACCCTTCATGCTGTGCAAGAAGGTGATCCCTGTCATGGAGGAACAGGGCGGCGGCGCTATCGTCAACATTGCCTCCATGGCCTCCACTGGCGCGGGCCGGGGCGGGTTAGCCTATACCTCCGCTAAGCACGGTCTGCTGGGGCTGACCAGGCAGATGTCTATGGATCATGGCCGCACCGGCGTTCGTATCAATGCCGTGCTCCCGGGTCCCATTGAGACAGATATGATCGCTCGCGTTCTGGCAATCCCGCAGCATCCGGTGTGCATGAAGATCAAAATGAGCCCTGCCACACGAGCCGGCAGACCCGATGAGGTCGCACAAGCAGTTGCGTTCTTGGCGAGCGATGAAGCAAGCTTTATCCATGGTGCGGCTTTGGCTGTGGATGGTGGCTACACTATTTTCTGAGCGCCTGTGAAAGAACCGTAAACGATAACTAATGTGTACATTGACAAAGGAGCTGGTAGCCGTCATGGCTGCCAGTTCCTTTGTTAAGATGCCTTTTTGCAGATATCGGGTAGGTTCATGGATTAAGGTATTAGTTCCTCCAGGTACTCCTTATCAGCATCATACAGAAAGCGAAATGCTTTTTCTTATAAGTGGAAGGCCAGAGTCAGTCTCTTACGATTCCTTTAACCAAGTCGTATATTCCTCCAGTGTGATCTTTCCACTGTCGCACTCGGCCTTCTTTTCTCTGGCGCGTTCACCCCAGGCGTATAGTTCCTCCGGCAGAATCTTCCCGGACTTCGTCCAAGCAAACCGCTTTTTATATTCCCGGCGGTATGCCTTGAAGACATCGTCTGTATCTTTTTCCCGTGTCCACTTCGCTATGGCGCCGACGTCTTTGCAGGTACGCCCCTTCGAATCAAACACGCGGTCACAGTATTCGGCGTTGGTCCGCCCGGTGATTGCGAAATACTTTCCGCAATTTTTGCAGACCCGCATCTTCTGTTCCCGCCTGACCCACTCCCGCAGATAGTAATCGATCAAGTCGTAGATGCTCTTCGGATAAAGGACTTCCGCATAGGCGTTTCGGTCGATCATCTCAAAAGATACCGTCAACGGGTGGAACTCAAACGGACGTGGGTCTACGTGATAAGGGTCCTTGTAATAATCATAGAGCCTGCTGGAAACAGAACGCTTGCTGGCATCCATGTCCAACACACGCTCCAGCAGATCCTTGATCTGTTTCTGGGCGTAATCAATATTGCTGGGGATATGCGCAATGGCCTTGTGGGGCAGCATGTCAGATGCGTGAGCGAAGTTATCCTTCTCTGCCTCGTTCAGTCTCTTGGACCAATCCAGGAACAGCAGCTTAAAGAATATATGCACATCGGATAAGCTCTGCAAGGTAAAGAATACATCTTCGGTGTATCTGGCGTCACGGGTCCTGTACAACTCTAAAAGCGCACGGTCGATTTTCTTGATTTGGGGTTCCCGTTTCCAGATGTCCAGGTCGAGCAAGGAAAATAGGCTTTCCGAAAACGGAAAGTCTATTTTTTGTGTGAAGCGGTCGTCAGAAACATCATCGCTGTAAATGAAATATTCCCTTCCGTTAGCGATATAGGTCTTAAACATATACTCAGACATGAAAAAACTCCCTCTCAGATTAGACACACTATTCGCCTGCAAAACGATAGGTCTTGACAAGGGGCGACCTATCGTGTTAGACTGCAAGATGTGGCGACCAATAAAATCGTGATATTAAAAATAAGTCTAAAATATATGGGACAAAATGTCAAGCAGATTCTATTGGCCGTTCGATGCACCTCGACAACTGAATACCCACCGTCAAAGTTTATACTCGCCGGGAGAAGTACCGCCAGGACTACATCGTGACTGCCTTACGATATACGAGCGTACCAACGGTGTCAACGCCAATTTGAAATTGTAAGAAAACGCCGAAGAAATTTTGCAGTTTTTCGGCGGGGGGGGTAACAAAAATCAGGTGCTTCCTTGCTCAAAAAGGGTGTTCACGATTT
>JAETOP010000038.1 GCA_021771675.1 Oscillospiraceae bacterium | reverse complement strand
AGTCAGCCGGCAATGGAGGCATCCTCAATGGCGGCCTCCAGGTGCTTCATATTCATGTACTTTTTGTTGCCCCACTGGGAGCCAGCTACATGGCGTAGCCGGGCACAGACCAGCATAAGGGCAGAGTTGCCGTCCGGGAAGCTGCCCACTACACGAGTACGGCGGCGGATCTCCCGGTTCAGCCTCTCAATGACATTGTTGGTGCGGATACGGGTCCAATGCTCACTGGGAAAATCACAATAGGTCAGAGTCTCCTCGATGCTGTCCTCCACCTTCTTAGCAGCCTCTTTCAGCTTCATGGAACGCGTTGGTATTTGGCTTCAGGGAACACTTCGCCCACGGCCTCCAGCATACCAAGGCACTTATCTCCAACGATGAGTTTCACGCCGTCCAGGCCACGGCCACGCAGCCACTGGAAGAAGTTGATCCAACTGGCCTTGTCCTCTTTCATGCCCTCGGCGGCACCTAAAACCTCACGATATCCGTCCTCATTGACCGCGATTGCCACCAGGATGGCCACATTTTCAAACTCTCCACCCCAGTTGCGGCGCAGATAGATCCCATCCACATAGACATACGGATACCGCCCGCCTTGCAGAGGACGGTTACGCCAATCCTCGATGTGGACATACGCTTTCTTATTCAGCTCACTGATGGTGGAGGGAGAGACCTTACTGCCCCAGAGAGTCTCGGTAATATCCTCTACACGCCGGACGGATACGCCAGCCAGGTACATCTCAATGAGAGCCTCTTCCACGCTACTCTCCCGGCGGCGATACCGCTCAATGATGGCAGTCTCAAAGGAGATCCCCTTGAGCTTGGGCATCTTGAGTGTGACATCCCCAGAAGTAGCTTCTCCGCTTCGGCCTCCAGCAGCTCGTTGAGGGTTTCCTCTACGCTTCCGCGCACAAGTTCCTTGAGCTGCCCCTTGATAACTTCTTCGTTTAGCTGTACAATCTTTTCGGATATGGTTTGCTGTCTCCTTTCGAATGGTGGTGTCGCAACTTCATTCTACCAGACATCTGCAAACCATGTCTCTTTGTCTTTTTGCGAAACTTATTCTACCTGACCATGGATCAGCGGCCCCAACATGAAGGCTGCCGGCCGGGCGGTTGCCGGCCCGGAGCAGCCCTGGGGAGCTGGGTGGTCACCAGGGGAGGGAAGAGCAGCCGATGGTACATCTTCCCCATGGAGGAGGCCGGCAGCCGCCCGGCCGGCCCGGAGCAGCCCTGGGGAGCTGGGTGGCCACCAAGGGAGGGAAGAGCGGCCGATGGTACATCTTCCCTATGGAGGCGGCCGGCAGTCGCCAGGCCAGCCCGGAGCTGTCCTGGAGAGCTGGGTGGCCACCATGGAAGAGGAGAGCAGACGGATGTACCATCTTCCACATGGAGGCAGCCGCCCGGCCGGCCCGGAGCTGCCCTGGGGAGCTGGTGGCTACCAGGAGAGGAGAGAGCAGACGGATGTGCCATCTTCCCCATGGAGGAGGAAGGAAGCCATATAAGGAAAGGAGTCAGGTAATACCTGACTCCTTTCCTTTGCCGCTCGACCCCATTAAGGGTAACGGTATCAGATTTTTACTGCTCGTGTGCGTCTGGCCTGGACTGGCCAGGATTACCACCACGCCTTTCATTTTTTAGTATAGCAGGAAACAAGCAAAATGTAAATTGCTGTTTACCGATCTAATGAGGGCTCTTTCCTCTGCTGAAGAGGAGCCTGGTGCTCTGCCTGCTGGGCTTCTGCCCGCTCCGTGGCGGCCGCGAGTTGTGCGGCCAGACTGGGGATAGAGATCCCGCGCTCCGGTTCAAGGAGCTGGGAGCGGAGCTTCAGCACATCTACAAAAGTAAGGTTCAAGCCCCTGCTCTGGACTTTATGCAACACACTTTTTGCAGAGCGGATGACATCATTCCTGACAATCGGAGTAGCCCGCACGAAATGGGAAAAACGATCCAGGTATACCTCCCGGATGTATTCTCGGGTTATTGGGAACATGTTCTGGATAAGGAAAACAGTATGGAGGCCCTCAACGCGGCCGAACCGTATTGTATCACAAAACCCATAGCGCGCCACTTTAGAGTCAAAAACAGCCTGGTATTTATCATGCTTGGATGATATGGGAACCATCCACAAGAGCTTGGAAGGAGGGGGCTCCTGAAATGCGAAAAAGAAGGGACGACGATCATATTTTTTAAGATCTAAATCAGGGAAGAAATCGGCGTACCTCTGGAAAAAATCTGCTTCTATAAAGTAGAAGCGCCCTGGCTCCAAAACCCAAAATGTTTTCATGCTTCCAGTCCGGGCGCAAGTGCATCCTCAAGGCGCAGCGAGAAAAAAGATTGGTCATCCATGGCCTGGAGCTTCGTGATGATATGATGGACTGCGCCCCGGAGCTGGAGATCGTCGATTGCAGAGAGGGCACCCGTGAGCTCGGCAAGGAGCTCTGAGCGCGTCATGGAGCTGGAGGCTTGCCGGTATAGGTTGATAATAGTCTGTTCTTCTACAGTAAACATGATATTCCTTCCTTCTGCGTCACCGCTCTAATTCCATATTCCGAACCTGCGATGGTGGATTGCGTGTCAAATCAATGGCGCTTTGGGCCTGTGCCAGCTCAAGCCGCTGCTGGAGGGAGCTCCGATCGGCTTTGGCCTTTTCCAGCTCCAGCATACTGGCGTCCAACTGCTCGATCACGGAAAAGGCGTGCTTTTGGATTGCATCAAGGCAGCGTTCCAGCTTGTCCCGCTCCTGACGACACCAGGAGGCCAGGTAAGGAAAGGTATACTCGGAGGTGTCGATCCCATAGTGCGAACAGATAACAAATGCGGCACTCTCTGCTTCAAGCTCTTTTTCAGCACGGGTTTTTGCGTCTCCCTCATTATGGAGAATAGCATGGGTTATTTCATGGAGCACGGTCTTGGCCGTCTGAACCTGACTGAGCCCGGAGCGAACGACGATGCGCTGCTCTTCAAAGCTACAGTAGCCCCGAACATTTGGGGATGCTATGTTCTCGAACTCAATCGGGTAGGGAGAGAGCTTCCGGCAGGAGGCAAGGAAATCCTGATAGGAGGCCACGTCCCCTTCCAGATCATGAACGAGCTGCGGGAGCGGTTCACCCTCTGTTTGCGATACGTCATAGACATAAACAGGGAAGTAGACTGGATATGAGTGCTTCACATATTCAATTGCTGGTTTCCCATCGTCTCCTATCACGGGATCGCCCTTTTCATCCCGGAGCGGCTTCCGCAATGTACTGGATTTTAAGGCGTAGCCAATAATCGTGATTCCCTTTTCGCCGGCAAGCACGTGGCGGTGGAATTTTTTCTTCCAGGCGTCAAAACCGGCAACCATGGTTGCCTCGGGCCGCTGAAGATGAATCAGCAGGCAATTCCGGGCGCTGTACCGATGGAATTTAGCCATCGTGCGGAGATATGAGCGGTAGTTATCACTTGTGAATACTCCAGAAACGCCGGCTTCAATGCGGGAAAAAAGCTCCTGCATTTTTTTTGCCCGTGCATCATCGTTGCCGGAGGGCCTGGCTTTGATATCAGCGGGCATCACCCAGGCTCCTTTCTTGGTGAGAACGCTCGATGTCAAGCTCCATGGAGGAGACTTGCCTGGCGGAATCTGCGCAGGCCCGGCTCAACCGCTCTGAAAGGGATTCGCGGCCCGTGCTTTTTGTGCTGATAAAAGCATCGAGGGCCTCGTATCCGCCAGGGCCGGCGGTATCTTTTACATCAATGGCGATGTTGTAGTAATCGCGGTACTCTCCGGGAGTGAGATTTAGATTAGTATACTGCTCTAGATGATTCATGGCAAATATGATGCTGGGATCTGCAAAGAGGCAGATATCAGAACGATACTGCTCCAACAGGGCAGCGGGGATCTCCATGCTCTGCGTCTGCTCGGCCACCAATAAAACGGCGGCCACTTCATCACGGCCTAAAAAGCGATTCTTATCCGGTAAAGACTGCCCAGGGAAGGAGTTGTGCTGGTGCTCGTCGTTGTAAATGAGCTTTAGGGCCTCACAGCGAAACGGATACTTTTGGGCAGTCTCGCTGAACATCTGCGCCAGGTCGGATATCTCCCTGGGATCAATAAGCTGCTCGTGACAGAACACAGCGGCTCGGTTGGCCACAATGGAGATAGCGTTGGTGCCGGCCTCATTGTCGGGATAGAACATGCCATTGACCAGTTGAGTAACCCGCTGCGGGAGGGGGATGGAGAGGGCATTTTCAAAATGCCCTGCAACATTAAGATCATTCAGCAGGGTTGTAATTTCGGAAGAATATAACGTGTCCAGGTAAGAGGTAGACATAGTTTCCATTCCTTTCTTCACGTAGTCTGTTTGACGCTCCTAGCCGCGCTGTGACACTCCCCGCAGATAAATCCGGGGGATTCTCGGTTCGCTGAGTATAGCGCCGTGGTTGCGTCTTACGCTCGGGGAGAGTGCTTGACATTCCCGGATTCATGTGGAGATTCCCATTTCAACGAGCATTGCTTGAAAACTCAAGTCTTACATACTCTCCGTGGGCGTATAGGTTCGGGCGTGTCCCGCCCTACCGTATAGCCTACGCCAAGAGGCGCAAGCCCTCGTTCAAGATATTCTTTGCGGCGTTCGTGTCTCGGTCGTGGACAGCGCCACAGGAAGGACAGACCCACTCCCTAACAGACAAATCCTTTGTGCCGGGCCATTGAGCACCACAGACGGAGCATAGCTGAGAGGACGGGAAGAAGCGATCTATCGTGACCATCTGCTTGCCGTACCACGCCGCCTTGTACTCCAACTGTCTGCGGAACTCTCCCCAGGAAGCATCGGAGATAGACCGGGCTAGGCTATGGTTCTTCACCATGTTCTTAGGCGCTAAGTCCTCAATCGCTATCAGGTCGTAGTCTCGGACAAGCTGGGTGGACAGCTTATGCAGCGTGTCCTGACGCTGATTGGAGATATGTTCCTGCAACCGGGCAACCTTTACCCTTGCTTTCTCCCGGCGTTTACTCCCCTTTGACTTTCGGGAGAGCTGCCGCTGGAGGCGGGCGAGTTTACGGAGGCTCTTGGTCAGAAACTTGTGGTTCGGATATTCCAGGCCATCGGAGGTGACGGTAAATGATTTCAGGCCCATATCAAGCCCGATGACCGCCCCGGTAGAGGGCAGAGGGGCTATCTCCACGTCGGTACAGCACAAAGCAACAAAATACTTACCGCTGGCATTCTGACTGACAGTGGCAGACAGGATACGGCCTTTGACCTCCTTGGAGATGTGGCACTTCACATGGCCAAGTTTTGGCAACTGTACGGCATGATCCAGAATTTTGATGTTCGTACCGACACATTTGCTCTTGTAGCTTTGCCGGTGGTTGTGCTTGCTCTTGAACCGGGGATAGCCGGATTTCTCCCCCTGCTTCACACGGCGGAAGAAGTTCTGAAAGGCTGTATCCAAATCCCGTAGCGAGGATTGCAGGGCGGTCGCATCCACTTCCCGCAGCCACGCCAGCGATTTCTTGAGCTGTGTCATATCACCGGCGCAGTCGTAGTAATTCAGCGTCTTGCCGTCCTGCGCGTATACTTCCTTCCGCTTGGCAAGATAGTGGTTGAATACGAACCGGCAGCAGCCAAGTGTGCGCAGAATTTGTTTTTCCTGCTCCCGATTTGGGTATAGCCGGAATTTGTACGAATATTCCATACAATCACCACCATTCCAAACAAAACGATTGCTTCAGCTATGGGAATTTGGGCCTCTCAAATGAGATTCCCGTTTCGACGAGTTTGTCAAAGTGTGCAAGGGGTATCCCCATAGCTAAAGCTAGGGGTATTACGCCACATGTGATAATAAGTACCATCGACAGCTCTGGTTGTCCGCTGGGAGGGTGGCACCCCAAAGGCGTCCTCAAAATACCCGGCAATCATAGTTGCGTTAGGGTCACCTATGTCCAGCTTTTTCATTTCTTTCTTTCACCTCGACTTGGAAATTCAAACCCTACCTGGTGATCATCCTTCAGAATTAAATAGGCGTCAAAATTTTTTCCGGCCTTGGAAACAAAGCCCTTGATAAGACTACTCCGCCCCGTGGCCAGCAGCTTCTTGACCTGGGCTTCTGTAATAGATTTTTGGGCGATGGACTTCCAGATTGTGAACCCACAGCCGCCTTTCCCGCTTTCGCATGAATAAGACTTCGGATACGCTCTTACTTGCCGCCCGCAAATGGGGCACAGCCCAAGGCTAATGCGCTCCTTTGGAGCGAAAAGCTCACTGGAGTCCTGACTTCCAGATAACAGCTTGGCGTCTGCGATAAAACTGCGCAGAAAGGATATGATGGACGCCATAAAGTCATCCTCGCTCAAGGCGTTATGCTCTATTTCGGCAAGCTGTTTTTCCCATTGAGCGGTTAGGGATGGGGCTTTAATCGTGGTTGGAACAAGTTCTATAAGCAATTTCCCGTCATCTGTTGGAACGAGAAAATTTCCGCTGCGGCGGACATAGCCGCTCTTGATAATGCTCTCGATTATTGCGGCCCGTGTCGCCACTGTACCCATACCACAGTCCTTGATTGCGTCTCTCAGGTCATCATCTGCAAGCGTTTTGCCGCACGTCCGCATTGCCTGTACCAATGTACCATCGGTATATGGGCGAGGAGGCCGGGTTTTCTTTGCTATCGCTTTTATTCCCTTGACTGGGTATGTACTTCCCTCTGCAATAGAGGGGAGGTTATCGTTGTCAGGCTCGTCCTCCATGGAGCCGGATTCCATAGAGGGCTCGGCAACCAGAGCATCCCAAATGAATCGGTAGCCAGGATCTATAACTTCGGTTCCGGTAGAAGAAAAAGCATAGCCGCTGATATCAAAAACTATTTTTGTTGATGAATAGCGGCGTGGGGGGTACAGGGCCGCTAAAAAACGCAGGATCAAAAGGTACAGGATCTTTTGCTCTCCGGCAGAGAGGGAATCAAACACCTTTTTGGTGATGCCCCCGGTAGGTATAATTGCGTGATGGTCAGATACTTTATTATCATCTATGACGGATTGGACATCCAGCAGCTCCAGAGAGCATTGTCGGCTAATATCTGGTGGAAGGACACCGGACTGGAGCAATTTTGAGGCCAATGGCCCGACAGCAGGCTCCATATCTTTTGTTAAGTAGCTGCTGTCGGTACGCGGATAGGTGGCCAGTTTAGCCTCATAGAGAGCCTGGGCATAGGAGAGGGTATCCTGGGCAGTGAAACCATACAGACGGTTGGCATCCATCTGTAAGGTATCCTGGTTATATAGATGGGGCGGGGAATCCTGGCGCTCGGATTGTTCGATCTTGGCCGCAAAAGCATCACTGATTTTACAAACGGCAACAGCGGCCTCGGCCTCCGCTGCCGTGCTTACACGGGAATAGGCATTAAAACCACCTAGATCCGCGCATAAGGTAAAGTATGTTTCAGGAACAAACTGTTCTATTTCAGCCTGACGGCTTACAATAAGCTGTAATGTAGGGGTTTGGACGCGGCCGATAGGTAGCTTATGGGAGTACATGATTGTATAGAGGCGCGACAGATTTATACCCAAGAGCCAGTCGGCCCGCTGCCGGCAACGGGCCGCATGATAAAGGCAGTCATACTCAGAAGCAGGCTTTAGGTGCTCCATCCCCTCTCGTATTGCAGAGCTTTCCAAGCTGCTGATCCATAAACGCTTGACAGGCTTTTTACACATCGCCTGTTCATATACCAGACGGAAGATCAACTCTCCCTCTCGGCCGGCGTCAGTCGCGGCAATAACCTCTTTGACATCGGTTCGGTGCATCAGGCTTTGAATAATTTTGAACTGTTTTTCTGTGCTGGCTTGGATAACAGTCTTGAACTCTTGCGGAATAATGGGAAGGGTACGGAGATCCCATTGCTCCAATGCTGGGTCATAGTCCTTGGGCTGGGCCAGCTCAACCAGGTGTCCAAAGCACCAGGACACGATATAGTAATTCCCATGGACATAACCAGCTCCGCGCTGCGTAGCACCGAGCACCTTGGCAATAGCTTGTCCAACGCTCGGCTTTTCCGCTAAAATGAGTATCATATATCGTCCTCCTGCTGGAATGTCACGGTTCCAGATAGAATAGGGGGTTTAAGCGGTGGCCATCTTTGAAATACTCGATATGCAAATGATTTCCGGTGGAGCTGCCAGTGGTACCCACATACCCGATTACGTCTCCGATTTCTACGTCTTGACCATCTGAAATAGCTATGCTGGACATATGCGCATAAAGGGTATAGGTACCGTTGTTGCCCATAATTTTGACATAATTTCCGTAGCTTTCATGGTAGCCTGGCACAACTGCGGTGCCGCTCATGCAGGCGTTGATAGGCGTGCCGCCCGGCATGGCAATATCGAGTGCATAGTGGCAGGAGAGATCTCCACTAATCGGATGGATTCTCCAGCCAAACCGGCTTGTTAGACCAGAGCTCCAATCAATCCCAACAAAGGGGGATGCAAGCTCCTGTCGCATGGTGTAGATACCAACCTCCCCTAACGCTTCAAGCCGTTCCACTTGATCAGCAGATAACAGAGTATCCTTGTGATCTGTGATGTATTCTAGGGTTGGTTCGGTGGTCAGGTATTGATCTAAATGGGTGGTATGGGTCGTCACCTCGTTACCTTCACTATCGGTAGTTGTGCTGCTTGTGGTATACTCCTCCAGGCGGAGCGAGTGCAGGGCATCATGGAGTGAATCAATTTCTGACCGGACATCGGAAAAAGTATAGTCGTCATATTTGCAATCCAGATATGCAAGCAGCAAGTCGGCATCGGTGAACACCTCCATTTGCTCTAAAGATACTGGGGCCCCGTTGAGATAGTAGGCAAAAGAATCCACGCCGCTCCGCTTAGAATTTTGGATGATGTCATGCTCCATGGTGGCGTCGAGCTCTGTGATATACAGGTAGGTTTGTGTGAGTTCCCAATCGTCGCTTTTAATAGAGAAAATTGAAAAAATACAGACTACGATGATCAGGGCGAGGAGAATCACCAGGACATAAGGGCTTATGGCTGCTATTGCCCCAATACCCGCCTTGGCTGCAACAGAAGCCGTTTTGGCCATGCCTGAAACAACCTGAACGACGCGGCGGCCCGTCCGGGCAGCAGAAGCAATAACCCGTCCGCTAGTCTTGGCCCCCTTGGTCAAGGTGCTGGCTGCGGCCTTGGTTCCTGTGAGCGTGCGCTTGGTTCCGATAATCACGTTCTTCGGCTTGGTTATGGCCTGCACACCAAGATCGTCACTGCCATAGAAATCCTCGACATCATAGGAGATACTATCCTTTACAGCCCAACCGACGCCATGTAGAACACCGCCAGCATTTTTCTTGACCTGGTGCCAGAAAACAGACTGTGCCTCTGAAACGCTGAGTGCTCCAGAGGCTATGTCCCTTTTTAGAGTGTGGTGGTACTTGGCGGTTTGATATGTGCCCTTAACGGCTCTCGTGCCGCCGAGTACCGCATATCTGCTGGCCCGATACCCATATTTGATGCCGATGCCGGCGGCCCGTTCACTGGAATCACTGGAGCGGGCTGCATTGGTATTGATAGACTGGGGGACCGCCCGGCCTAGGGCCGAGAGCGGGCCCCGCCTGCTATGGGGTGTGAACGCCTTTTCTGCGTATGCCGCAGCCTCAGACGCAGGTGACAGAGGAGGGCTTGGGTCGTTCTCTGGCGTGGGATCACTGTCTTGGCCAATATGCACCCCCCAAGAGGCCAGGGTAGGTTCAGGCGATATGGCGGACTTAATTCGCTCCCGTCCCTTTTCGGGGGTTTTGATAGTGACTCCATGGGAGCCCTTTAGTACCGCGCCGCTGGCGGCCCCGGTGAGCAGCCGTTCTTCGCCTAAAGATCCATCAGATGCAGGCGCCTTATGCGGTGCGGCGCTCTGCTTGCGAGGTAAAGAAGATTCAGCACCTGGCTTTGGCCTGCTATCTCGTAGTATTGAAGACCTGACAGGTTTTGTATGGCTGCGGTCAACCACTTCTGAAGGTGGGCGAACAGACGACTTTGCCGGCCCTTGCGTGGCCCTGGTATCGTGCTCGGGGGCATCGTCGCCACTGAGCACGGCGCTTTTATGGATGCTTTTTCGGATGCTGGTTTCCAGATCCTCGTGTATGGTACCCTCCGATAAAGGCCGGTGCTCTTCCAGAATCAATGAGGAGCTGGTATTCTCAGATGCACGGAAAGGCTGGTCTTTTTGCTTTTTACTCATTGTTAAAATCCTCTGCACGGAGCTTGGAAAAAGGCTGGAGGATAGTGGCTATCCCTCGGAGCTGCCGTTTTCACCTCTTCCGCTGCTCGGGGTGACCTCTTCCAACTTGGTGGTCATCATCTGGTATAGCTTGGTGTTCTTAGGTACATTGTTGATAAAAGGTACAATGCTTTTCCCGGCAAAAAGTAGCCCTTGGCCAGAATCTGCATTTGTCACATAGTCTAATTGCCGATTGCTGATATTTAAGAGGTTTGCCAGCTCCACCCGGTCGCTTGTCGCTTGGTTGAACATCAGGATAAAGCGGCTGTTACTTAACATCCGGCGTGCAAGGTCAGAGAGCAGAAGGGTTTCCACGTTTTGAGTAATTCCAGTCGGGATTGCTCCCCACTTCCGGCTCCGGCTCCAGAGTTCAAAAAAGTAGTTTGCTGAGAACTCATTCGAGAAGAGAAGCTGCATTTCGTCGATGTATAACCAGGTGTGACGCCCAATAGCTCGGTTGCGGGTTATCCGGTTCCAGATTTGATCCATTACCACAACCATCCCAAAAGTGCGGAGCTGTTTGCCCAAGTCTCTGATGTCGTAAACCAGAAAACGCTTATTGGTATCAACATTTGTATGGTCTGCAAAGATAGATAGATTACCCTCAATATAGATCTCCAGCTCCAGTACAATATTGGCTGCGTCCGGTTCAGGCTGCTTTTTCAAGACCTCATAGAAGTCTCTCAAAGTCGGGATATTTTCAGGGCATGGGTGCTGAAAATATTTCCGGTAGCAGATCGAACAGGCACGGCCGATCAAAGACCGTTGCCCACCTGACAGGCCATACTTCCCGCCGATCAACAATTCACAGAGGGTTAAAACGAGTTCAGACTTTAGGGCCAATGGTTGTTCGTCATCGGAGTAGTCCATATTGATGTCCATGGGATTGATGCAGCTCTTACTCCCGCCTCCAATACGGATAACCTCACCGTCAAAGCCGTCAGCCAAAGGGGCGTATTCGCGCTCCGGGTCAAGCACAATAACCTCGCTGTTTGGATCTCGAAGTAGTACATTGCTGATCTCACCTTTTGCGCCCATGGATTTGCCGCTGCCAGGTGTGCCTAATATCATGCCGCTGCCTACATCCATCGAGAGCCGATTGAAAAAGATCAAATTGTGGGACATTGCATTTAGGCCGTAGTAGATGCCTCCTGGTTGATATAGCTCCTGGGTTGTAAATGGCACAAAAATCGCTGTAGAGGATGTCGTTAAGGTGCGCTCAATGGATAGCCAGTTTTTCCCGAGCGGTAACACACTGTTGAGTGCCTTTCGCTGCTCCATCCGCAGTACATCGAATTTCATGTTCTGCTCCCGGGCCACGGCCATAATCTGCGAAATATTGTCCTGAAGTGTATCCAGGTCTTCAGCATAGGTGAATACCAGGACATTTACCTTGAACATTTTTTGGTTCTGCTCTTCCAACTGAGCCAGGAGCTTAACGGCCTCCTCGTAGCTGCGCCTGGTTTCCATCGGCAATGCAAGTTCGGGATTGCGCCCGCCCTGATTGGCGGCGCTCTGCTTTTCCGTGGCCTCCATTTCCATGAAGGCAATCTGCCGGCGCACATACTCTAGCGCCTGCCCCTGGTCTACGTTTGTAATATGGACGGAAACATTCATGTCGATTGGGAGATCTGTGAGTTTGGTGACAAATTGATCCGACTGCTCTGTTGGGTAGTCACGCAGGAACACGACTTGACCATAATAGTCTCCAAATTGAAAATACGGCTTGTTGTCTGGGAATTCAAAATAGGACGGTGCTATAAAGGATTTTGTGGTCAAGCCAGAGCCCAGTAAGTCACTGTAGCTGAAGGTAAAGCGGTCGTCCGGCCGGAAGGTTTCATGCAGCAGCTCCAGGCGCTCTGCACCGGAAAGCGTGCCGGCATCACAGCCGAGTGACTTTAAATGCCCTAGGATATCCGTCTCCAGGCGGGCCAGCGCCGGGATAGAAGTTTCATAGCTGCTGGCGGCGGTGGTTACGGTCATGTATTTTTCTCTCAATATTGAGTTCTGGCCCTCCAGGGCCTTTTCCGACAGCATGGTATTGATTTCTTTCCGGTATTCGTCAAGCCGCTCCCCTTGGTATTTTAAAAACATCTGCTCCTTGAAGGAGTCCTTATCAATGCGGCGGTTGATTAGATTTATCTGTAGATGTATGGAGGAAGAGAGCCAATTCAAAAATTCGCAATACCGGGAAAATATATCTATTTGGTCATCCCGCCGGGCAGTTTGATAGTTGATATCAGAAAAACGGATTGTTCGGCTGAAAAGACCTGGCTCGATTTCACATATTCCGTCTTCCACCATGCGCCAATAGGAGATCACATCTTGGGCTGATTTAGGTGAAGTGGCCCGTTTAAATGTGTCTCTTGGCCTGGCGTCGTGCGGCCCGGCATTCTTTAAGAGCTGCTTTAATTTGGCGTCGTGCGCTTTGGCGTTTTCTTTTCTGCTTCGATGCTGTTTTCTGGTAAAGGTAGAGGGCTTCGCCTCCCTTTGTGCGCTTCCCATAGCGGCCCCGTGGCCCGCCCCCCCTTTGCCCTTTTGAAATATTGAAATCACCGTGAGAACTCCTTTCTGGAATAAGGGTCAAATCAATCAGGCTCTCAGTTTGATAGGAAAATTTGTGCCGGCCCAATTTGGAGTCCAAATACAGCCGCGCAAATTCCTCAAATGGCCGCCCCCTTGGCCGTACAAAGCCCAGCGCCATCAGCGGGACTACTTCGACCATGATGATATAGCCTGCGATATCTATGGATAATCCCAGCACTTGAACAAGCAAAAGCCCAGTTGCAACCGCCAGGCCAACAGCGATTACCCCGCATACCAGTTGGCGGAGAGAAAGCCCAAATATGACCTTCTCTTTGTAATCACTAATTTCCTTTGGAACAGATACGCTGATCACTTATTTCTCACCTCCAGGCTAAAAGGCATTACAGATGGACTTCGCCCAGCGGCCGCAACTGAGCACGCTGACGCCCAAAACAAGGGAATAGAGCAGCATCCCAAAAACACTTGAGTCCCCCAGGATATCGTTGCTTATCAGAACAGGGAAAAAGGAAACCACCAGGTAAATCAAGATGCCCTGGACGCACACCGCTGCAAAGGATTTGAAAAAATTCTTACCAATGCTGCTCAGCTCTTGCGATGGTAATGTGGCGATTGGGATGGGGGCGATTGCGATCATCACATAGATTTCAATAAAGCGGCCAATGCAGATTACATTGACAATCCCGAGAATGATAAGTACGCCGAATTTGACAATCACCAGTTCTATCAGCATACCGATCTGCTCGCCTGTTCCCATCCCATTTATTTCATCAATAACTGCGGGCAGATCCAAGCCGCTGGAAACACTACCGCTGGAAACGATGCTGCTGATACCGAGTGTAATGTGCTGGCTGACCTGGTAGACCGCCTCCATGATGATCTGTGTGCTGTCCACAGCAATCTTGGCCAAGATCATGTGCAGCATAGCTTTCCCGACAATCTCCAAAGAAAAGGTCGTGCCACTGGCGGCCCCATCTGCCTGGACGCTGCAACGGTAAAGCTCCAGTAAACAAAACAGCGCGAGGATAACATAGGCGACGGGCATCACAACTGTGCTCATGATCGTCTTGATATAGGCATATAACGTTGGGTTAAAAGCTGAAAGGCTTATGGTCAGATAGCCGCTGTCTCCGGCGGTAGCTATCTTCTCGTTTAGCTCGGTCACCCAGTCAATCAGTAAATTCTTGAACATAAGAACTCCTTAATATGGGCAGGGGCGGCCGCAGCCGCCCCTCGGTAAAACTACGAGCCGACGACTTGGCCAAAGAGCACCGCGCCTGCGATTATGACACCGCCGCCGATAATTTTCCAGATTGCAGAGGAGATACCAGGGCCATTGTGGTCACTGAGGCTTGTGCCCAGGTTTACAAGCCCAAAAACCAACAGGAC
This sequence comes from Oscillospiraceae bacterium, assembly GCA_021771675.1. The sequence goes on along the minus strand of JAETOP010000038.1, from coordinate 17,563 downwards.
GCCGCCGCCGATAATCACGAATTTCTGGATAAGGTCTAGCACATCATTCAAGAGATCCATTTGTTTTCTCCTATTCAAAGTGTCAAAGTGAATTGAGCTCCGATAGGTCGAGCTCTACCTCTTCAACACTGGATACAGTGTCGAAGAAATGCTGGTCAGAAAGGGTTGTTGCCTGGGTAATATCAAATAGCGGAACTTTTCCACTGTCTGAAATGTACCGATACCTCTTGTGCCGTTTATTGTTGACTTTCCTACTGCGGAAAGGGGGAAGCCCGACGATAATTACAAGGCACTCTGTCCGTCCAATCCTCCCAACCTCTGCTGGGTCAAGAAGATCTCGGCCCAGCCCCCTGTCCTGCACCGAATAACTGCCACTCTGCCCCTTGCTCTCGCTGGCGTCACGTCCCGTAATAGTGGTTTTGCCCATCATTTCAGCAATCTGTTTTGTGGTCTTGGTGGATTTCCCTCCAAGGAAAACCATAGAATCACAGCAGTCTTGAATGGTATCGGCATGATCCTTATACACGGCATTGAGCTGGGCCAGCGATTGCAACATAATCGTTGTGGAGATCTCTCGGCTTCGGATTGTCGAGATCAGGACATGAAAATCAGGAATTTTACCGATGTTGGCAAACTCGTCTAAAATACACCGGACATGGATTGGGAGACGGCCATGGTACTCGTCATCGGCCTTCTCGGTAAGTAGGTTGAACAACTGGTACATGAGCATGGCGATCAGAAAAGAAAAGGTTGTGTCCGTATCAGACATGGTGATGAACAGGGCTGTTCGGTGGTCGCCAATGGAATCCAGCTCCAGTTCATCGTAGCTCATGAGTTCTCTGAGCTCTTCAATGTCAAAGGGGGCCAGGCGGGCTGCACAGGATATCAGTATAGATGCCATGGTTTTCCCAGCCCCAACCTTAAATTTTCGATACTGGCGCACAGCCAGGCAGTCCGGCTCCCGTTGGGCCAAGTCATCCATCAAAATATCAACTGGGCTTTTGTAGTTTGGAATGTCCTCGCGCACCTGGCAATGCTCTAAAAGGTCTATGAGGGATGGGATATTCCGTTCTGAGGGCCTGGCCTCTTTCATCAGATAGGCGATTAGTGCTGTATAGAGCAGCCGTTCCCCTTGTTCCCAAAATGGATCTTTCTGCGGGGATGCATCGCCATTTGTGTTCTTGATAAGGACATTTACTACTTTCAGGATGTCCTTCTCTGAATGGATGTAGGCCAGTGGATTATAGTGCAGCGATTTTTTAAAATTGATAGTGTTAAAATTGCGCACTTTCCATCCATTTTTCGTGAAAAGGTAGCCGGTTTGAGGGAGCAGGGTACCCTTTGGATCAGTTATCACATAGCTGCTGTGAAGCTGCATCAGGTTTTCTTTGACCAACACCGTTTTTCCCGAACCGCTGCCACCGACAACAATTACATTTTTATTGCGGTCATGCTCATAGTTTTTGGCCTGTCCCATACTGATCTGCTCAGTGGCCGACAGGACAATATTTTGGTCAGGATCTTTGCTCCTAAGTGGTGCGCTGTCCCTTCGGCTGCCCCACTCGGCCGATCCGTGCTCAATCCCATACATTCGCTTCGGGGCCGCAAGACGGTACAGATACATAAGCCATACCATACCAAATCCGCACGCCCCGGCCAGTAGGGATGCTTTTGATACTCCAATGGACAACGGAGCAGCTCCTATGGATGGTATGATAGCATCCACAGCATCCAGCAACCGCTCTATGGGGTTGCCCGCTGGCAGCCCCTCCAGAACCGCCCAAAAGCGGTTCAGGAGGTAAGCGGCTGCCAGCGAGAGTACCGCCATAAGTGCGACTTCTAAAGGTTTTGCCTTTTTCATCGCTCCTCCTTGCTCCGTTCTCTCTTGTGTTCCCTGGCCCCGGCCTCACGCGCCTGCGCCTCGGCCTGGCGTTCAGCTTCTTTTACTTTTTCAGATAGGGGCTCCTCCTTCTCCCAGTCAAAATTTTTGACTACATTTGACACCACAGTATAGATACGCTGCGCATCCTGGGCCTTGAAAAATACCTTGTAGGTACCCGGCTCTTCTCCCTTCATCACGGCAAAATCGACATTATATCGACGCAGCTCCCGACGTAGGGCCTGCATATCAGCGCCCATAAAATCATAGGAAACCAATTCCCTGTTCTGTAGATTAAGTTTCCGAAGAGACTGCTTACCGTGTGTGACTTGCTTGTACTGACGGGCGAGCGCAGCCATCAGCCGGAGAAGGGTGGAGAGTGTTACGGTTCCAGCCCGTACCGTGATCTGGATTGCCTCTTCTTGTATTTCAGTTACCATCAGTTCATCAGCTCAGTCCATTCCTCGGTGGTGTCGCTATCATCCTCCAGTTCATAGGCATGCCCGTTGGCCGCCTCCTGGATATCGTTATAGTACCATTTACCCTCTTCACAGTCCGGGAAAGTAATCATATCAGGCAGCATCCCATCGGGCTCCGTGTTACGCTCGAACACGTTATTAACCAGGGTCACAGTCTCCGCTCGGGTCATGGGATCGTCAGGCCGGTAGGCACCGCTGCCATCGCCTTGTACCCATCCCAGGGCTGCGGCCTTGGTAATATACGGTTCCGCCCAATGCCCGGATACATCATCAAAGATGTCCGCAGGCTCGACATTAGAACTGTCAAACCGGGCCGCTATGGCCGCAAACTCAGCGCGGGTAATCTTCCCTTCTGGACGGAATGTACCATCAGGCAGGCCGGTGATGATTCCCAGGGAGGTCAGCGTTGCCACCGCGTCAGCATACCAAGCATCTTTGGGTACATCCGGGAAGATAACAACACTGTCTTTGTAATCCGCCCGGTCTTCCTCCGGCAGCAGCCGGTAGAAGATTGCAGCGGCCTCCGATCTGGTGATGTCATTCATTGGACGGACTAGGCCATCTGTATAGCCCTTGATATATGCAATGTGTTCCCCTGTAATCGGTTCGGGTTCGGGTTTGGGGTCAGGCTTGGAGCTGCTTCCGCCGCCCCCGCCGCCGCCACCACCGCCGGAGCCGCCGCCAGTGGTGTGCCAGTGGGCATACAATGTCGTATCTGCGAGTACCTGTACCGTATCGCTTTCCTTAACAGCGTCACCGCCCGCTGCTGCTGTGTACCAGCCGTCAAAGGCATAGCCAGAGCGGGTTGGCGTCGGCATATCACCGTAGGGCTGACCATAGGTAATCGTCTTGCTGGTGTCCGCCCCCTCCGGCAAAGTTCCGCCGTTAGGGTCAAAGGTCAGCCTATAGGTATTTGCCGTCCAATGGGCTGTCCACGTCTGCTCCTCAGTAAACTGGATAAGCGTGTCTTTCGTGACTTGCTGGCCGTCGGCATTATACCAGCCATCAAACGTATGGCCGGGCCGGGTCGGAACCGGCAGGTCTCCAATAGGCTGGTCATAGGTGCCAACCACGTAAGCCGGGGTCAGGGGATTTCCGCCGGCCACATCCAGATTGATTCTTACTGTCTTGGCCTCCCAAGCCGCATACACAGTGGTATCCTCCACCAGCTTGCAGCGGTCGGTTCCCTGGAGCTTGCTCTCGGTATCCTCCAGGTCGAAGTACCAGCCCAGGAAGTTATAGCCGGTACGGGCGGGGATCGGGAAATCACCGATAGAATCATAAGGAGCATCATAAACAACATCCCAAGATGTAGGCTGCTCCAACGTGCCGGGCGTCGGATCAAACGTCAGTTTAACGCTGACTGGCTGATACCACGCGTAGAGGGTAATGGCCATTTCCGATTTATCATCCCCTACGCGGATAATTGTGTCAGTAGATACGACTGTATCAGCAGTGATTTTTTCTCCCTCCGGCGCGCCCAGCTTGCCGTCCTCAGTATACCAACCATCAAAGATATAGCCGGTCAGTTCGGCAGTCGGCAACTCCCCAACAGGCTGACCATACGTGACAGTCACAGGCTCATTATTGGAGAGCTCGCCGCCATGGGGCTCCAGAGGCAGCGTATAGGTACGTGGAGTCCAGTGGGCATAGAGGGTGATTGCCTCCAGGTTCTCAGGGTTGATATCGGATAGTGCTGTGCCGATCTCAACCTTCTGTGCTGTTTCCTCGGGGCCCGCATACCACCCATCAAAGGTATAGCCTACCCGGTAAGGGGCCGCAGCCAGGCTGCTGATGGTGCCGCCATAGTAGAGTACCGATTTAAAGGATGGGGCCGCCAGCTCTCCTCCAGCGGCATCATAGGATACCACCGTCTTAATCCGGTCGTAATAAAGCATTACGCTGGAGCTGCCATCCCCTTTGATTGTAACGGTGTAGGTGTTCTCGGGGCTTGGAATAAACCCTGGAATCGCCAGGGCATATACGTCTACCGTAGCGTCCGTTGTTCCAGTCAGCTTCTGGGTCTCGTGCACGCCATAGTTCTCAGGGGTCTTGTCGTAGGATACCAGGTTGTCCTTCAGCTTTTGCGTCATGTGGTAAACTGTGTAGGCTGTACCACCATTGGATCGCCAGTGTGCATACAGTGTTTGATCCGTGGTAAGCAGATATTCGTCCGTCGCCTGGATCTGCGTCCCTCCAGTGGGATCAGTGTACCACCCCTCCAGCGTATAGCCAGGCCGGGTAGCATCCGGGAGGACTCCATATAGGCTTCCATAGGTCATGTCCGCATGGGCATCATCCTCAGAGATTGTCCCCCCATTGGGGTCATAGGTCACTACATAGGTGTTCCGGTCATAGTAGAAGGGGAAACTGCTGGAGCCATCAGGGGCCATCGTCACATCATAAATGTTTGCTCCGCTGGGGGTAAATCCGCCAGGCTCCAGATGCTCCATGTCCTCCAGCAGCAAGCTGCTGATATCCTTGCTCCCATCTGCAATGCCATCATGGTATGTCATGCTGGTGTACTGGTAATAGGTCTTGGTTATGCCTTGGTATTCCATGCTCTGTGTAGGGGTACTGTCCGGGGTATAGCCTGGATTACTCCCGCTGTCTACCAGCTCCAGCCAATGCACGATATCATAGTCAATATTTGTGTTTGCAGACCAATGTGCTTGTAGATGCAGGTCATCTGTCATATGGTTCGGAGTCGTTGCAGTTACGCGGTCGCCCGATGCTGTAAACCATCCCGTGAAGGTATAGCCATCCCGCACCGGAGTAGGCAGCGCGCCGATTGTCTCCTGGCTTTCGTTGATTATAATGCTCTCTGGATCAACGGTACCACCATTCGCATCAAGGTAGATGGTATGCGGTACCTCTGCTCCATGGGCGGCCACCGTCACGTCGCTGGCCACCTCTGAAATCGTTAGGATTCCTGTCTCTGGATCATAGCTGTGGGTACAATCTCCTGTGACCTCCACGCTCTCAGGCAGGGCATAGCGGGACGCCGCTGTAAAGTGGATTTCCGTCACGGAGGACTGGATCACTACGACTTCTGTGGTATCAGAAATGACGTTTGTTGCATCCACGCGAATCGTGTGCCGGGCATTGGGGTCTACGATAATTGTAATATCGTCGGTCACACTCTCGCCGGGGATATGTACTTCACCTGTCTCCTTGTCGTAGGTAAAATCATCCGTAGGTTTACCACCGATATCTACTTCGATGTTATCAGGCAGCTCATACCCTTCTTCGGGGGTCAATATCGTATCAAAGTCCTCTCCCTTCGGGGTCTCGTCGTCGGGATAAGAGCTGTTGATCCCGTCCCCTTCGATGTCCACCCCGACAGTGTGCCAGTACAGCACCAGGTTCCCATCCTTTAAGCGGATATCGTAGTAGCCTCCGTCATAGGTATAGGCGTCCTCGTCTGCTCTGGTGATAGTGTATCCAGACGGTGTACCTACGATCACGTTATAGTCTGCCTCACCATGGGTAACACCAATCTCCCCCGTAGCTGCCTCAATCTGCGCCCAGGTAGCTCCTGTGGTTGGCAAGTATAGATTGTTGTCCGCGCTGCTTACAGTATTCCCGTTGATTGCTGCTGGGCCGCCGAGCTCCAAGGTGCCACCTTCAGCCAGGTAGACGCCGCCGCCTGCGGTGTCCACCTCGTTTCCGGTAATCGTACCGCCGGTCATGGTCATTGTGGCCCCGGCCAGAATGGCCACGCCACCGCCATAATTCTCATATCCGAGAGTCGTATGGATGGTATTTCCGGTGATCAGGCCGCCATCCATTACAAAGGTGCCGCCGTCCGCTACACAGACGCCGCCGCCGTACCCAGTGGTGTTATTGACGATATAGCAATCCTGAATTTCAGCCCCTTCCGTCATGGTCAGGCTGCCACCGTCAACCAGCACTCCACCGCCGCCATACCCGAGATAGCCGTTGGCCAGGACTGCGCCATCCAGCAGCTCTACCGCGCCGCCCTCTCCGATATATAGCACCCGGCCATTGGTACCCTTCTGCTCCGGCATCTGGACTGTAATGTTTGTTAGGGACACTGTACCCGCAGACACAGAAAAAACTCCGGCTGCTTCCGTGCTGATAGAGGTGCTGGATGTGTATGTGACGGAATAGCCTCCGCCATCCAGCGTAACGGACTTCTCCTCCGCAAACTCTGTAACAATGTCAGTTTCGAGGTCAGACAGAAGGATAATCGTACCTCCGTCATTAACTGCATCATAGGCAGCGGGCAGCGTAGCCAGCGGCGACTCTTGGGTGCCATCGTTTGCGTCCGAGCCAGAAACACTGACATACAGAGTATCAGCCGGAGCGGCGGCCAAAGCCGCCGGCGAAATCATCCCAAGCGCCAACGCTGCGGATAATGATACTGATAGCACGCGCCTTGATAGTTGCTTGTGCTGTTTCATCTGCTTTCCTTCCTTTCCTTGTGTGGGGCCGGCCATTTAAGGCCGGCCCCGGCACAATCGTTATTTTTGATGCTGGTGGTCGTATGTGGCCTCCAGGATCTCATAGTAGGCCCAATGGGTCTTATCCAGGTCAATAAATGCTCCAGCCGCCGCAAGGCGATCCAGTGTAGCTTCATCAGCCTGGCCGGGACGCCTATCCAGGATACCATTGACAATTCGAACGGTCTCTGCGCGGGAAATAGCCTCTGTAGGCAGATAGAGCCCCTGCCCATTTCCGTTGACGATTCCCTTTTCGGCCAGTTGAGCAATGTAGCCGTGGGCCCAATAAGAAGCTGGCACGTCTGCAAATGCACTTGTGGAACCGCTATTGGCCAGCTCCAGGAAGCGGGCCGCCATGGCAGCCAGCTCACCGCGGTCAATGCTCTCCATTGGCGCAAAATTACCGTCTGGTCTTCCGGTAATAATGCCGGCCTGCACACAGTAGCCGAGCTCGTTGCGATACCAAGCATCCATCGGTACATCCGGGAAAGACACTGGATAATGGACGGATGGATCATAGTCGGGGGAAATACGGGCAAAAATGGCTGCAACCTCACATCTGGCAATATCGTTTTCAGCGCGGAATGTATGGTCTGTATACCCCTTAATGTAGGCATACACCATCAAGGACTCGTCACCACCAGGTACGATCACAGTTCCGCCGCCGCTGCCTCCACCGGAGCCGCCGCCAGATCCACCGCCGCTGCCTCCACCGGGGCCGCCGCCAGATCCACCGCCGCTGCCTCCACCGGAGCCGCCGCCAGATCCACCGCCGCTACCTCCACCGGAGCCGCCGCCGTGGTCATCATCCCCGTCGTCACCACCAGAGCTGTTGCCCAGGTCAATTACCAGCTTTACACCATCCACCGCCTGATCCTTTACTACGATGGATACTGCATCCGATTTCTTCTCACCATATACAGCCTGTACGCTGTACTTGCCAGCAGGTACCGCTGCACTCCACTGTCCATCTTCCCCGGATACGGCGGAATAGGTCTTCTCCGCATCCTCCTGGTTGGTCAGAACAATGGCCGCCCCCTTCAAGGGAGTGTCTTCTTCATCTTGCACAGAGCCGCCGATTTTGTAGGCATTGATATTTACATCCTCACCGTCTCCGTCTACCTCGACTCCTTCCTTGCCGATTTCTTCCTTATCAGGGTAACGGATTGTAATTGTATAAGAGCCCTCCGGCAAGCCAGGGAACTCATACTTGCCATCTTCCCCAGTGGTTTGCTTTCCTACCTCCTCTCCTGCCTCATTTGTCAATGTAACCTCTGCTCCCTTCACAGGGTTCCCGTCATCGTCCTTGACGATGCCATGGACGGTATAGCTATCCGTCGTCACCGTTGTGCCAGTTTCTTCGTCGGTTCCCGTCCCCGGCTTTACATCTACATTGGTGTCCCAATGCGTATCGCCTATGCCGGGCACGATACGGACAAAGTATTGGCCCTCTGGCAGCCCAGAAAACTCGTAGTAACCTGTGCTGTCAGTGGAGGTTTCGTCGATTCTCTCGTTGGTCTCTGCGTTGTAGAGGTACACCGTTGCTCCCTCAATCGGAGCTCCTTCAGCATCCGTTACATAACCAGAAATCGTATAGCTGTCTCCGGTCACTGTGGTATCAGGATCTCCTGTACCATTGATCACCGAATCATCGTTTACCTCAATGTTTCCGGTGCTCTCGTTTACAAAGGGCCTCTCAATGACTACCGTATAGGTGCCCTCCGGCAAGACAAACTTATAATGGCCATCCGCGCCGGTGGTCTGGTGGCCAACAAGCTGCTCGTCCTTGTCATAGACATAAACATCGGCGCCCTCGATCGGCTTACCCTCTTTGTCAAGGACGGTGCCCTCCAGTATGCCATATCCGGTTTTGCTGGATGTATCAATAATAACTTTCTCCAGCTCGTAGCTTTCCTGGCCATCAATGCTGATGTCTGCTGTAGCCATGACAGTCCCCGCGTAATGGTAGACAACCTGATAATTGCCATCCGCCACGCCTTCCAGGCGCAGCTCACCATTCACGTCAGAGGTCATAACATACTTAATTTCATCCCCGGAGTAGAGGAATACCAAGATGCCCTCCAGAGGCAGTCCGTTTTGATCCTCTACCCTTCCTGTAACCACACAGGGCTCCGGCCCAGGTTCCGGTAGCGCAGGTACAGTCACAATTACATCGGGAATGGCCTTGTTCGCATTGTAGACCACAAACGCATTTCCGGTGGCTGTGTACTCCTGGCCCTCATAGCGGTACTTTACGCTGATCTGATAGGTTCCGTTGGTCAGGCCGCTGAAGGTATAGCTTCCATCATCCCCAGCGGTGGTATTACCAACCGGCTCTCCCCCGTCTGCTGTCCAGAGATACACAACAGCGCCGCCAGCCGGCTGTCCATTACTGTCCAGGACTTTACCACTGGCCTCATAGGTATAGTCGCCATCGTCGCCGCCAGTGGTGCCGTCCAGCACAATGGCCACATTCTCCAAATCAGCACGGTCAATGGTGATCTCCACCTTGCCGGCCTGGCTGGTTGTCCCGATGTAAGTTGCACGGATTGTATAAGTACCGTTGGGCAGGCCGCTCACATGCCAGGCTCCCTGATCGTCCGAGGCAGTGCTGCACACCAAAGCCTTGTCACTGTCATAAACGGACACGGTAGCCCCCTCGACTGGGAAGCCGGCAGCGTCTTCAACTGTGCCAGATGCCTGGAAGGTACTGTGAATCACTGTGCCCTCTGTGCCATCCACTACTACTTCCACCCCGTCCGGGAGCTGGGAAAGGGATTGCTCAGACACGATGAAGCTATACTCATAGGCTGTCCCGTGGTCATGGTACACATAGCGGCCTGGCCAGGTATAGCTCCAGTTATTTGCCGCTGTGAGCTTCGCCACCTCTCCGGTAGCTACACCGTCCACGGTAAGCTCCACATAGAGGTCAATGGGCTCCAGGCCGTTGATGTCACTCTTATGATCCCATGTTACCGTTGCAGTGACATCGGTACGGGAGATCTCATGCTTCAGCTCCATGGCCGGCGTCGTCTCGTCGGGTACGACAGTATAGCCGCTGGGGGCATCGCCCACCAGCGCCAGGGTATACACGATAACATTGCCCTGGTCTGCATACACGGGAAGGGCCTCAAACACATGGTTCCAGCTCTCCGCCTCGTTGCCTCCGGTCACCTCGGCCGTCAGGCCGGTACTCTCGCCATCGGCATACAGCTCAACCGTCAGGCTTTCCGGGCGCTGTCCATCACGGTCGGTATCATCATCCCAGGTCACGGTAGCGGTATAATCCGCGATTTCTGCATCCCTGCTCAGATCCAGGGTATAAAGCAGTGTGCCGCCGATCTCAGATCCCTCACCCAGTTCATAGCCGTTGTACTGTACGGAGTAGCCCGCAGCTTCCAGGCTGGAGGCACTGGCCGCATCTAGCAAGTAGGTGTAGTCAATCTCTCTTCCAGTGTTGACCGTGCTCCACACGGGTACTTTATCCATCCGCAGTACCCATGTGTCGGCTTCCGAATCCCCTGCCAGAGTTGCAGTCCTTCCGGCATCCAGCTTGTCCGCAAGCAGGCGCAGCGTCAGCTCCTCCGGTCGCTGGCCATCCTGGTTGTTGTTATCGGCCCACCGCACAGTTACTACTACGTCTTCACTGTGTACCATGGTAATGCTGGGGCCCTCTATCTGCTCGGCATAGTTTGGCAACGCCTCAATACCGATGCTGTAGGTTACCGTCTTACCGCTCTGCTTTGTGGGCAAATCGGTGAAAGTATGTACCCAATTCTGCCCGCCGGCAGCATCCGCCGCCGTCATGGTATAGGTATCATACTCGGCCCCATCTGCGTACAGAGTCATCTTGATACTGTCCGGCCTGGAGCCCAGGGCATCCTCATTGTCCGCCCAGGTCACGGTCGCGGTATAATCCCGTGTATACTCTTCTCCGCCGGTAGCATTATGGGTTAAATAAGCGTTCATCCCGTCCACTGTAACGGTATAGTTGGACAATTCCCCCGTTACATTGATGCTGTAGACGATCTCCCTCTGCCCATCGTACCGGGGCAGATTTGTGAACGGCTGCGCTGTCCAGTTGTCCGCTGCATAGACCTGAACAGTTTTGCCGGTAGGCTGCCCGTCTGCCAGCAGCGATACCGTGACCTTTCCAGGTCTCTGGCCGTACTGATCATTGTTGTCTCTCCAGTAGAGGATCGGCGTTGCACTGGTTGTCTCCGGTGCATAGGTCAGCAGGCATGTAGAGCCGGCATAGGTGGCGGTATAGCCCTTCGGTTCGGTCACCACAACACCGTAGTTGATTTTGTGGCCCTTATCAGACTGGGCATAGGCTGCGAAGCCTTCAAATAGCACTGTCCAGCCGTTCTCTTCCGTGGCCATGCTCTGGTAGGCGGTTGGCTCACCATCAATGGTGAGCGTTACAACTACCGCTACGGGCCGCTGCCCATCACGGTCGTTATCATCATCCCAAATGATGGATAGGGGGATATCTACGGTTTCGACTTCATATCCCATGGTAATATGCAAGCCGTCAGTGGAGGGTATATACTCGCCTACCGCCGATACTACATAGGCGCTGTACTTGATCGGCACCCCACCGTCCCGGTACACCGGGCGGCCCTCAAAGGTATGGGCCCATCCATCGGCCTCTGTGATAATTGCTGTCTGGTCAGTTAGGGGCACGCCATCGGCATAAAGCATGACTTCAACCTTGGCAGGCCGGGCCAGAGCAGCATTATCCTGGTCATCCCAAGTAATGGTGACTTCCTGATTGGCCAAAATGCGGTTGTGAGTGAGCAGCACAGACAGACCGGAGGTGTCATAAATGCCGTAATACTCAGCATCATAGCCGTCCGGTACGTCTACGATCTGGAAGGTATACTCAATTCTGCTGCCGTCCTTATAGATCGGGTAATTACTCCAGGATACAGTCCAGCCGGTGTCTACGGAAATCACCTGGCGGTCTCCGGTGGGCTCTCCGTCTGCGTAAAGCTCTACCGTTAAAGTCTCCGGCCGCAGGCCATCTACATCTTCCCCATCCTCCCAGGTAGCGAAAGCGGATATCGTTGTGCTGCTGGGAACATAGGTCATTTCGATGGTCATTTCAGTGGTGGCCGCAGTGTAGTCTACCAGTGTACTGGTGACATGCGCCGAGTAGGCCACCTCTTTCCCCGCCGTGCTGTACTTGGGCAAGTCTGACCAAGTGTATGTCCACTTGTTGGCGTCGGACAGCACGACAGACTTTCCGGGCATCGGTACGTTATCGGCGTAGAGCTGCACCACCATGGAGGCAGGCCGCTTGCCGTCCTGGTTGTTGTTGTCGGCCCACTCCACCACAACCTGACGGGTTACGGTCTCCAGCTCATGGTGCAGGATCGCTGTGTAGTCGCTGTATTCGATGGTGTAGGCGTCCAGCTCACCAGGGGTCACAGGCGTTACCTCAATCGTGTAGACAATCTCCTGGCCCTTCTCACCGTCATCCGTCGTATAGTATTTCTGGAAGTCCTCGAAGGTGTAGCTCCAGGTATCGCCATCCCCGGCCAGTGTGGTAGACGCTTCTGCATCCTCAACCGGCTTCCCATTGGCGCAGAGCTGCACCTGAACCGCCGCCGGACGCTGCCCGTCCTGATCCTTCGCATCATCCCACACGATGTAGGTGTTCACGTCTCTGGTAATCAGAGTATGCGTCATGAGGATATAGCCCAGGGTGGCCGATTTGTTTTCGATGCCATAGCTATATTCGTCGCTGACGCTGGAGGTAATCGCTACGGAATATGTGTATTCCTGGCTGATGCTGTCCGTCTTAGGCAGGTTTGTGAAGGTATGGCTCCACTTGTTGCCGGAACCGTCCGCATCTGCTTCCGTGAAGGTATAGGTCATCCCAGTGGGCAGGTCATTCCGGGTCAGCTCAACCGTAATGCTTTCCGGGCGGACTGCATCGTTGTCGCTATCATCATCCCATTCAATGGTCACGGTATAGTCGATGCTCTCCTGTACCCAGTTTGCATAGAAGGTCTCGTTGCCCTTTACGGTGCCGTAGGCTTCCGCCCTGGTGCCGCCGCCGTTCGGCTCGGTGTACCAGCCGCCAAACTCATATCCCGTGCGGATTGGGTCAGGCAGGATATTCAGCTCGTCGTCATACTTCTGCTGGATGGTGGTCACGCTGCCATTGGTATAGTTTGTGTCCCAGGTGATGGTATACTCCTTCGGCGTCCATCCCGCATAGTAAGTGGCGCTCTGCTTTACTACCGTGCCGGATACCAGCGGCGTGGTGCAGTCCTGATCCAGATACCAGCCAGTAAAGTCGTATCCTTCGCGGGTAGGCGTAGTGGAGGGAGGCACCACGATACTGTCCCGCTCCTGGGTAGTGGTCGTGCCGCCATTGCCGCCATTGGCATCCCAGGTCAGAGTATAGGTATCCGGTTCCCAAATGCCGTACAGGGTGGTTACCTTCTCTGTCGGGGCCCAGCTCCCCTGATCCACAGGGCTATTACTGTCTGCGCTGGTACCCCAGCCCCGGAAGGTGTACCCATCCCTGGCAGGATCACCGGGGAACTCAAAGGGAATATCGACTTCGACAACCTCAGTCTCCATGCCATCCGGCCCCTCAAACTCTACGGTAAAGCTGAAGGTGCCCGCAGTCACATAAGCGGTGGTCAGGCCGCCGCCCTCGTAGTTCTGGTCAAAGTAGACCAAGTACATGTCGGCGTCACCAGGGACGCCTCCGCCGCCGCTGCCGCTGTCCGTCTGCACGTCCCACTGTGCATAGTACACATGGGTACCGGCCTCTACGGTCAGGGGGTCACTGAGCTTGCTGCCACCCACCGGCTCGGTGTACCAGCCCCGGAATTTATAGGTCACAGCTCCGGTGCTCTCATTGCTGACGGAGGGCAGGCTGATAGTCGTACCGGGGGTACGCCCCGTGTAAACAATGGCCTCTTTGCCGGGCAGGTTGAAATCAAAGATCACGGTATCCGCGCTGGGGTCTCCCCCGCCGTAGTCCGGGTTGATACCCAGCCACAGGTTGCCCTCTTTGCAGTTGGGATCTTCCGCCGCAGCGCCGGGGTCACTGGCCGTATCCTTCAGCAGCCAAACCGCACTATCATAGGACAGCTTGGCCTTTGTGGCGCTGGAGATCATGTAGCCGGAATCCGCCGATACCCCCGTACCGCTGGGGAAAGATACTCCAGATGTCGCAAGGGAGTAGACCACCACCTTGGGCCAATAGGGGTTAGATGTGCTGATCCCGCTCTCTTTGGACAGGTCGGAGTAGATAATCAGCTTGCTGGTGGCCGTGGCCACATAGATATTATTCTTGAGGTAGTCGGCTGGGACGCTGCCGGCGTTGGTCAGGTTGTTCCCGTTGACGCTGGAGCTGCCGCCCAAGAAGAGCTGGGCGTCGGTAGCGACGAACACGCCCGCGCCGCTGTTGCCGGCACTGTTCCCCGTAATAGTGGCGTTGTCCATTACGAGCTGTCCCTGCAAATAGATGTCCGCCGAGACATAGACGCCGCCGCCATACTGGTCGCTGCTGTTGCCGGAGATTGTGGTGCCGTGCATCACAACCAGGCCGTGGTCATGGATTGCTCCGCCGCGCTGGCTGGCCCAGTTCCCTACAAATTTGGTGTTGGCCGTCGTAGTGACTGTTCCTCGATATGTGTAAATTGCACCGCCGGAATTGGCCTTGTTTCCGGTAAAGGTCACATCGTCCAGGGTCGCTTTGGAATCTCGCCAGACATAGAGTGCGCCGCCGGAGGCCACGGTACCGCTATCACAGATGTTGCTCTCAAAGCGGGCACCGCCGGAGGCTTCCAGCTCCGCGCCATCCTGGAGAATGATGCCCGCGCCGTGGGCCTGTGACATAGCGCCATTTTGGATTCGGGTACCGTCGAGCACCAGCTTTGCCGCCCCATCAGTGGTGTTCACGCTGATGCAGCGGCACATACTGTTTGCATCCACAATGACGCCGGGCCCCATGGTGACGGTGCCCCCCGTGATCTGGATCATCGTGTTGTACGGGGCCCCGGAGTTGCCTGGATTGGTCGCTGTCCAGTTGCCTCCTGTGGGGCTGATGGTGCCGGAGCCGGAGATCTCCACGTCCGAGGAGATCCTCAAAGGCTCAGTGAGCTGGGTATTGCCGGTGAGCATGATCGTACCGGCTGCCCCTCCCAACGCTGCATAGGCTTCCTGGAGCGTGGCATAGTGCCCCTCCCCGCTGCCACCCACATACACGGTCTTGCCGCCTGCCGCCGCCGCTGGCAGCGTAACCCCAGGCAGCATGCCGATAATCAGACAGAGGGTGAGCAACCACGCCAGGATTTTCTTCCGTTTCATGGTTTTAGCTCTCCTTTCGAAAAATATCTATATGAAAAAAAGGATGCCGACACAATGTGTCGGCATCCTCAGAATCTTTAATATTTTAATGTTATAATTTTATGACATTTTGATATTTTTAGGCTCCGGCGGCTGCTGCTCTTGACTTCTCCGCACCGTTTGGTATAATACAAATAGAGGGGCGCTGTTACGACGGTCGGCCCTACAGCTTAGACAATAACGCTAGCCGTTCGGGGGCGATCCGAGCGGCTAACTCTCTTTTAGCCGCCGGTGGCCGCCGCTCTTGACTTCTCCGCGCTGTTTGGTATAATACAAATAAAGGGACGCTGTTACGACGGTCGGCCCTATGTCGAACTAACTAAAGGTTAGCCGTCCGGGGACCATCCGGGCGGCTAACACGCTTTTAGCCCCCGGTAGCCGCCGCTCTTGACTTCTCCGCCCTGTTTGGTATAATACAAATAAAGGGACGCTGTTACGACGGTCGGCCCTAGAAGCTAGTCATTTGGTAAAAACGCTAGCCGTTCGGGTGCGATCCGAGCGGCTAGCACGCTTTGGGCGATATGTAAATCGTCACCGTCAGGATGATGACGAAGCATACCACGAAGCGCAGGGCTTTCGCCCAGCGTCCGTTTCCCATCAGCATCACCTCCCTTCTCAGGGAAGTGGCCAACCGCCTTTTTGTAACAGCGCCCGCCCCTCGCGGGGCTTTTTTATTTTACCAGCCGGGCGCTCGGCTGTCAATTTGAATCCAAAGTTTTGTCGCTTTCAGTCAATGCCTGGATGATCCCTTCCATCTGCCTCCGGATCAGTCTTTCCACGCTTGGCTCAATGGTTTTGTCCGCGTCAAGTGCTGCGTACAGCTCCTCCGCCAGCGCCAGCACCTCCCCGGCCGGCCGGTACTTGCGTAGCAGCACCCCATCTTCCACACCAACGATCTCTATCATGTCCCCATCGTCTGCTCCCATACTGGTACGGAGCTCCTTGGGGACAACAACTCGGCCCAGCACATCCATTTTCCGTGTGAATACTGCCATACATTCGCGCTCCTTCCTCTTCACTTCATATCTATCGAAAAAAGGACGCCGACAGGAAATGTCGGCGTCCTTTCTGCTTTCAGCTCTATAAATCTCTTATACGTTTGTAGATACCGGGAGCAACCTCCACAATGGGCTCCAGCTCCCACAGGGGAGGCATCTTGGGATGCCACTCCCTCCAGAGTTTGTATAGGTGATATCCGGTGACCAGGACAACTGTGGCCACCCAAAGCACCACCATCGCTGTCTCGTAAATTGGATAGATCTCAGGGTAGTTGACCGGCGTCATTTCCAGCTTTAAGACCTTGCCCACAAGCAGCGTGTCTATCAGAAGCACTTCAACGGGCAGAAGCCAAAGCCCTGTAAAACGGATGAACTTTATGATGTACGGGAAAAATACTATCACACCCAAGATGATGAACATGCCTACAAAGAGCTCTGCCCCAGGTGGTAGTGACACTTTCATTTCCCCCTATCTTACTTCTCTACAGGGTATGCGAGAATTTCCCAGCCAGGATCATACAGCAGATCGTCGTCCCTCTTGAGATTGCTAGCTATAGCCGTTGGCTCTTTATATGGGGAATCGTACTCTATCCCTCCGCTGGTTCCGTGGGCCTTGACTGTAAAAGAACGGCTATCAATCAAGTAGTTAGGCTTATAATACTCGCTACCTACTGTCACCTCGAAGGAAAATAGACCATCTTCGTCCGTCACGCCAGATCCCAGTAAAATTCCCGCCTCGCCTGCACGGTATTGTTCTTGTGTCATGTAATAAAACTCTACTGTGATGCCAGGGAGTCGGGACTCCTTGTCATATTCATCATAGCTCCCAAAATCCTTGGAACTAAGAGTTCCGTCACTTACGTCCCCCTCGACCATGAAGCTGATCGTCCCATCCTGATTCTGTGTCGCCCACATAGGGAGGCCAATGGGGTGGGGATTGTACTCCTCCGGCGGGATGGTCTCTGCCGGTTTTTCCGGCTCCTCCGTCCCCCCGGCCAGCGTCAGCAGTCTGGAAATCACAGTGGCTGCCTCGGCCCGGCTCATGGCAGCAGCTCCGTTGAAGCATCCGGCGATGTCTCCGGTGATCAGGCCCAGGGCGTAGACCTGGGCCACCGCCCCGGCGTAGGCGTCTGGAATCTGCGCATAGTCTGTAATCTTGCTTGTATCCGTGTCTGCCTCCGGTACTCCAAGCAGCTCCGCGCAGTGGGCCAGGACAACCGCCATGTCGTAGCGGCTGACCTCCTGCTCGATCTTTGCGTCCGTGATGGTGGTGCCCTCCAGCACCCCCTTGTCCTTGGCCACCCGGAGATAGGCGCTGTACCAGCTATCCCCGTCGGTGGTGGCCGCCGCCACATCATCTTCGTA
>JAETOP010000037.1 GCA_021771675.1 Oscillospiraceae bacterium | reverse complement strand
CCATCTCCCTATGTGTCAAATATCTCCCTTAGACTGCATGGGAGATATTCGAGCTTTGGGATATTGTCTCATGCCTCTGACCTCCTACGCAAGTCGTGGGGAGGTTTTACGCTTACGTCAAAAATGGGTTTTGTCAACAAAAAGTGTCAACAAATCGGTTTTTGACAACAAAAAACGGTGCAGAAAAACCGCCCAGCGGATAACTGGACGGCTTTCCCGAAAGGAGAATCTATGAGTCTGCGCCTATTGCGCTAGGTAGGTATCTTTTTTGTAGTGGGGAAATTCTCTCCCCCTTTTTTTATGGTGGGAAGGTATTCCCTTTTTAGGGACTCCAAAAACTCCGCTTTTATGGTGTAGGGTTCGTGCTATGTCCGTGCTAAGTTCAACAATCTTCAACAGGGTTTTTCTCTGTTCCCTCTCTGTTCAATGGCAAATCGTCAGACACATGGAACAGTTGCGGTTTATCGTGCGTCAAACATCGCTGCGGCAATGTAATTGGTCAAAACGCTCGCTATGTTATGACCCAATATTTTTCGTTGCCGCTTGGATCATTGCACGGAACGAATCTTATTATTATGAGATTAAAACTTTTTTAGCCAGGCAAAGTCATACGGCGAAAGCTGAATTGAATTTTCAGGAATGTCGTTCTCCTGAAAGAGGTTCCGGTATCGTCCACCTTCAAGGCTGATCTCCACTGGCTTCTCACAGAAATTGAACAACCCAAGGAGGCGCTCCCCGTCCAGTTCCCGGCAAACGCCTAGCACGAAGTCGCTGCCAGTATCAAAGCTGCTGATTTTGGCATCCGCCCGGAACACCCGCTCCGATGCTCGAATTGTTTCCAGCTTTCTCAGGGCCGCAAAAAGTCTGCCCTGGCAGGTCGCGGGGTCTCTGCGAAGTTTTTCCTTTTCCCAGTCAAAATCTCCACGGTGAAGGTAACGGCTGTCTGCACATTTTTCTTTGTCGAGATGGTAGTCGTTATCGTTCAACTGTCCGATTTCGTCACCGCTGTAAAGGACGGGAATGCCGCTTTGGGTCAGCATCCAGGCGTGGAGCATTACATCACAGGCAAGGGCCATCTCCGTTTCCTCCGGCGTTTGGGCCGATTCCAGGCCGCACAGGGAGGCGGTGGTTCCACATAGGCGGGCATCCCCCAGTCGGGGATCATCATTGTACAGCTCTCCCCGGGAACGGCTTCCGGGCCACTTCCCGGTAAACCAGTCGTTCAGGTATTTCTTATGGGATACTTCCTCCATACCAAACTTCCGCAGCCAGGGGTAATCCAGTCCCCAGCCAATGTCGTCGTGACAGCGCAGGTAATTCTGGAACAGGCAGTCTGTGGGCAGGGCGCTGATCTGATCCAGCTGGTGGCGCAGCAGCCGCACATCCCCGGTTGCCAGGGTATGCCAGGTGGTCGCCATGGTGGTGACATTGTAGAGCATGTGGCACTCGGGGCTTTCCGGGCTGCCGAAATAAGGCAGAACCTTGGCAGGCTCCATGACCACCTCTCCCAGCAAAAGCACGGAGGGACAGACGATTTCACAGGCCAGCCGCATGAGCCGCACCAGCGTATGCACCTGGGGCAGATTGCGGCAAGAGGTTCCCAGTTCTTTCCAAATATATGGGACAGCAGATTAGCATATACCAAGTGTCGCCCTCTTTCCAGATGTGGGGGTCCCGGAATTCTCCCGCTCTTCCTTGGCCTGCTTTCTGCTGGATGGCCAGGGTGTCACAGATCACCCAATCCGTCAGCTCAGGGTCGCTCAAATCGGCGGGATAGGCAACACCGATGTTCTGATTGGAGATCAGGCCTTCCTTTGCGAAGCTGTCATTGCCCGCAGTGAAGAACAGCAGGGGCACGCCGTTTTGATCCAATGCCGCACCGCCTGACCACACGCCGTCAGGAACAACGGTATTTTCCGTGGGGGTGATGGCCTCCTTCACAGGCCGCCAGGACACCATATCTTCACTCACCAGATGCCCCCAGCAGATGTTTCGCCAATAGGTTCCGGTGATGTTCTGCTGGAAGAACAGATGGTACATTCCATTGTAATAGACCGGTGCGTGGGGCTCGTTCATCCAGTGCTGGTAGGGGCCGCCGTGGAACTGGGTTTTATAAATATCCTCCGTCAGCACATTTTGCAGACTGATCTCGCCAAAGGGAATTTCCGGCGCTTCCTGCGGCGCCAGTTCTTCCGCTGTCAGGGTGCGGCTATACAGCTTCAGCTCGTCCATCAGGCCGCTGAACATATTGTAGGTGCCTGCCGCAATGGCTTCTGCGTGGGCGTTCTTTCCAACCAGCAGCTTTTCCTTTTCTGCCGGGGCAATCGCGCTTCCGGGAGCGACGGAGCAGGCGCCAACAGTTTCGCCGTTCAGATACAGAGAAACGGTGCCCTTTTTCCCGTCAAACTGTGCCGTTACATGGTTCCAGCTGTATTTTTCCAGATTGCCGTCCTCTGCCCAGAGGGTGATCCACTCGTCTCCGGTGCCCACCTGAAAGCACAGCCGTCCAAACCGCTGATAGCCCAGCAGGAAGCCCTGCTTTTTCTCTTTGTTGTACTGCCCAACAATGGCGGTCAGGTGCTCGTTTCCGGCAGCCGCACCGTTGGGATCGTCCCATTCAAAGGTTCTGGGGGCCACCCAGACGCTGATGCCGAAGGTTTTTCCCTGTACCAAAATCGTGTCCGGGGAAAAGGCCGCATAGTTGGAGCAGCCGTCAAACAGCAGGCAGCCGCCTTCCACGCCCTGCTCCCGCCATTGGGGATCCTGGGGTGTATTATATGGGGTTTTGGCTAGGACATAGGCAAGCTCTGCCTCTCCCGCACTTCCTCCGGTATCCCGAACCAGATTGCCGGAGCCTTCGTCAAACCTCAGATGCAGGAGCAGTCCGCTTTGCTTTCCGGCACATCCGGCAAGCTGGGCCGCCAGAATGATTGCCAGAAAAAGTGCAATCCTTTTCCCGGTTTTTCTTCTTCCCATGGGTATTCCTCCGATTCAACAGGTGATCTGCTTACTGTGCCAGAATTGCCTCGACTTCCTCTCTTTCCGGCATGGAGCGGATCGCTCCCTTTCTGGTGGTCACAAGATACGCCGCAGCATTGGCGAAGCGAAGCATCGCTTGCCGATCCTCGGGAGTCAGGCGGGCAATGCCGTTTTCCAGGACGAAATTCAGTACGCTGGCGCAGAAGGTATCCCCTGCACCAGTAGTCTCAATGGTACCGCCCAGACGGAAGGAGGGCACAAACACCGGTTCTTCCTCACCGTAGAAGGAGTAGCTTCCGTCGGCGCCGGCGGTAACGTTCAGCACCTGAATATTGGGATATTTTTCATGGAGAATGGCAGCGCCTTTCACGAAATCGGTTTCCCCGGTCATGAATTCCAGCTCATTGTCGGCAATTTTCAGAATATCGCATTGAGAAAGCCCCCAGGCAATGGCTTCTTTCGCATCCTCCAGATCGTCCCACAGGGGAGGACGGAGATTGGGATCAAAGGAAATCAGAGCGTCGCCCTCTTTCGCCAGCTCCACAGCCTTGACAGTCGCAGCCCGGATGCCCTCGTGGGTCATGGACAAGGTGCCAAAATGGAAAATCCGGGCGCTCGCGATGGCTTCCTCCGGCAGCTCACTCTCGGTCAGCATCATATCTGCACCAGGCTTGCGGTAGAAAGAAAAGTCCCGGTCGCCGTTTTCAAAAGTTTTCACAAAGGCCAGCGTGGTGGGAATGTTCGCATCCATTACAAGGCCGTCCGCATGGATACCGACTTCTATAATGGCATCCCGGAGCAAACGTCCAAACATATCGTCGCCGACCTTTCCCACGAAAGCGCAGGATTTGCCCAGCTTGCGCAGCATGGCCAGCACGTTGCAGGGCGCACCGCCGGGGCAGGCCTCAAACAGGCCGTTGCCCTGGGCGCTGGTTCCGTTTTCCGTAAAGTCAATCAAGAGCTCGCCCAGCGCAACCACATCGAATTTCTCTGCCATGGCTTAGACCTCCAGATCGTATTTTTCCACATCCATCAGCACCGTTCCGTCGCAGGAGAAGCTGATGGATTTTGCCTCCAGCGGGGTGTAGATGACGGTGGAAGCCGCCTGTTCGCCGTCATTGACAAAGACCTCCAGGCTGTAACGATCCATAATCAGCCGCAGCTTCAGCTCCCCGTTGCCAGCGTGCACCGGGAACTCCCGGACGTTGACAATGTCACAGGGCAAGCCGCTCTGGGTACGGTCGATCCGGATGATGTTTGTGGCAGGCTTAAACCGAATGGATGTGAAATGCTCCCCGTCCCGTGCCACGTTGATCTTGAACCAGCGGTACATAGAGGCTTCATTTCCCGGACGAATGGTCACCGTCATATCAATGAATCTGCCGTTGATGCCCTGCAGGGAGGTCTCGCCGGTCATCATCACATTCTGATAGGCGATCTTTACGCTGCGGTAGTTTTCAATCTCCCGCACCGGGTTCTGGCACAGTCTTCCATTGCGGATGGTCAGTTCCCGGGGAAGGGTCATCTGCCCCAGGAAGCGTTGATTTTGCAGGTGGCTGCCGCAGGTTTCCCAGTTCTGCATCCAGGCAATCATGACCCGGCGGCCGTCCTCCGTCAGCAGCGTCTGGGGGGCGTAAAAGTCCAGACCGTAGTCGATAGCCTGCACATTTTCCCGCATCAGATGATTCGCTTTCCGGTCAAAGCTGCCGATGATGCAGATGTTAGCGTTGCCGGGGTGGAATTCCAGGCCGATGGAGCTCATTTCCTGAGGACTGGTGATTACCACATGCTTGCCGTCCAGCGGGAAGAAATCCGGGCATTCCCACATTTTTCCGTACTGGTTGTGGCAGGAAGCCAATTTGTTCACAAATTCCCAATGAATGGCATCTTCACTGCGATAGTACAGAATGCTGCCGCTGGTATCCGGGGTACGGTTGCCCACAACCATATAGAACCTTCCGTCTTCCCGCCAGATTTTCGGGTCACGGAAATCGTGGACACTGCCGCCCTCGGGCACATCCTCACTGCGGATCACGGGGTTGCCTTCATACTTTTCGTAATTCACTCCGTCGCCGATGGCAATGCACTGGGTCTGGAAGCTCTCCAGCTTACCGTTTCTCCTGCGCACATTGCGCACCCCGGTGTACATCAGAAGATGCCGTCCATCGGGCATTTCCACGGCTCCGCCGGAGAAACAACCGTCCTTGTCGTAGTCCGTATCCGGTGCCAGGGCAACGGGCAGACGTTCCCATTTCACAAAGTCCCTGGTCTTCACATGACCCCAGTGCATGGGGCCCCACTTCACATCGTAGGGATGATATTGATAAAACAGATGATACTCCCCTTTGTAGGGGGCAAAGCCGTTGGGGTCGTTAATCCAGCCGATTCCGCCGGTGACATGGAACTTGGGCAGCTCCTCCGCCACATAGGGAATATACTTTGCCTCAAAATCCCGGGCACGCTGTAATTTCTTACTGGTCATACAGAAAACTCCTTTTTCTGAAAAAATGGCACAGAGACGGCCTTTGCATCAAAGACCATCTCTCTGCCAGCATCCGTCTGCCGGATGCCGGTAGAGGAGGGGCGCCGGGCGGGCGGCTATCGGAACCCGCCCGGTGCAGTTGGGAATCAAATGGCGACCTCTAAAAACTACCTTTTGATGGTTTGGGCGAGAGATTGGTAGGACAAAAGATCCGCCCAAACCGCAAAAGGGTAGTTTTTTTGAGGTGCCTAAATATTATTGTGCAGCAACATAGCGGTTGTAAGCGTCCTGATAGACTTTCAGCAGTTTGTCCATGCCGCAGCTGTCGGACAGGAACTGCTTATAGGCCTCCCACTCCCCGTCGGTGGGGCCGCCGTTCTTCAGCCACAGAGCCTCCTGCTCCGCAACCTGGGTCTCGAAGTCGGACTTGTACATATCGATGATTTCCAGCTCTTCGCTGGTGAACACGCAGTCACCGGGATACAGAGACTTATCGGGAACGTAGTTGAACCAGAAGTTCTCCAGATCCAGCAGCCGCTGGTAGGCACGGTCCTCCATGTGCCAGACGTTGGAGTAGTACTCGGACAGGATCAGCTTGGGGCCGTAGACCTCGTGAACGCCCTTCAGTTCACCGGCGCTCTTGCCGTACTTGGCCTGTGCTTCTTCGTCGGTGATGGAAATCCACATGCCGTCGTCGCCCTTGCCGGTGTAGAACACATCGATGGGGCCGTACTCCAGCTGCATGACCGCCTCACCGGTATACCACTGGTCGTAGAACTTCAGCAGGTTGGCAGGGTTCTTGCAGGCGGAGGTGATGGACAGGTTGCCGGAGCTGATGCCGCCGCCGGACTTCAGGGTGACGGCGCAGTCCCCTTCGGGTCCCTTCAGAGGAGGCAGGTACACATAGTCCTGGGCATAGGGCCCCATCAGCTCGTTAATCTCCCACCACACGCCGACGCCCACATAGCCCTGAGAGCACTTGGAAATCAGCTGGGTGTGATCCTGGCTGAACATTTCCTTGTCGAACAGGCCTTCCTCGATCCAATCGTGGTAGTAGGTAACGGCCTTGCGGTAGGCGTCGGTAACGGACTGGAATTCCACGGTACCGTCGCTCTTCAGGTGCAAATCCCGGCAGACATCGCTCCAGGTAACAAAGCCGAAGGCGGCATAGAACATATCCTGGCCCCAGCACCACTGGTCGTAGCCGCAGGAGATGGGAATCGTGGTACCGGCAGCGTTGCCGTAGACCTTGGCGGACATATCGTTTTCTGCGAAGGCAACCAGTGCGGTGTGCAGCTCCTCAGTTGTGGTGGGGACGCTCAGGCCCAGCTCGTCCAGCCACTTCTTGTTAATCATGGTGAACTGAGGAATGGTGCCGATGTCGAAGTCCTCAGCGGCACCGGTGGCAGCGGTACCCATGCGGCCGCCGGAGGGCAGGCCGTAGATGCGACCATCCTCCTGGGTGATGGCAGACTTATAGGCGGGGAACTTCTCGAAAATCGCACACAGGTTGGGCATGATTTCCGGGGTAATGTAGGGAGTCAGGTCGATAAAGGTGCCGTCCGCACCGTAGCGGGCCAGGTCGTAGTTGTTGAAGCCCACCGCCTGGAAGGCATCGGGCAGCTCTCCGCCGGAGATACGAATATTGACCTGCTCGCTCAGAGAATCGCTCATGGTTTCCCAGTTGATTTTGATGCCGGCAGTCTCCTGCATGGCATTCAGAACAACGTTGTCGTTGTAGCCGCCGGACAGGGCGGAAATGCCGCTGACAACCTTGAACTCGGTCTGGTCAGTATTGGCTGTTTCAGCAGGCTTGTTGCCTCCGCAGGCGGTGAGGAGGCTCAGCAGCATGACAGCTGCCAGCAAAAGAGAAAGCATTTTCTTCATTTTTGTGGTCTCCTTTTCGATTTATTATTTGTGTCCTTAGCCCTTTACGGCGCCGGACATAAATCCTTTTTCAAAATACTTCTGGACAAAGGGATAGACAATCAGCATGGGCAGGGCCGCCACGATCATGGAGCAGAACTTAATCATTTCCGTCAGCTTGTTCAGCTCGGCATAGCCGCCGGAAATCAGGCTGGCCTGAGCGGAGCTTGCGGAGCTCTTAATCAGGATGCCCCGCAGTACCAGCGGCAGGGGCTGACCCTTGCCGCCCAGATAGATCATGGCTGTGAACCAGTCGTTCCAGTAGGCCACCATGCTGAACACAGCCATAACTGCCAGAATCGGCATGGACAGCGGAATCACAACGCTGATGAAGGTGCGGAATTTTGAGCAGCCGTCAATCTCGGAGGCCTCGACCAAATCGTGGGGAATGCTGTTCTGGAAGTAGTTGCGCACGATAATCATATTGCCCACCGCAACGCCGCCGGGGAGGAACAGCGACCACATGTTTCCGATCAGACCGGTCTTCTTGACCACCAGGTAGGTGGGAATCAGGCCGCCGCCAAAGTACATGGTGATGATGAAGAACAGACTTAATAGTTTCCGTCCGGGCAAATCCTTCTGCGCCATGGGATAGGCGGTGATGTACAGCATAACCACAGAGAAAATGGTGCCAATTGTGGTATACAGCACGGAGTACAGGAAGCCGGAGACGATGCTTTTTTCTGCGAACACCGCCTTGTAGCCATCCAGGGTGAAGCCGCTGGGGAAAAGGAAGGTCTTGCCGGCATATACGTCATAGGGATCAGAAAAGGAAGCAACGACCACATAGTAAAGAGGATATGCCACCACGAACAGCACCGCAGCGGTAATGGCCACCAGGATGATGTCGCTGGCCTTATCGGACAGACCTCCGGCACGATTAAGGTTTTTTCTTGCCATGTTCGCTGCCTCCTTACACGAATTCCACGTCCGACAGCTTGGACGCAATCTTGTTGACAATCACCAGCAGGATGATGTTCACAGCCGTGTTGAACAGGCCCACAGCGGTGGAATAGCTGTACTTGGCGTTTTCAATACCCTGCTGGTACACATACACCGCAATCACATCGCTGGTCGCCTTGTTCAGGTCGGTTTGCAGCAACCACACCTTTTCAAAGCCCACATTCATCAGACCGCCGGCTGCCATGATGAGGTTCAGCACCGCCATGGGCAGCAGCGCCGGAAGGTCGATGTGCAAAATCCGCTGGAACACGGAAGCGCCGTCCATTTTGGCCGCCTCGTAAAGGCCTGGGTCCACGTTCGCCAGCGTCGCCAGATAGATGATGCAGCCCCAGCCGGCATCCTGCCAGATGCCGGAAGCGATGTAGATCGTTCGAAATGCGGAAGCCTCTGTCAGAAAGTCGGTGCTGGTACCAAGAATCAGGTTCAGCAGGCCGCCAGAGGGGCTGAGAAAGATACGGATCATGCCGCACACGATCATGATGGAGATAAAGTGAGGGCATACAGAACGGTCTGCACCACTCTCTTATATCTTTGGAATCGAAGCTGATTGATGATCAGCGAGAGGATGATGGGAATGGGAAAGCTCCACAGCAGGGAGTACAGGCTGATGAGCACGGTGTTGCGGATCATGCGGCTGCAGGTGGGGGCGCTGAAAAACCGCTGGAACCACTTTAGGCCCACCCATGTGCTTCCTGTGAAGCCCTTGCTGGGCGTGAAATCACGGAAGGCAATCTGGATGCCATACATGGGAATGTATTTGTATATGATGGTCAGAACCACAGGAATCAGCAGAAGCGCATACATCTGCCAATTGTCCAGGATTCTCCGCCCCAGGGACTTGGAATGCAGCCTCGCAGCGGCGGCTCCACCCTGAGAAATGGTGCTTGCTTTGGACATTTGGATCACTTCTTTCCTTCAAATATCGCTGTGTGCTGCTTCTCCCGGGGAATGCCGAGAAGTGGGAGACTCTGAAAGCGTTTTACGAAAAAGAGGAGCGCTCGTCTCTTGGCTGAAAGCTGCGAACTTTCCAGCACATTTTCGTGAAACGTTACATGAGCATCTTTATCATAGAGCCCTGTTCACAAAATGTCAATATGATTTTTACGCATTTTTTATCTAATCTCACACTTTCCTTGTATTGTACAAATCAAACTTATCATTTCTGTGCATTTCTTACAATTGTAACGTTTCATGAACAGGATGTGAAATATTCACTTTACTTTTGAAACGGGATTTGATAGAATAGGATTCAGAAGAAAAGGCCTCCTGAAACCCGTATATTCGGAAACGTTTCATATCTATGATAAAGGAGTTTTGTTCCGTGAAAAAAGGAAATCCAACCATGAAGGATGTCTCCCGGGAGGCCGGCGTGGCGCTGGGCACAGTCAGCCGGGTGTTCAACGGCCTCCCGGTGGGCGAGGAATACCGCATTAAGGTGGAGGAGGCCGCCCAGCAGCTGGGCTACCAGGTGAACCCCTATGCCCGGGGACTGAAAACCAACAAGACAGGTATCATCGCCGTCATCCTCCCCTCCACAGACCACCCCTATTTCGCCGCTCTTGCCCAGCAGCTGAACCTGGCCCTTGCCCAGCGGAATTACCGGATGATGCTGTTCCTTACCGACTCCCACCATGAGCGGGAGGATGCGTGCCTGCGCATGGTACGGCAGAACAAGGTGGACGGCATCATTGGCCTGACCTACAGCATGGTACAGCTGGGAGACGACATTCCTTTTATCAGCATTGACCGTTATTTTGGTTCCAATGTGCCCTGTGTAGCGTCGGACAACTACGGCGGAGGCAGACTGGCAGCGGAAAAGCTGGTACAGTGCGGCTGTAAAAAGCTGCTGTTCCTGCGCACCGGCTCTTCTGTTCCCGGTGAGGCCGACAAGCGGGGCGATGGCTTTGTGACAGCCTGCAGTCTGATGCAGACTTCCTACGGCACCTACCGTTTGAACGAATGCACCGATATGGATGTATTCCGGGCGTATTTCCAAGAGCATATGATAAACGGTACGCTGGAATATGACGGCATCTTCTGCTCCACCGATCTTTTGGCCGCACAGATCCACGCCCTTCTGGAAGACATGGGAATCCGGGTGCCGGAGGACGTACAGATCATTGGCTTTGACGGCATCCGCCGTTTCGATACAGGCCGCTACTTCTGCACCACCATTGTCCAGCCTGTGGACAAGATTGCCCAGACCTGCGTGGATATGCTGCTGCGGGAAGACCGGGCGAATGCGCCCAGTCTGGTCTGCCTGCCTGTCAGCTGTGCCTATGGCGGAACCACGAAGGAATGAGGTGCTGCCATGGCAAGCGAATATCTGCTGAAAAAAGCAAGGGAAGAAGCAAAGCCGGAGGAAGTTCACACCCCGACGAAGGGTGAAAAACGGCGAAACTGGTGGCATTATCACAAGTGGCAGGTTGTCATCGCCGCAGTGCTGGCCGTGTGCGCCGGGAATATCCTGTGGAACGTGCTGGGCATTGGCACAATCAAGCCCGACTACTCCATTGCCTATGTGGGAAGCGTTCCCCTCAGTGAGGAAACGGCTGAAGCGCTGCGCTCCGGTCTTGCGGCGATAAGCCCCGACCTGAATGGGGATGGCGAAGTGACCGTGGCGCTCCAGCAGTATGTCAGCATGAACACAGGCGACGTTGACACCCTTTACTACGCCCAGGCGGCACGGGTTCAGCTGGTGGCGGATATAACGGATTGCAGGAGCTACTTTTTCCTGCTGGAAGACCCTGCCGGATTCCAGGAGGCCACCTCCGCTTTGTGCAATCTGGACGGGAGCCTCCCGGCTGACGGGGATTTGACCCCGGATGGGAAATTTGTCATTTGGGGTGACTGCCCGGTGCTGGCGCAAATCGAACTGGGAACCGCCCAGGAAATCGTGTCCCAGCTGGCGTTCGCCCGCCGGGGATTCTGGAACGAAAAAACCGTCCCCAACGTGGCGGAGTGTGACGCACTGTGGGAGAATTTGACGGAAGGAGCGAAAAAGCCATGAAGAAAGCAGCAATCGTTTGTACCCTGATTCTTTGCCTGATGCTGTCTGCCTGCGGGAATAAGCTGCCGGAGAAAACAGCGGACGGCGCGGCATGGGGCAAGGACTGGACGACCATTGGTTCTGCTTTGGGTGTGGAGCCCATGGATGGTTGGACGGTGCAGCGCAATGAGGATGTGCTGGCAGCAGAGGGCACCTTCTATGCTTCCTGGACAAAGGGCGAGGCAATTTCCTATACCAATGAAAATGGTGACAAAGTAATCACCTATGATGCCCAGATTCATCTGGTGGTGATGGAATTGGAAACCGCCGCTGATGCGGAGAAGACTGCCGCCCAGTGGCAGTCCCTTGCCCGGGAGCGGTATCCCGATATAGAGGAATCCAATGGGGAGTACGCCGGACAGACTTACCAAATTGCTGTCTATCCCTTTCCTGACGGTTCCGGCCCCGATTCCAGGGGAGCCTCCGCCACGGGAATTCGGGGCAACCGGGCAATCCGGGTGGATGTGGCTTTGCTGGCAGACTTCCCGGAGGAAGCTGTGGATGTACTGACGGATTTTCTGGAACATTGCCACTACGCACAATAAAGGAGGCACGCAACATGGGAATGTTTATCCCGGAAGACAAATTCTACGATGAAACCAAGCGGCAAACCGGCTTCAATCGCTACAAGCAGCTGCTGGGCCGCCACTTTGGCGATTGGTTCAAGCTGAACGCTCTGACCATCCTGGGGCTTCTGCCGCTGGCAGCGGGAATCGGGCTTGCCATCGCAACCTCCAGCATTCTGGTGCTGATCCCCTGCTCCGTTATCGGCGGCATGATTTTTGGGCCGTTCCTGTCCGGGATGTACGACAGTCTTTTCCGGGCCATGCGGGATGATCCCATGCCTTGGCGCCTGAACTACAGGAAAAGTTGGAAGCAGAATTTCCGGGGAAGTCTGATTCCCGGCGCACTGCTTGGGCTGATGGTGGGCTTCTTCTGCTTCATGGGCATGATGCTCTGGTGGGCGCAGACCGCTCCTTCCCTGGGAACCATTTTACTGCTGCTGTTCTCCACCTTGCTGACCATGGTGATCTCTCAGCTCTATTGGTCTCAGCTGGTGCTGTTTCAGCAGTCCCCGGCAATCCGGCTGCGGAATACCCTGCTGTTTACCGTTCAGAACTTCTGGCGTGTCATGGGTGTGGGGCTGCTGCAGCTTGCTTACTGGGGGATTTACATTCTCTTCGCACCCTGGACGCTGCTGATTCTGCCCATCGTAGGTATCTGGTATATTCTATTCCTGTCCCAATTCATGCTTTACGACCAGCTGAACCAGGCTTTTCAGATCGAGCGGCAGTTTCAACGGGCAGGCGTGTAATTTGGAGGCAAACCATGCGCTTTACATTTTATTCTGATCCTCAAATCGGCCCGTCCTGTAAATGCAGTGCAGAAGGAATCACTTTTTCCCTCTCCCAGGATTCCGCATTCAAAAACAGAGACTACCACTTCTGGGGTGACAGCTTTCTCTTCGACGGCTACTCCCATTGGTTTCGTGGAAATCCCAAGTGTATTCCCGATGGGGAGTGCTTTACCATCAGCCTGAGCTTTCTTCCCGTCACCTATTCCGCCTATCCCGACGGCCTGTTTACCGATTACAGCGCCAGAGAGCACAAGGGCCTGGAAGTGCTGCTGGAAAAGGGAGGGATCGTCACTGTCAACCTGGGAATCGATGGAACTTCTGTTTCTTTTTCTTCCATCCGTGCCCATGCCCGGGCAGGGGTGCGCAACGTCGTCACCGTGGTGTACCGGGGGGATGCGGGCTGGTGCGATCTGTATGTGAACGGTATTTTTTCCAGCCGGAAGCAGTTCCGCCGGCACACACAGCTTCGCTTTCCGGATGGATGCCCCTATATTGGCAGACGGATGGACGGTGACTTTTTTACAGAACAGGTTCCCTTCGGCTGCTTTTACGGCTTTCTACAGTGGGTAGAGTTGGATTCCTTCGCGAAAAGCGAGGCTGAGATTCTCTCTCTCCACCGTTCCGTATTCACGGGAGTGCGGGAGGAAGCAGCCGTCCAGCTGGCCATGCCCCGCAGAAGCGCCTACGGAAATGACCGGCAGCGGCCGGCCTACCACCTGTGCCCTTCGGGGAAATGGATGAACGAGCCTCATGGGCCCATGTACTATGATGGCTGGTATCATATCTTTTATCAGGCAAACCCCCATGCGCCTATCTGGGATCATCTCTGCTGGGGACACCTGAAATCCAGGGATATGGTGCATTGGCAGGATTGTCACCTTGCGCTGATCCCGGAGCAGACAGCCACGGCCCCGGATGGCTGCTGGTCAGGCTCCTCTGTCATCGGCAAAAACGGCAGGCCCAGAATCTATTTCACCGCCGGGGATGATCGCCAGTTTCCCAATCAGGCGGTGGCACTGGCAATCCCTGATGAAAGCCTCGACAGGTGGTATGCCCGCCCGGAACTGATTCAGACCCAGGATATGGGTTGGATGGGAGAATTTCGCGACCCCTTTGTGTGGTTGGAGGACGATACCTATTTCATGCTGGTGGGTACCGGAGATGCAGGGGGTGGCGGCGGCAATGCGGTGCTGTATTCCTCTGACGATGGCATTCACTGGGAAAACCACGGCTTTCTTGTGCAGTACGATGATATGCGAAACAAAGAGGGCGGACACGTCTGGGAGTTGCCCGTTCTGTTGCCCCTGCGGGGTGAAAACGGCGCCGTGGTCTGCCATATTCTGCTTCTGTGCGCCTGTCAGATTGAGAACGATATTGTGGAAACCTATTATTTCCTGGGGAACTGGGATGCGGAAAGAAAGACCTTTACAAAATTCCATGACAGATTGCATCTGTTGGATTTGGGCAAGGGCGTGTTTACCGGCCCCAGCGGTTTCGTCACCCCGGACGGCAGAACTGTGATCTTCACCATTGCCCAGGGAAAACGCAGCTTTATGGATGAGGTCCATGCAGGCTGGGCCCACAACGGCGGCCTGCCCGCAGAGCTCTCCATTCGCAATGGAGCGCTTCACATCCAGCCCATCCGGGAAATAACCACGCTGCGGAGGAAAAAGCTGCTGGGGCTATCCGATCAGGATACTGGGCTGGCAAATCAGCAGCTGACCCAGTGCCAGGGCGATCAGCTTTGTTTGGAATACACCGCCGAACAGGATTGGGCTTCCGTAACCCTTTGCTATGGAACCCACAGCCGAGAGATTTATTACGACCGGGCTGCCCGGCATTTGGGTATCCGGGATGAGAACGGACAGGAAATCGGCCGCTGGCGGGGAGAGATCGACAATGTGGACATCGGCGAGGAACCCATCTCCTTCACCTGTTACCTGGATCATTCCATGCTGGAAATCTACTTAAACGGCAGAAAATCGGTGACCCTGCGCAACTACACAGAGGGAGGCCGGCATTTCCAGATTGCCGGGGAACCAGCATCCCTGACTCTCTGGGAGATGGACAGCGCATACCGGGAGGACGATGCCGAATGAAAGACATGGTCTTTTATCAGGCCCCCGGCGCAAGAACCGGGGACGTGATTCCGAAATACATAGATGGGGTCTATCAGCTGTTTTATCTGAAAGGCTGGAAGAACCCAAATGACCCCGCCTTCGTTCCCGGCTGGCACAGGATGGAGAGCCGGGACCTTATCCATATGAGTGACGAAACTCCTATTCATGTGCTGGGCGGTACCGGTGATCTGGTTTTCCATCAGGGGCAGTGGCATTTGTTTGCCTGCATTTTCCCGGATGGAAAGCAGCTGGTGACCCATTACGTTAGCCCGGATGGTTCTCTGGATCATTGGGAATTGCAGCCAGAGGATACCTTCGGGCCGGACGGCGTGATTTATCATATGTCCGATTGGCGGGATCCCCGGATCGTCTTTGATACGGATACGGGAGAATACCGGATGTATCTGGCCGCCCGTGCAAACGACTCCCACAGCCAGACCGGATGTGTGGGACTTTGCACTTCCAGAGATCTGAAGCATTGGGAGTACCGTCAGCCAGCATACTACCCTCAGCGGTTCAACGGAGCCTTGGAGTGCCCGGATTTCTTCCAAATGGGTGATTGGGAATACCTGATTTTTTCATCTTATACGACACTCTTCGGGAATTATTACGTGAAGCGCCCCATCGGCGAAACCATGTGGCAAATCCCCCATAACCACCGGCTGGACAGCCGCGCGTTCTATGCCGCCAAAACCGCAGGGCATGACCGGGAACGATTTCTGTTCGGCTGGAATCCCACCAAGGAAGAGAATATTTTCGGCTTCTGGCCGGACAAGCTGAAGGCCCAGGACTACCGCACCTGGGACTGGGGTGGTAGTATGGTGATCCATCGGCTGACACAGTTTTCCGACGGAGATCTGGGTTTGTGCCTTCCCGAAAACAAACGGCCACTTTTTTCCCAGAGGACCGAAAACGCCTTCCTCTGTATTACCTCCGGCTGGGTAATCTGCGAAGAAAGCTTCTATGCCGCATCCCCTGCTGCTCAGCAAATGCTGCTGATGCAGGAGATGCCGGACTCCTGCCGCATCCAAGTGAACATTCGGCCCAAGGGTGCTCATCAGGCGGGTGTGATCCTGCAGGTGACGGAAGAGATGAAAGAAGGATATTATCTCTATATCGAGCCGGAACGTGGGCGGCTGGTTTTCCGCTCCTGGCTGCGGATGTCCGAAGAAGGCGGCAAGACCTTCCCCTACGATACGGAGCTGGAAGTACCTGTGCGGAAGCCGGAGGACGGTATCTACTGCTTGGAAATCATCACGGAAGGCAGCGCCGGAACCGCTTATGTCAACAGTGAGGCAGCGCTGAGTTTCCGAATGTATGATCTTCACGGACGAAATGTGGGGCTGTTTTCTTTCGGCTGTTCCGATTTCTCTGATTTCGGTATGTTCTGTCAGCCCGATTGCTATCCGGGGGAATCCGAAATGATGTGATTCTGAGGAGCTTACAAAAAGCAAGCTTATACTAAGGCAACACCGCACAATGGGGCAAGGAGATTCGGTGCGAGATTTTGACCCAAGCGAAAGTATGGAAAATGCAGGAATACTTTGTGTATTTCCCATTTTTCATACTGCACGATTGGAGCAAAAGATCCGCCGAAGCCCGCCGCTCCCATTGTGCGGTGTTGCCTTAATATTCCTTGTTTTCAAGAGAAAATACAGATTTTCCATTGCGTATTATTTCACATGAGCCATGGCATTCAAGAGGTCAGCGGTTCGATCCCGCTTATCTCCACCAAATCGGGCTTGTAGTATTCGAGGAAAATCCCGAAATCGTAAGATTTCAGGATTTTTTCTTTCTTTTTATCCTAAAAATGTTTGGAGTTTTGGGGGCCCGTTTTTACCCCGCGCATAGGTTGATTTGGTAGTGTCTGTCGCCGGAACGATTTTCATTTCCACGGGAATCTCCGGAATCAGCGGCTGACATCTGCGGAAGGCATCTTCAATTTGAGGCAATTCCCTCTGACTGATTGACCCGGTATTCTTGAACAGATGAAAGGATTTCCGCTTGAATATCATGGGATACAGTTTTTCGTCCATATTCACACGCCCCCTTGAAGCTCTGCTGTAATCGTAGCGAAATGATTTTTTAATGTCAATAGCTTTTCAGAATTGTTTGCGCTATAATAAATAAAGCTGCAACAAATCCAACAGGAGGAGTCCGTATGGATACTAAACAGAGAAAATACCGCGATCTGATCGAAAGAGTCAAAGTAAGCTATCCGGCGCGTAATCCTTCAGATGATGGAAAGATACTTCGCCTTTACTGGTGCGATGATTGCAAAGAAATCAATCTGTGGACATATTGGCAGGGCAACGGGAATCTGGATGCGAAAATCATGCTGGTTGGACAGGACTGGGGCTGCCCTTGGGATGACGGTTCTCAGCCCACGATGGATGAAGTGCGTAAAGCAAATGAGGGTTGTGCCTACGATTACCTGCACAACAATCCCAGTCCCACCGATGCGAACCTGACACGGTTGTTCAGTGAACTTGGCTATGATATTACAAAACCCTGCTCCGATCTTTTTTTCACAAATTTTGTCCTTGGATATCGCAATAAAGGCACCAGCGGCAAATTCAAAACGGTTTGGGCAAAGAATGACAAAGGCTACTTCAAAGAACTGACAGATATCATTCAGCCAGAAGTTATCCTATGCCTCGGCAAGTCAACCTTTGAAGGTGTGCTGTCCGCCTTTGACGAAAAGCTTCCCTGCTCCATCACGGACTACAACGATTTCATTGAAAGCACGCACAATCCGGTTCCCGTTACCTTAGAGAACGGCAGCACTCCCTATGTCTTTGCACTTGCGCATTGCGGTGCTATGGGTACACTGAATCGAAACCGTAAATTGAGTGCTGACCTCACCAACCAAATTGAAGATTGGAGAAAAGTGATTCCATACCTTCATAAGGAGAGCACGGCCATGTTCCAAGATAAAGTAATCGTCATCACCGGCGGTGCCAATGGCATCGGAAAGTGTATCGCTGAGGAATTTCAGAAAAACGGCGCCCATGTATGCGTCATTGATCAGGCAGACGGTGACCACTATGTAGGCGACCTTGCCGACAAAGCCACACTGGAGGACTTTGCCCGGACAGTCATCGAGAAATATGGTCGGGTGGATGTGCTGGTGAACAACGCGCCGCCCCTGTTTCTGGGTATCGACGAATGCACCTATGAGCAGTTCCAGCAGTCCATGGCAATCGGTGTTACTGCACCTTTCTATCTGAGCAAGCTGTTTGCGCCCTACTTCGCCCCGGAGAGCAGCATCATCAATATTTCTTCCTCCCGGGATCGGATGAGCCAGCCTCAGAGTGAGAGCTACACCGCTGCCAAGGGCGGAATATCCGCTTTGACCCATGCGCTGGCAGTCAGCTTCGCCGGAAAGGTGCGGGTCAACTCCATTTCCCCCGGCTGGATCGACACGGCCTACACCGTCTATGAAGGCCCCGATGCCATCCAGCAGCCTGCAGGTCGGGTGGGCAATCCGCTGGACATCGCCAACATGGTGCTGTTCCTGGCTTCCGACAAAGCCGGTTTCATCACCGGCGAGAATATCTGCATTGATGGCGGTCAGACCCGGCTTATGATCTACCATGGCGGCAACGGTTGGACGCTGAATCCCTGAACGGTATTGCGATTGGATGCCGGATGGAGTACAATAGGGATATCGAATCTGTGTCATTGGACACATAAAAAGGAGCGTACAATATGAAAAATGTTTTGATTATTTCCACCAGTCTCAGAGGCGGCAGCAATTCAGAACTGCTGGCAAAGGAGTGCGCCAAGGGCGCAGGAGAAGCAGGCAACCATGTGGAGCTGCTCAGCCTGAAGGGCAAGAAGATTCAATACTGCATCGGCTGCCTCGCCTGTCTGAAAACCGGGAAGTGCATTCAGAATGACGATGCTCCGGAAATCATGGAGAAGCTGCGTCAGGCGGATGTGCTGGTATTCGCCACGCCCATCTATTACTACGAGATGAGCGGTCAGATGAAGACGCTGCTGGACCGCATGAATCCCCTGTATTCCTCGGACTATGCCTTCCGGGAGGTTTACATGATCGCCACGGCAGCCGACGGTGGGGACGCCACCTTTGAAAAAGCCTACAACGGCTTGCAGGGCTGGGTGGACTGCTTCCCCAAGGCCAAGCTGTGCGGGCTTGTAGCCGGTGAGGAAATCGGCGACCCGAAGGACGCGGTGAACCATCCCGATGTGATGGAGAAAGCCTATCGCCTAGGGAAAGAAATTTGATGATGGATTACACCAAAGAGGAACTTCTGGAAGCCAAGCGGCAGATTGATTCCACGCTCCACAAGCTGCGGGCAACGATCTTGACTCTGCAAGGTAAGGAAAACCCGGCACGGTACAAGTCCCAGATCACGCTGGCACAGCGTCGGGAAAAAGCCTTTGAAATAGCGGTTGCGCTGATTGAAAAAGAATTGGAGTGATGAACATGGCAAAACGAATTGCGGTATTGTCGGACACCCACGGGCTGCTCCGCCCGGAGGTTCTGACCGCCATTGACGGCTGTGACGCCATCATCCACGGCGGCGACATTAACAAGCCGGAAATCATCGACCGTCTGAAAGAAATCGCCCCGGTTTATGTGGTGCGGGGAAACAACGACAAGGAGTGGGCGGAGCATTTGCCTGTCACACAGACCTTCCAGATTGAGGACTGCCGCTTCTTTCTGGTGCACAACAAAAAGGAAGTCCCCAAAATCTTAACCGGCATCGATGCGGTAATCTTCGGGCACTCCCACAAGTATTTTGAGCAGGTAATGGACGGGCGGCTCTGGCTGAACCCCGGCAGCTGCGGCAGACGCCGCTTCGATCAGGAGATTACGCTGGCAATTCTGACGGTGGATGGCAGCAAGCTGTCCGTCCAAAAGGTCCTCATTTAAGCCAGATTTCGAATTTTGCATTGTCCGGGTCGGAATTGAAGTACAGTTCTATCTCCAGCGCATTGGCATACTCATATCCGCTTGTGGGCAGCCACTGGGGCACAATTCGTGTTTCCAATTCCTGTACACTCATCAGCGGTCCCTCCTGATAGAACACCGCTCAAATGGAAGCCGGAATCACAAATTCTTTAAACCCATCGTTTTGCTTCGTGGTGGCCACCGCAATGTTCGTATTCCGCATGCTTCTCAGCTTCGGGCAGGCATGTGAGTGCCTTAGCATAGCCAAAGGAACCCTCTGCCGTCATGCCCATCCCATGGATCATCAGGATGGTCGGAGCGGAAGCATTGCCATATTCCAGAAATGTCATAGGAACTCACCTCATTGCGGTCATTATACAATACAACAGTATCGATGTATAGCCGGATTTCCTACGCTTTTGTGTCATTTTATTATGTGGTTATAGATTTTGGTGTCTCAAAAATTGCATAAAAGGCAAGCAGCAGTAATATCTGAAATCCCGTCTCTGTCAGATTGATCTCCACTCCGCCTCGCTTCACCAGATGCCGCACCGTATCGATCTCCACATCCGAGCAGCAGCGGATCACGCTGTTGTGCGCAAGGAGCTAAATTTGTAAAAGATTTTGGAAATGAGTATTTCCTTTTCCTGGCCATTTTGGTATAATGAGAAAAAAACTTTTAGGGGGTTTATTATGCCTGAATTATTTCTTTCATCCCAGCAGAAGCGCTCCCTGGATGCCGGCTTCCAGGCGGCCTTTGGGGTCGCGCCGGAGCGGTATTTTTCGGCTCCGGGACGGACGGAGATCGGCGGCAATCACACCGACCATCAGCGGGGCAGGGTGCTGGCGGCGGCGGTGAACCTGGATACGCTGGCGGCGGTGCGGGTCAATGGCACCGGCACCATCCGCATCCTGTCAGAGGGCTACCCCATATCCCAGGTGGAGCTGAACTGCCTGGAGCCCCAGGCCGGGGAGGTAAACACCACTCCCGCCCTGATTCGGGGGGTAGCGGCCCGGTTTGCCCAGCTGGGCTGCCAGGTGGAGGGCTTCGACGCCTACTGCACCTCCACGGTGCTGCCCGGCTCCGGCCTCAGCTCCTCCGCAGCCTTTGAAGTGCTTATTGGAACCATCATCAATCATCTGTTCTTCCAGGGAAAAGTGAGCCAGCCGGAGATCGCCCGGATTGGCCAGTACGCCGAAAACGTGTTCTTCGGCAAGCCCTGCGGTCTGATGGACCAGACCGCCTCCGCCGTGGGGAATCTGGTGAGCATTGACTTCTTCGACAAGGATCACCCGGTAATCACCCCGGTGGACTTCGATTTCTCCGCCTGCGGCCACGCCCTGTGCATCATCGACACCCGGGCCAGCCACGCCGACCTGACCGATGAGTACGCTGCCATCCCCGGGGAGATCAAAAGCGTCTGCGCCCACTTTGGCAAAGAGGTTCTCACCCAGATCGAGGAAACGGATTTCTACTCCGCCATCCCTGCCCTGCGCCGGGAATGCGGCGACCGGGCGGTGATGCGCTGCATCCATTTCTACCAGGACAACGCCCGGGTGCCCCGGCAGGTAGCGGCCCTGGAAGCCGGGGATTTTGACACCTTCCTGGCCCTGGTGGCCGAGAGCGGACGCTCCTCCTGGATGTATCTGCAAAATGTGATTCCCACTGGGTACACCGAGCACCAGGATGTGGCGGTGAGCCTGGCTTTATGCCAGCACTATCTCCGGGGCCGGGGGGCGTTCCGGGTTCACGGCGGCGGCTTTGCCGGGACGGTGCAGGCCTTTGTTCCCTTCGACCTGCTGGATTCCTTCCGGGCCGGGCTGGACGGGGCGCTGGGGGTCGGGGCCTGTCACGTGCTGTCCATCCGTCCCCAGGGCGGCGTGGAAGCCTTCCCGGCAGAATGAGGAGGACGGAACATGGAGATTGATCGCTATGTGGACTGCCTGGTTTCCTATGCCCTGGGCACCGGCCTTGCCCAGGAGGAGGACCGCCGGGTGCTGACCAACCGGCTGCTGGACATCCTCCATCTGGAGGACTACGCCGGGGACGGCCAGGGGAAATACCAGGATTTGGAAGAAATTCTCTCCGGCATTCTAAGCTATGCCTGCGAAAAGGGGCTGTGTGAGGACAACATCACCGCCCGGGATATTTTCGACACTCGCCTGATGGGCGCTCTGACCCCCATGCCCCGGGAGGTAATCGCCCGGTTCCGCCGGGAATATGCCCAGTCCCCTCAGGCCGCCACAGATTGGTACTACCGCTTCAGCGGAGACACGGACTACATCCGCCGCTACCGGGTGGCCAGGGACATGCGCTGGAAATACAAGAGCGAATACGGCGAGCTGGACATCACCATCAACCTCAGCAAGCCGGAGAAGGATCCCCGGGCCATTGCCGCTGCCAAAAACGCTCCCCAGTCCGGCTATCCCAAATGCCAGCTCTGCCCGGAAAACGAGGGCTATGCCGGACGGATGAACCATCCCGCCCGGGCCAACCACCGGATCATTCCCCTGGAGATTCGGGGGGAGGAGTGGTTCCTCCAGTATTCCCCCTATGTCTACTACAACGAGCACTGCATCGTGTTCAACAAAGCCCATGTACCCATGAAGATCGACCGGGCGGCCTTTGAAAAGCTGCTGGACTTTGTCGCCGTCTTCCCCCACTATTTTGTGGGCAGCAACGCCGACCTGCCCATTGTGGGCGGCTCCATCCTCAGCCACGAGCACTTCCAGGGAGGCCGATACCAATTTGCCATGGAGACCGCTCCTGTGGAAACCCCGGTGAGCTTCCGGGGCTATGAGGCGATCAAGGCGGGCATCGTGAAGTGGCCCCTGAGCGTTCTGCGGCTGGATGGGGAAAATCCCAGGGAGCTGGCGGCTTTGGCAGACAGGATTCTCACCGCCTGGCGGGGCTATTCCGACCCCCGGGTGGGGGTGCTGGCCTGCTCCGACGGGGAGCCCCACAACACCATCACCCCCATTGCCCGCCGCCGGGGACGGCTGTATGAGCTGGATTTGGTGCTGCGCTGCAACATCACCACGGAGGAGCACCCTCTGGGGGTATTCCATCCCCACGCAGACAAGCACCACATCAAAAAAGAGAACATCGGCCTGATTGAAGTGATGGGACTGGCCGTGCTGCCCAGCCGGTTAAAGGGTGAACTGACCGCCCTGGCCTGTTGCCTCGTGGAAGGAAAGGACATCGCTACAGACGAGACGCTGAGCAAGCATGGGCCTTGGGTGGAGGAGTTGAAAAAGCAGTACACCTTTACGCCGGAAAACGCTCTGGATATTCTGCTCCAGGAGACCGGCAGGGTATTCACCCAGGTGCTGGAGGATGCCGGTGTGTACAAGCAGACCCAGGATGGCCAGCGGGCCTTCCTGGACTTTGTGGAAGAAGTGAACAGGCAGGCCCGCAGATAATTGCACAGCGCCGGACAGGCAGCTCTTTCGCCGGAAAAGCCATTGCATTTTACCGGAACTGTGCTATAATATAGAAGAACTGAATACGCAAAATGACAGGTGCCCCTGTGCCGCAATTGCGGCACAGGGGGTAAAAGGGAAACAGGTGCAAATCCTGTACGATCTCGTCACTGTGAACCGGAGAGCAACGCCGCATGATGCCATTGCGAAAGTGAGAAGGCGCAGCGCTGTGATGACCCGAAAGCCAGGAAACCTGCCTGTCATTGGTACAGAGCGAAATGCCCGGGTCACGAGGAATTGGCCGTGCCGAAGAATGCCCCTTTTGGGGTGTTCCTGCGCCTTTTATACTATTTTAATTAAAAGTTCCCAAAGATTCCCGAGGATGATTTGCGTAAAACAAGGGGTCGAACGCAGCTGGGCCGACGCTCAGCAAAGACGACAACGCAGTTTTACTGGAATCAGACCGGGA
Organism: Oscillospiraceae bacterium; assembly: GCA_021771675.1. Next base: position 7,453 of record JAETOP010000037.1, on the reverse strand, counting down.
AAATTGTGAAGTTTTAATGAAAGGATAGTACCAGACCTTCCTCCCGGGAAGGTCTTTCTTTTTTTCCCGTGTGTTTTCTCTGTCCGTGTTCATTTCAAAAATTTTTGTGCGAAGACACAAGGAGGGAACAATCATGAACAAGAAAACCGTAAGAACCTGTCTTGCCGCCATTCTGGCGGCATCCATGCTGGGCGGAGTCGCTTCCGCCAGCGCAGATGGGACAGAGGATCAGGCGGCCGCCCAAAAGGTGGCGGACATGATCGACGCCATCTACGTCCAGCAGCGCACCGAGGACACCGACAATCAGTGTGCGGCGGCCAAGACCGCCTGGGATGCCCTGACCCCGGAGCAGCAGGCACTGGTAGCAGGCGAGAACGCCGACCCGGATTACTTTGGCCGCGACACCGGCGATGCCAGCCTGGACGACCCCCGGAATGCCGACAACATCGGTGAGAAGGAAATCCTGGTGGTCAGCTTCGGCACTTCCTTCAACGGCAGCCGGGTGCAGGACATCAAGGGCGTGGAGGATGCCCTTCAGGCAGCTTTCCCCGACTGGTCCGTCCGCCGGGCCTTTACTGCCCAGATCATCATCAACCACATCCAGGCCCGGGACGGCGAATTCATTGACAACATGGATCAGGCACTGGAGCGGGCCGTGGCCAACGGCGTCCAGGAGCTGGTGGTTCAGCCCACTCACCTGATGCACGGGGCGGAATATGACGAGATGATGGATGCTCTGGAGGCCTACAAAGGCAAAATCGGGAAGATTTCCGTGGCAGAGCCCCTGCTGGGAGAGGTTGGCAGCGATGCCACCGTTGTCAATGCGGACAAGAAAGCAGTAGCCATGGCTGTGGTGGCTGCGGCTGCCAAAGACGCAGGCTTCACCGATGCCGCCGAGGCTGCCGAGGCAGGCACTGCCATTATACTGATGGGTCACGGCACGGCCCATGTGGCAAAGGTCACCTACCGGCAGATGCAGACTCAGATGATTGACCTGGGCTGCGCCAATGTATTTGTCGGCACCGTAGAAGGGGAGCCCGAGGGCACCAGCTGCGAAGAGATCATCCAGGCCGTAAAGGATGCCGGATACAAGAACGTGATCCTGCGGCCCCTGATGGTGGTTGCCGGCGACCATGCCAACAATGATATGGCAGGAGAAGATCCGGACTCCTGGAAGAGCATGTTCGAGGCCGCCGGCTTTGGCGTGGAAACCCAGATTGCAGGCCTTGGCAGCATCCAGGCAGTTCAGGATCTCTACGTTGCCCACACCCAGGCTGTAATCGAATAACATAAAAAAGGCCGCAGGGCGGTCTTTTGCCCTGCGGCCTATTCTCCAAAAGGAAGGATGGATTTACTGTGAAAAAATTTTTAAAATGGATTTCCCTGGCACTGGCCTGCCTGCTGCTCATCAGCGGCGGAAGCGCCCGGGCGGAGGAAACGGAAAAAATGCCCAGGGTTCTGCCGGATGGGGTATACACCGTGGATTTTCTGACGGACAGCGGCATGTTCCGGGCCAACGAGGCCTGTGACCGGAAGGGCACCCTCACTGTCATTGATGGGGTGCAGACCCTGCATGTGAGCCTGCAATCCAAGAAGATTGTCAACCTTTTCCTGGGCACGGCCCAGCAGGCCAAAGAGCCGGGAGCAATTTGGCTGGAACATACGGTGGACACCGTGACCTATTCCGACGGGTTCAGCGAGGAGGTCTTCGGCTTTGATGTGCCGGTGGCTTCCCTGGGTGAGGAATTCTCCCTGGCCATTCTGGGTACCAAGGGCGTCTGGTATGACCACACAGTCAGCGTGGCTCATCCCGTCCCTCAGGCGGGAAGCTATACCTGTAATGTGACCCTTTCCGGAGGCTCCGGCCGGGCCGGCATTACCTCCCCTGCCCTGCTCCTGTCCGACGGAAAAACTCTGACCGCCACCATCCAGTGGAGCAGCTCCAATTATGAGTACATGCTGGTGGAGGATACCCAGTATGACCCCATCCAGACGGAGGGAAACTCCACCTTTGAGATTCCCGTCACTCTGGACCAGGAGCTCCCGGTCAGCGCCTCCACCATCGCCATGAGCCAGCCCCATCTGGTGGAGTATACCCTGTGCTTTGACAGCATCACCCTCTGCGAAAAATGAGGCGGGTAATTGCGCTACTCCTGCTCCTGGCGCTGCTCACCGTCTCCCCCGGGGCGGAGGCGGCCCAGAGCGACTGGGTGTGGGAGGGCAGCATGGAGCTGCAATATGCCACTGGATTTCAGGTGGACTACTACGCCGGGGGCTATAAGCTGATTGCCCTGGCCGACGGCAGCCGGTTCCTCACCGTACCGGAGGGCGCCCAGGCGCCCAAGGACGCCCCTAAGGATGCGCTGCCCCTCTATCAGCCCATCGACAACATTTATCTGGCCGCCACCTCCGCCATGTGCCTGTTCGACGCCCTGGACCGGCTGGATGCCATTGCCCTCTCCGGCTCCCGGGCGGAGAGCTGGTACATCGAAAACGCCCGGAAGGCCATGGAGGCGGGGGAAATCCTCTACGCCGGGAAATACAGTGAGCCGGATTATGAGCTGCTGCTTTCCAAGGGCTGTCCCCTGGCGGTGGAGTCCATGATGATCGGCCACGCCTCCGATGTGAAGCAGAAGCTGGAGGAGCTGGGCATTGGAGTGCTCACCGACCAGTCCAGCACGGAGGAGCACCCCCTGGGCCGCACCGAGTGGATCAAGCTCTACGCCGCTCTGCTGGACGAGGAGGCTCTGGCGAACCAACTCTTTGAGGAGCAGGCAGCATTTCTGAATGATGCTCTGGAGGGGGAGCCCTCCGGAAAGACCGTGGCCTTTTTCTACATCAGCTCCTCCGGCCGTGTGGTGGCCCGGAAGAGCGGGGACTATGTCACAAAAATGCTGGAGCTGGCAGGCGGCCGCTACGTGTTCGGCGACCTGGGAGATCCCCAGGCAAAAACCTCCACCGTAACCATTGAAATGGAGCGCTTCTTTGCCGCCGCCAAGGATGCGGATATAATTATCTACAACAGCACCATCGGCGGAGAGCTCCACTCCATGGAGGAGCTGCTGGAAAAAAGCCCCCTGCTGGCCCAATTCAAGGCGGTGCAGGAGGGGAACGTCTGGTGTACCCAGAAAAATATGTACCAGGAGACCACCCAGCTGGGGCAGATGATTCAGAGCTTCCAGAAGATATTCACCGCAGAGGAGGAACTGACCGAGCTTCCCTTCCTTTACAAATTAGGGAAGCTCTGATGAAATCGGCAAGAGCTGACAGCATGGAATTTTAGCTCAGCCAAAAGTTCTGAAAGCGGAGGAATACTGTATGTATTTCCCGCTTTTAGAACTGCACGGATGAGCGAAAAGGGCTGCTGCTCAGCCGCAGGCGATTTATTCAGAGCTTCCTCAGCCTAACGAGGAGAACTGCCATGAAAGATAAACAGGAAAGCCCTCTCCGGCTGGGAAATCCCCGGCGGTTCTGGGGCGTATCCGGGCTGCTGCTGGGACTGCTGGCCCTGGTGCTGCTGCTGAATGTGAACATCGGCTCTGTCTCCATCTCCCCAGGGGAAGTGCTGTCCATGCTTCGACAGGGTCTGGGGGGAAACGTGGACTTCTCCACCCAGAGCCAGATCCTTTTTCGCATCCGTGTCCCCCGGATGCTGCTGGCGGCGGTTTTGGGAGGAGGGCTGTCGGTGTCCGGCTATCTACTCCAGGTATTCTTTCGCAATCCCATTGCCGGGCCCTTTGTGCTGGGGATTTCCTCCGGGGCAAAAATGGTGGTGGGCATCACCCTGATCTTTCTTGCCCCATATCTTGGCAGCATCCGCCCGGCGACATTGATTCTGGCTGCCTTCGCCGGGTCACTGCTGATTACCTCCCTGGTGCTGCTGTTCTCCCAGAAGGTGCGCAACATGTCCATGCTTCTGGTCATCGGCATCATGGTGGGCTATATTTGCGGGGCGGTGACGGATTTCTGCGTGACCTTCGCCGACGACCACGATGTGGTGAATCTGACCAACTGGTCCATGGGCACCTTCTCCGGAGCCAGCTGGGCCGATCTGCGCCTGGCGGCGGCACTGTGCCTGCCGGGGACGCTGGGCGCCCTGGCCCTGAGCAAGCCCATCTGCGCCTACGCCCTGGGGGAGGGCTACGCCAAAAGTATGGGGGTAAGGGTAAAGCCCTTCCGGGTGGCGCTCATACTGCTGTCCAGTCTTCTTTCTGCCTGCGTCACGGCTTTGGCGGGTCCCATCTCCTTTGTGGGCATTGCGGTGCCGCACATCACCCGCAGCCTCTTAAAATCCTCCCGGCCCGCCTACGTGATTCCCGCCTCCTTCCTCTGCGGGGCGGTGTTCTGCGGCTTCTGCGACCTGCTGGCCCGGACGGTATTCGCTCCCACGGAGCTGGCCATCGGAACGGTAACCTCTATTTTCGGAGCCCCGGTGGTGATCTACATGATGGTTCGCAAAAAACAGGAGGTGTGACATGGAGCCCTATTTCAAAACGGAAGACCTGGCGGTGGGTTATGACGGGAGCATTTTAATCCACAACATCAACATCACCCTGGAAAAGGGAACCGTCCTCACCCTCATCGGGCCTAACGGCGCAGGAAAATCCACCATTCTCAAGTCCATCACCCGGCATTTGCAGACCATCTCCGGCCGGGTATTCGTGGGAGGGCGAGACCTTCTGCGCTGGCCGTCAAAAGAGCTGGCAAAGCAGACGGCGGTGGTGCTGACAGACCGCATCCGTCCGGAGCTCACCACCTGCGCCGAGGTGGTAGCCATGGGGCGCTATCCCCACACCAACCTGTTCGGTCATCTGACGGAAGGGGACAGAGCTGCGGTTCGGGAGGCGCTGGAACGGGTTCACGCCCTGGATTTGGCCCAGCGGGACTTCTCCGCCCTCTCCGACGGCCAACGCCAGCGCATCCTGCTGGCCCGGGCCCTGTGTCAGGAGCCGGAGCTGATGGTTCTTGACGAGCCAACCGCCTACTTAGACATTCGCTATAAAATCGAGCTTCTGGAGATTCTCCGGGAAATGGCCCGGGAAAAGGGCATCACCCTGATCTTATCCCTCCACGAAATCGACCTGGCGGCAAAAATATCGGATCTGCTGCTCTGCGTCAGGGGGGAGACCATTGCCGCCTTCGGGCCGCCGGAGCAGCTGCTGCAAAGCCGTACCATCGAGGAGCTCTACCAGATGGATCGGGGCAGCTTCAATCCGCTCTTCGGCAGCGTGGAACTGCCCAGGCCAGAGGGCAGCCATCGGGTATTTGTGGTGGCCGGCGACGGAAAGGGAATCCCGGTTTACCGCTCCCTCCAAAGGCAGGGCATCCCCTTCGCCACAGGGATTCTGTTTCAGAATGACGTGGACTTCCAGGTGGCCCAGGCCCTGAGCGCCACAGTGATTTCCGCTCCCGCCTTTGAGGAGATGACCTGGCAGCAGTTTGACAAGGCAGCCCAGGTGATGAAGCAGTGCCGCCAGGTCATCGATGCAGGCGCCCCGGCGGGAAAGCTGAACGAGAAAAACCGCCGCCTCCTGGATTTCGCCAAACAGCAGGGCATCCCGGTGACCGCTTATACTAATTCTTGATAAAAAGATTTAATCAGCAGCGTAGGGATATTGGCGCAAGACAAGGCAGAGGAACGCAAGCCTATCTGTATGTATGGCTAGTGGCGATAACGACGTATTGCGTCAATAGACCAAGCTGATATTAAAGATTTTAATCAAGAATTAGTATTATAAGGGCTAGAAAAATCGGCCAGTTCCAACGGGAGCTGACCGATTTGTTTTTGGAAGCGGATGCTTCACCGGGGAACGTCAATAAACACTTTAGGCAACACCGCACAATGGGAGCTTCGGCTTTCGGCGGATCTTTTGCCCCATTATGCGGTGTTGCCTTTATTTTTTTCTGTACTGCGTTCTTCTTCCGCTGCCGTCCTGGCGAAGCAGGCCTTCGGCAGCCATACGTTTTAGCAGGCGGTTGGAGGTTGCCTGGCTGACCCCCAGGAGCGCATCCACATCGCTGCGGGTAATACTCCCCTTTGTTTCGGCAAATGCCAGTACCCGCTCTTCCACGCTCTGCTGTGCATCAGAAGCTTTTCCGGCGTTCCGATTGGGCAGCGTGATTTTGAACGCATTGTTTGACGCTTCGATTTTTGGCTTCAAACCGCTTCCACGGTAGACCTCCATCATTTTCGGCACACCGGTGCCAAAGGCTTCAATCAGCTTCAACCGATAGAATATCGCTGCCAGCTTGGGGTTTCTGCAAACGGAGAGACCGAGCAAAATATCATCCAGAGAAATACCGCCTACCAAGCCGCCTACGGACACGAATTCGATTCGGTCATCATACACGCTGATTAAGGTGCTGGCACTGAATGAATAATCCCTGTGAACCAGGGAATTCAGCAGGGCCTCCCGGAGGGCTTCCTCGGGATAGTCCCGGGTGTCAATGCGGCGCAAACCTTCAAAAGTCGCCCTTGTCCGGTTGCGCATATTCAAATAGGCATAGGTCTGCTCCATTTGTTGGAACAGAGAACCTCCAAATTCCCTTCTGTCCTGGAAATCTCCTTTATCCGTACCGGAAAAGGTAGCTGCCTTTATGGTGCTGCCGCATTGGTCGGACAGGAGCAGAGCCACATTGGAATAAATACCATCCGACGACACCAGCCCAAGGGTCTGCATCTTCACCAAATCAAAGGGAACGTCGCACATGGTAAACTGCGCCTTTGCCGCCTCGAAGGTGAGATTCTGTTCCAAAGAACGCCGGTCTTCAAAGCAGTCCCCATCCGTTTCTTTAATCATTTTGCGGATGGCTGTATCGGTAGCGGGGTCAGACGAGGTGCCATTGCGGACATACACGCCGCTGGGTTTCAAGCCCTTGCTGCCCAGATAGTAGGGACGGTCCGTCCCTTTCTGAACAGTCACCGCTATGACCTGCTTTTCCCCGATCATTTGCGTCTCATAACGGACAAACATGGTAACATCCGGCTTAATGGAATCCCGAACCATATGATTGACCTGCAGGATTACTTTATCAGCGTTTTGAATGCCTACGACCTGGCCATCGTCTCTGACTCCGATATACACTGTGCCGCCTTTTGTATTGGCAAAGGCAATGACCTCCTTGCAGATGTCACCGACTACCTCTGATTTTAGCTCCACGGATTCGCTTTCAACAAAGTCCATAAGGCACCTCCAATCCATCTTGTCATCATTCTAATCATTCTAATCATTCTTGTCAACATGTAATCACAATTTGAAAAGAAAGCTCTCGTCAAATTCATCAGCGGTTCCTTTACGAAAAATCGGCCAGTTCCAACGGGAGCTGACCGATGTGTTTTATACTAATTCTTGATAAAAAGATTTAATCAGCAGCGTAGGGATATTGGCGCAAGACAAGGCAGAGGAACGTAGCCATACTGTATGTATGGCAAGTGACGATAACGCCGTATTGC
>JAETOP010000182.1 GCA_021771675.1 Oscillospiraceae bacterium | reverse complement strand
ATCCCCATCCAGTAGTTCCGGCCGACCCCTTCTTTTTCCCGCTTCAGTGTTCCGTTCAGAATGCTGCGGATGACGGACTCATAGAATTTGCCCCACACCCACACCGGGGAGGCCAGGGGCACCAAATCCCCCTTGTCGTCCATCAGATAGGTGCCGTAGTTGCAGAAATCCAGATACACCTTGGACTGCACCGGCAAATCTCGGTTGGAAATCACCCGGATACCGTCGGCGAAGAAGTCCGCCTGGGGCGTGCCCTCCACGCAGGACCACCGCAGCTCGATCTGGGCCCGGGGGTTGGTGAGCAGGGCCCCCAGGGCAAAGGCGTTGATGGACGCCGGAACGCCGAAAATGGGATAGGAAGCAATGTATCCAATGCGGTTATTCTGAGCCATAGCGCCTGCAATGGCTCCGGTGATGAATTTTGCTTCAAACACCCGGCTGTAATAGGTTCGGATGCTGGAATAGGGCTGATCCAGAGAGCAGCAGAAAAAGAGTACCTTGGGGTACTTTACCGCTGCCTTCAGGGTGATGTGGGTCATCTGGGGCACGGTGGCGAACACCACCTGGGCGCCATCGGCCACAGCCTGCTCGATCAGTGCCTCCCCCTCCTCGGGGGTGTTGCCCTGATAGTAGCTGCGGACCGTAACCTTATCCCCCAGGACGGATTCCAGGTGTTCCTTTCCCTTCTCATGTCCCAGACCCCAACCGCTGGTGGAGGGAGTAAGGGAGTGGATAAAGGCCACATTCACATGGTCGGGCAGCGTGAGGAAGCCGAGAATGCCGGGCTTGGTGTCCTCCACCTTGGAGGTCAGCTTCACCGCCGATTCGCTGGCGGACACAATATCCGTCCACAGTCCAGCTACCCGCTTTTTCAGTTCCGGGGTAGTAAGCTCCGAAATATCCTCAAAAGAATAGATTTTCAGCCAGAGCAGCAGGGCCTCCTCCGGCAGAATGTCCAGCTGCTTGGTGTTCACGGCGGCCAGAGCCTCCCGGAAATACTGATACCGGGCGTTAAACGTCCGCCGCTCCTCCTCCGTCCACTTGACATCCGGCTCCTTTCCCAGAAGGGACAGGAGCTTTCCGAAGTCCTTGGGACGGCGGAATTGGACGGTGTAGATGCCGGAAACCTTGAAAAAGTCCAAAAATTCATAATAGGCCTGAATCCGGGGCTCCTGGGAGGGAGCGGGCATCACCCGCTTGATGACAGCGGGAATCCGGGGGGCGCCAAAGTAGCGCAGCACGCTCACCCGCTTATTGCCCTCCTGCACGTAGAAATTCCCCAGGTATTCAAAGCAGGAGATGGGGTCCCGAATGCCCTCGCTCCCCAGATGGGCCTCGCACAGGGTAATCCATTTCAGGGCAAATTCCGTTTTCACATCCAGCAGTGGAAGAAAGCTGGGGGTGAAGGCCGCAATCCGCCCGGCGGATTTGGTGCCCAAAATCCGCTCCGTGGGAATCTCCATGAGTCCCACATCTATCACACTCATGGTATCGATGTCAGGCAGCAGCTCATCCAGCACATCCGGGTTCTGATTTTTTCCGGCAAGCAGCAGCTCGTCGGATTCCTTCTGGCCCAGCTTCAGCGCCTTGAGATATTCCTCCCTACAGGTTTGAATTGACATCGTATCCTCCTGATAAAGTAATTTTATACAGATATAATACCTTATTTTTATGGAAATTGCAATAGAGGAAAGCGTTTTTCAGCTTTACGCAGCGGTCAAAGCTTTCTTGGGATTAGTATACCCAAGGACGTTCCAATTGTCAACGCATTGGCATGATATTCCTGATACCATACCGGTGAAGGGGAAAAACAGACCGATGAAGTTAATTTCTCTGCACAAAGGGGCTGAGATATGCTATGATAGCCCCATGAGAAAGGAGGCATCACGGCATGATCTTCAAGCTGATTATCGACCGGGAAGCAGAGGAGGAAATTTTGGCCCGGGTTCACCGGCGGTCGGAGCTGACGGAGAAAATCGAAGCACTGGTTGCGGGAGGGGCTCAGGGGGACGAGCTCACCGGCTACACGGAGGAGGACACGGCCATCCTGAAAATCCAGGAAATCGAGTGCATTTTCGTGGAGGAGGGCAGGACCTTCGCCGCCTATTCCGACGGGGTGAAGTACCGGCTGCGGGGGCGGCTGTATGAGCAGGAGGCGCAACTGGGCCCGGATTTCGTGCGCATCAACAAGTCGGCCCTGGCCAACTGGAAGAAAATCCGCCGGTTCCGGGCCTCCATTGCCGGGGCGGTGGACATTGAATTCAAAAGCGGCTATGTGGAATATGTATCAAGACGCTGCTTTGCGGAGCTGAAACGGAGGTATGATCTATGAAATGGTGGGGAAAGGAATTTTTGAAACGGGGGATGTTCTTCTGCTGGGGCGGCCCGGTGATCGTGGCCTTTGTGTGGCTATGCCTGGGCAGGAGCGGCGCCATCACATCCATGTCCCCGGGCGAGGCGGTGCTGGGGGTGTATTCCTCCACGGTGATGGCCTTTGTGGCGGCGGGGATCACGGTGGTCTATCAGATTGAGCGGCTGCCCAAGCCCATGGCGGGGCTGATTCACCTGGGCATACTGTACGCCGACTATCTGGGGGTGTATCTGCTCAATGGATGGATAGAGCCCCAGGTGGTGGCGCTCTTTACCGGTATTTTCGTGGCATGTTTCGCTCTTGTCTGGGGCGCTGTTTACCTGGCCATCCGCCGGAGTGTCAAGAAGATGAACCGGCTGGTGCAGGAAGCAGAATAAATTTTTTGATGCCAGCGGCCCTCCGGTGCATATACTAGTGTATTGACACGTTGATAAGCAAACTAAGTTAATAAACGTCAGAGCTCAGGATATAGGGAAATAAGCTTCTGGCGAGCATCTTTGGTCCGAAAATGCCAATTCACTTTA
>JAETOP010000036.1 GCA_021771675.1 Oscillospiraceae bacterium | reverse complement strand
ATACGGCGTTATCGTCACTTGCCATACATACAGATAGGCTTGCGTTCCTCTGCCTTGTCTTGCGCCAATATCCCTACGCTGCTGATTAAATCTTTTTATCAAGAATTAGTATAAAAAAGCCCCGGGCACAGTGCCCGGAGCCTTGACAATCCGCCACAGCGGCGGTATAATAAACATACAAAAGGTGCTACCCGGTGACGGTTAGCCCCTCAGAGTGTTTTTGAAGTAATCGCCAACTTGTGAAGGGGTATGGCGATTACTTCTTTTTCGTTATCAGGATAACGAGGCTGATAATGCCAATGACCAAATCGCAGAACATAAACAGCTCTGAATATGTAACCATAAGCACCGCCCCCTTTCTTTTCGTCCGGGGGCAAAAGAAGCTGCCCCCGCAAAGAGGGGCTAACCGCCTACCGTATGGGTAGCACCTGGCACCGCATTACACGGTACCAGGTGCAGCATAACCCAGATTCCGTCAAAAGTCAATAGTAGCGTGTTACAAATCACCCTGCGTGATTTCGGAAAACGGATCATCCGAGTGCTTCATTAAAACATTTTTTCTCTAAGCATAAGCAATGTCGATACGGTCCTTCGATATGAACATTTGAGGCGGAAAGTGCTTATTCCTCCGTGCTGAACAAAATCCGGTCGTTGTCCACGCCGTGGGTGTGGAAGGCTTTCAGCAGCTCCTCGGTGGTGATGGTGCTGCGGTGCGCTCCGGAGAGCTCCAGGACGATCCCGCCATCCTTCATCATAATGGTTCGGTTGCCCAGCTGGAGGGCGGACTGGACATTGTGGGTAATCATCAGGCAGGTGATGGCGTTTTCCGCCACGATTTTTTTGGTCAGCTCCAGCACCTTTTCTGCCGTTGCTGGGTCCAGGGCAGCGGTGTGCTCATCCAGCAGCAGCAGCTTGGGGGTAACCAGGGTAGCCATCAGCAGCGTCAGCGCCTGGCGCTGGCCGCCGGAGAGCAGACCCACCACCGTGTCCATCCGGTCCTCCAGCCCCAGTCCCAGCTGGGCCAGTTTCTCCCGGAACTCCCTGCGCTCTGCGGCAGAGACCATGGAGAAGGGCGACCGGGATTTGGAGGCCCGCAGGTAGGCCAGGGCCAGATTTTCTTCGATGGTCATGTTGGGGGCGGTGCCCTTCAGGGGGTCCTGGAACATCCGGCCGATGAATTTACTGCGCTTATAGTCCGGGAGCCTGGTGATGTCCTTCCCGTCCAGGGTCACAGTTCCGGTATCCGGCTGGAAGGTTCCCGCAATGGCGTTGAACATGGTGGACTTGCCTGCGCCGTTGGAGCCCAGGACGGTGACGAAATCCCCGGGAGCCAGGTGGAGGCTCAAATCGTTCAGCGCCCGTTTTTCGTTGACGGTGCCAGGGGCAAAGGTGATGGAGATGTGGTTCAGTGTCAGCATTTTACCTTGCCTCCCTTTTTGATCTGAATGGCGGGCAGGCCGATGGCCAAAGCCACGATGACTGCGGAGATCAGCTTCAGGCACTCGCTGGGCAAATCCAGCCGCAGGGCAATGGCGATGATGAACCGGTAGGCGATGGATCCCAGGATGGCACCCAGGGCCTTCAGCCACAGCTTCCCCTTGGGCAGCACCGCTTCGCCGATGATCAGGGAGGCAAGACCGATGATGACCATGCCGCCGCCCAGGTTAATGTCGGCGGTTTTCTGGTACTGGGCCAGCAGGGCCCCGGACAGGGCGGTACAGGCATTGGCCACGCACAGTCCTACGGTGATGGTGAAGGAGGTGTTGATGGAGCTGGCCCGAACCATGTCCGGGTTATCCCCGGTGGCCCGGATGGAGAGCCCTAACCGGGTCTTCAAAAACAGCACCATCAGCACCGCCGCCAGGGCCGTGATGACCGCTGCGGGAATCAGCCGGTAGTAGATGCCGAGGTAAGGCTTGAGGACAGAAAACAAGGTGGTCTTCTTCATCAGACTGACGTTGGAGGAGAAGCCCATCACCGCCAGGTTCACGGTATAGAGCCCGGTGTCGGTAATGATGCCCGCCAGGATGGAGGGAATCCGGAATTTTGTTTGCAGCAGGGCGGTAATGAATCCCGCCGCCGCCCCCGCCAGCATGGCAGCCGGGAAGGCCAGGAAGGGATGCCCCGCCAGGGCAACCGTAGCAGACACGGCGCAGCCAAGGGTGAAGGCCCCGTTGGTGGTCATGTCGGCGATGTTCAGCACCCGGAAGCTGAGAAACAGCGCCAGGGCCACCAGAGAATAAATGCACCCCAATTCCAGGGCACTTATCACAACGGCAGTTGAAATCATGGGAAATCTCCTTTTTTTGCTTATGGGTTTGACACAGCTTTCCCCAAGGGAGAGCCTTTGGTGCGGGTCTTGACCCGCCCGCTTGGTAATGGCTTTGGAGCACCTCATGGATTGGGCAGTGGGCACCAAAAGGACGGTACAACCCAATGCGGGGCAGTGCGTCCCCCAATGGTTCGGTCTGTACCACTTCGCCCAACAGGTTGCCTTTCGTTGCAGCCTGTTGCCCAATCCCCCCTTCCCCCCTTTACACAGGGGGGGCTTGAGCTCTTCAACCGGAACATGGTTCCATTCAACGTAACGCTCATAATCCATTACCTGGTGGGAGGCTGATAGCCTCCCCTACGGGCATCCCGTTAAATTCCTCATTCCTAATTCCTAACTCCTAACTATTCTTCGCTGGTGACCACTTCCACCACGGTGTTTGCCATGTCGGCAAAGGGGGCGTAGTCCAGCTCCAGAGCGGCGGCGGTTTCGGTGTTGACGGTGATGATGCCGCCGTCCATCACATGGAATTCTGGGAATTCGCCGCCCAGCAGAATATCAACGGCCATTTCGGCGGTGTAGGCGCCCAGCTCGGTGTAGTTGACGCCACAGGTGGCAAAGGCGCCGCAGGCGACGAAGGAGTCGGCGCCGGTGTAGTGGGCAATGCCAGCCTCGGTGAGGATTTCGGCCACGGCATTTTCAGCGGCCATGACCACGTTATCGGTGGGGGTGAACACCACGTCGCAGCGGCCAACCAAGCTGGAGGCAGCGGCAAGGATTTCATCGGTGGTGTTGCCGGTCTTTTCCACGTAGGCGATGCCCTTGGCGTCCAGGTATTCCTTGGCCTGAGCAATGGGCCGGAGGGAGTTGGTTTCGGAGTTGGAGTAGAGCAGGCCCACGGTCTTCACGTCGGGCTGAACCGCAAAAATCATATCCATGATGAAGGCGGTGTTCAGCTCGTCGGAGGTGCCGGTGACGTTGGCAATATCGGTGAGGCCGGAGGACTCAGGGTCGGAGATGGCGGCGTAGATCACAGGGATCTGGTTATCCTCGGTGGCGGTAGCCATGCACAGGGCGGCCAGGGTGGCAATGGGGATGATGGCATCGTATTTGTCGTCCACCACCTGAGCGCCGATCTGGTTCAGCACGGTCTGGTCATTCTGGCCGTGGAAATCCTTCACTTCCACGCTGAAGCCCTTCTCCTGGGCCAGCTCCTTCAGCCGGGCGTCACAGGCGGTGCGGATTTCGTCCAGGGAGGGGTGATCCAGCTGCTGGACAATGGCGATTCGGAAATTCTGCTCGGTGGCAGCGGCGGAAACGGACATCACAGAAAGGGCCATCACGGCGGCGAGAAGCAGGCAAACAAACTTTTTCATAATTATAACTCCTTTTTGATGTTTCATGTAGGTTTTTGGGTGACAATTTGGAAATGTTTTGGCGTCACCATCGTCTGCCGGGATGTTTCATAAAATGACCTCCTTGGGGAATAAAAAACGCCCTTGCTCCCTAGATCGGGAACAAGGACAGAATCAATATTCTGCGGTACCACCTTGTTTGCCGCCGAAGCGGCCACCTCAACCGGATGCCAACACATCCGCTGCCCCATAACGCTGGCAATGCGTCAGAAGATACTAAGGCTCAGCCTTTTCCCCCTGCCCTCGACGGTCCATTTGCCAACCCGCTTCTCGCTCCGCTCTCAGCTGTGCGGAACTCTCTGTGGATGCGCTGCTGACTTTACTTCCGTCTCAACGGTTTCATATTTAAGATACGCTTACTATACCCCATGTGTGTCCACTTGTCAAGAACTTTTTTCTCCCGAGCAGAGCCAAAGAGAGAATTGCCCGCCCGATTCCTCAAAAATTCTGCATCCAAGAAAACATTGCCGGGAAGCATTTGAGGCAACGACGCTCCACGTGCGAACGATCAGCGGGCATTGCCCGCCTGGTTCTCCCAGAAAGGCTCGGTTTTCCGGGATTTGAATTGGAGCTCCTGGCTCTTTACGCTGACGGTGGTGCTCTCCGGGATGGAGTGGGTGATAAAAACATTGGAGCCAATGACGCAGTCCCGGCCGATGACCGTTTCTCCGCCCAGGATGGATGCACCGGCGTAAATGGTCACATTGTCCTCAATGGTGGGGTGGCGCTTCCTGCCCCGCAGACTCTGGCCCCCACGGGTGGTGAGGGCGCCCAGGGTCACGCCCTGATAAATCTTCACATGGTCGCCGATAACGGTAGTCTCGCCAACCACAATGCCGGTGCCGTGGTCGATGAAGAAATAGTTTCCGATGGTGGCCCCGGGGTTGATGTCGATGCCGGTGACGCTGTGGGCGTGCTCCGTCATGATTCGGGGCAGCATGGGCACCCCCAGGGTGTAGAGCACGTGGGCCAGCCGGTAGACGGTGATGGCGAACAGGCCGGGGTAGCAGAAAATGATCTCATCGGTGCTGTAGGCGGCGGGGTCGCCGTCGTAAAAGGCCTCCACATCCGTTTGGGAGACGGCCCGGACGGAGGGAATGGCCCGGAAAAATTGCAGAGAAATCTCCTGGGCCCGGCTTTCCGCCTGCTGTTCGTCCATCTGGCCCCGGAGGACAATGGCAATCTGCTTATTCAGATTGTACATCACATCCTCGATGAGCATGGACAGATTGTGCCGGGCGTTGTAAATCCGGTAGCTTTTGTCCCGGGAGTAGCCGGGGTAGGCAATGCGCAGAAGCTTATAGATGATGTCGATGACGGTATCCTTGTCGGGGTGGACAAAGGGGTTCAGCTTATCAATGGAGCGCTGGTGCTGGTAATCCTCCAAAATCTCATCCACAATTCCTTCTATCTGCTGCTCAATGGGAGACATAAAACCACTCCTTAATCCGTTCAGATATGCCCCAGTGTATCATACACACCAGTCTATGTCAAACAAAAAAGGGTGGTGTCACCTGAGCAGGCCCCGTGTAAGCTTATCCATGGATGATTGTCCCGTCTGCCGCGTTGACTACAAGGAGGACCTCGGGCCTTTCGCTCCTGTAATATGTTGTCTCTTTTCCAATGTACTCAGCAGAGCCTTTTAACAGAATCGAAGGGACATAGCGATAAGCTTCCTTTGTCCGTGACAGGCCGTATTCCATTTCAGAGACGGTGACATTGCACTGCACGTCCTCCGGGATTATTTGCAGAATACCGCCAAGCCCATAGTGATTGGCGTCTGTGCCTTCAAGGTGTTCCCGCACCCGGCTCAACAACGCCTCTATGCTGAGGCCTTTTACCGCTTCGTTTTCAATTCTCTGAATCTCCAATGGAGAAAATAACATGAAGGAAATCAAATCACCATTTGACGAAAAAACAAACTGCGCGTCAGTCAGGTCGTAATTTTCCTGCGGATACCGCAGCGCCGGAAACCCATTTAAAACCGGCACGGCTTTTACATACACCCAGTACTCTGCATCATTTCCGCTTTGGACTCCGCTTTGGACGTAAACCTCGTCAACCTGCCATTGCCCCAGATCAAACGACGACAGAAGCGTTTCAGCCCTTGATTTTATCAGGTCCATCTGCTCCTGGGAAGGCGCCTCTGTCCGGCAAAGCCTGGCGGAAAAAATGCGTTCATCCAAATCCCCCCGGGGGCATATTCCGTCGTAGATGTAGCAGGAAATCATATTCACCTTGGAATTGCTTCCGTTTCCGGCGGCAGCCGTAAAGTAATATGGGATTCCATTCACAGAAAACTGAGCGGACACTTCATTGCCCCAATCCGCCGCGGAGGCCTCGGCAAGCTCATCGGCTGTAAGCTGATAGACGGATGAATTGCGCATTTCCCACTGGCAGGGCGTATGCGGATTTTCTGCGGGAGCCTGCTCATACAGCAGGGTGTATTCTTCAAGAAAGCTGTTGATCAGCTCCACATCATTTTCTGATGCCGAATCCCCATATAGCTTTTTGAGGGCGTCTAAATTTGCGTATTCCGACCATCTGCTCAGTTTTGCCTGAATTTCGCTTTTGGAAAAGTTGTTTGCTTCTGCCGGCTCCGCTTCAAAAAAATCCGCGTCCGGGAAAAGTGATGCCGCAACCCTTCTCGCGTCTTCGCCGGTCAGAAAATGCGGCCTGACCTGCACGGCAGGCATATCGGATGCGCCGACAGTCCGGTCAATGTCCATCACAAAGTTCACACTGCCGTCCGTGCTGGTGAAGGCGCTTTTATATGGGACGGGTTCGTCCGGCGGTGATTGCGTTTCACCAGTTGAGGCAGTCACTTCGGCCTCAACAGCCTGCCCGCTCGTAGCAATTGGTTCAGACCCTTTCGGGGAATCCCCGCAGCCGGTGCAAAATGATACGATTGTCAAAGTAATGATCAAGCTTAGAAAAACTCTTTTGTAAAACATACCGCTCCTCCATATTGATATATGTGCATATCGGCTTTCGTCAGCAAATTGTAATTTGGCGGGTTGTTGCGTGAAACCGATAAGCACATTGATATATTTCAGGTCAGGGTGTATTGGATGGCGGTGACCACGTTGTTTTCCAGCATCACCACCATTTTTTCGCCCTCCCGGGATACGGTGCAGCAGCCGGACTGGATGGCGTCGCTGCCGAAGCGCTCCCGAACCCGGGCGGCGCTGTCGCCGATGGAGATGCCCTCCGGCGTTTGGTGGCCCCCCTCCGTAATCATCACCCCCAGAATCCGCTCCCCGTCCCGGCCAGGATAGGTGCGCAGTTTCAAGCCCTGAAAGCGGTAGGTCTTCTCCACTCCGGAATGGGCGCCGCTCCGGTACTCCCCATAGCCGAAGGGGGCACCCAGAGCCTTCAGCACCGGTTCCGCCGGGGCGTCCAGGGTGATCTGAGTATCGTTCCGGGAGACGGAGAAGTGACTCATCTGCGGCTCCTTCCGCCCGCAGCCGGTGAGCAGCAGGCACAGGATCAAAGTGAACAGAAAATATTTCATCATTTATGCCCTCCTTCTTTGTCTATGGGTATTGTTTGTCAGCCCTGGCAATTCATGCTTTCCCTTTTTATGGCAGAGAATGGCCCAGTCCTGCCCCAGCTGAATCCCCAGGACACGGGAACGACGGTCGTAGATGATTTTGATTCTCCAAAAAGTAAAACGCACCAATTCCGGCACCTCCCTTAGCTTCTCAGGTTTTCTCTATCCTACCAAGGTTGTGCATCGGAATTGATGCGTTTTTGTATCCAAATGGAATCATTTTCCACCGTGGTACACCGCAATGGTGGCCAGGTAGTCCTCCCGCAGCACCCGCAGCTCCATCCAGGCGGAGTCTCCGGAGACCATGGGGGAGGTCCATTTGTCCACGGTGATGCTGTCGTAATAATGCCTCGCCTGCTGGAGGGTGGGGGTAACTGCCTCCGGGGTGGCGTTGGGGGTAGTATCCAGCCCCAGGTATTGGGCGTAGCCCCGGAGCACATCGTACCAGCTGCTCTGGGGGTAGACGGTTCCCCCGGGAATCAGCCGGCTTCCGCCGTATTCCACCTTGGCCAGCTTGCCGCTTTCCACGTCCATACAGGCGGAAATGCGCCAATTGGCAGCGGAAGCAGTGAATTCAGCGATGCGGAACCCGCTGACGCTCTCATTGTCAAACAGGTAATAATATCGGATGTGGTAGTCCCGCTTTTCCTCCAAAAGGGTTTCAATATTCTGGGGAATGACTCCCAGGTCCATCAGCTGCCCCAGCTCCTCCCGGAACTGGGCATAGCCCTCCTGGCTCTGCTGCTCGGGGCCCTCCTCGCTGATGTAGGTGGAGAGCAGGTGCTCCCCCTCCCCAAAATATTTTTCACCGATCTGCTCCATCCGCCAGGTGTAGCCCGAGGAGCTCTGGGAGGTGACCGATACCTGGCCATAGTCCAAATCCAGCTCCGGCAGGGAATCAGCCCCCAGCAGCAGCTCCGGCAGGAAGGCCCCGGCGATCACCACCAGCAGGGCAAGCAGTATGATGATCCAGTTTTTCATTTGACCACCTCCCGCAGCAGGAAGGACACCACCGTGCCCCGGCCCACCTTGCTCTCGTAGTGAAGCTTCGCTCCGTGGAGCTGGGCAATTCGCTGGGACAGGGCCAGGCCCAGCCCGGCTCCACCCTCCGCCCGGGAGCGGGACTTGTCCACCATGTAGAAAGGCTCCGTAATCCGGCTGAGAGCTTCCTGGGGAATGCCCATGCCCCGATCCTTCACCGCAAAGCAGTAGCCCTCCGGGGTTCGGACGCCCAGAAGGGTGATCTTGCTGCCCGGCTGGGAGGCCTTCCGGGCGTTGTCCAGCAGATTATAGAGTAAAATTTCCAGAAGGCTCCGCTCGCCCCACAGCACCCGGTCCTCCACCCGCACTTCCAGCACCAGCTGACGCTGCTTCATGGGATAGGCCATGCTCTCCTCCACGGATTGCGCCAGGGCCAGGGCGGAGAAGCGCTGCATCTGGGGCTCCTCGTTTTCCAGGGAGAACAGCCGCAGCAGACTGTGGGACATGGTTTCCAGCCGCCGGCCCTCGGAGAAGATGAAGCTGGCGGCCTCAAACTGCTGCTCCTCCGGCAGCTTGCGGCTGCGCAGGGTGTCGGCGTAGCCGATGATAGAGGTCAGGGGCGTTTTCAGCTCGTGGGCAAAGGAGGCGGTGAAGTCCTTCTGCTGCTGGGTAGCCAGTTCCAATGACGCAATGTGCTGCTCCAGCTCCCCGGCCATCCGGTTGAATTGGGATGCCAGAATTCCAATCTCGTCACTGGTCTTCACATTTGCCCGGACGCTGTAGTTGCCCCCGGCGATTTGCCGGGTGGAACGGGACAAGCTTCGGATGGGGGCCGTCAGCACGGCGCTGAGGGTGAACCCCGCCGCCAGACTCACTGCCACGGCAATCAGATATACCAGCTTGAAGGTGCCCAAATACTGACCCCGCAGCTCATAGAGATCGGTGACATCGCGGCGGCTTTCCAAATAATACTCCTTTTGGTCTACCGCAAAGCGGCAGGTAATTACCACCTCATACACCATCTCCGCCCCGTCGTTCACCCGGACGATGTCGTACTCCACGTTGTCCCGGGGAGCGGTGGGCTGAACCAGGCGGAGCCGGTAATCCCGGAAGGGAGCAATGCTCAGGGTTTCCTCCAGCGTCTCCGCCGTAACCCTGGCAGAGGTGCTGGAACGGCGCTCCACCGCCATGGTGCCCAGCACCGAGCAAAGCAGCTGGGTTTCCTCGGCAGCAGCGGTGATCTGGTGCTTCAGCTGGGCGTGGAACACCGAGGAGACGATGGCATAGCCGCTGATGCTGACGGTAAGGGCCACAATGAGCACCACCGCCAGGGTGATTTTCGCGGAAAGCTTCATCCGTCCCCCTCCAGCCGGTAGCCCACCTTGTGGATGGCGCAAAGCCTACGCTGCCAGTCCAGCTTTTTCCGAAGCCGCTGGACGTGAAGGTCTACGGTGCGGGTGTCGCCCATGTAGTCCGACTCCCACACCCGTTCATAAATGGTCTCACGGAACAACGCCACGTTCTGGTTCTGTAAAAATAATACCAAAAGGTCAAATTCCTTCCGGGTCAGCGTCACCGGCACTCCGGCCTTGGTGACTTGCATGGATTCGGTGTCCACGGTCACATCCCCCAGGGTATACACCGTGCTGGCCTTTCCCGCCCGCCGGAGCACGGACTCCACCCGGGCGATGAGCTCCACAATTTCAAAGGGCTTCACCAGATAATCGTCCGCCCCGGCCCGCAGGCCCTGAACCCGATCCTGGACGCTTCCCTTCGCCGTGATGAAAATCACCGGCGTGCCGGTGGGCTTGATCTGGCCCAGCAGCTCGTAGCCGTTGATGCCCGGGAGCATAATATCCAGCAGCACCAGGTCGTAGCTGTGCTCGGCGATCAGGTCCGCCGCCGTGTTGCCGTCGTAGGCCCGGGTGCAGCTGTAGCCGCTGGCGCTTAAATTCCAGTCGATCAGATTCGCAATGGGCTTCTCGTCTTCCACAATCAGGATTTTCGTCATCTCATTCCCCTCCATTCAACAAAGGTAAGAAAATATTGTATCACATTTGCATCATTTGGGGAAGAGGTGAAAAAAATCTCCGAAAAAGAAAACCGCAAGGCACCAGAAATGTCTTGCGGAATTAGAAAATATGTGATATTTTGTAGATGGCATCCAAATGGGTGCCAGGGCGCTATCAATAAATGGTAGGCGGTTCGTCCCCCTTTATCAGGGGGTGAAACTTCTTGCCCCCTGTCCCAATGCGGAAAGGGGGGGATGGCAGAGATGGATGTAGTTACGTTCGATGGGCTGTTTCAGTACACCCTGGTACTTATTTCCCTTGCCAGCTTGATCTACTTGATCGTAAAAGAGAAGTAAACCGCCCCATGTTCCCCAACTAGTGCGGTTTACTTCATCGCTATACTAGGGGGCTGACCGTCTATCGGTAGCGCCCTTTTTCTATACTTATTATAGCCCGGGAGAGCTTTTTTGTCAAGCCACCGGGCACTTTCAGGCAAATAAAAAGCAGGACATTTCTGAAAAACATCTTGCGCAGTGGGAAAATATGTGATATTTTGTAGATGGCGCCCCAGGTGGGTGCCAGGGCGCTATCAATAAATGGTAGGCGGTTCGTCCCCCTTTATCAGGGGGTGAAACTTCTTGCCCCCTGTCCCAATGTGGAAAGGGGGGGGATGGCAGAGATGAGTGTAGTTACATATGAAGGGCTTTTTCAGTTCTGTATGGTGCTATTCGCCTTTGCGGGTATGATTATTGCAATCATAAATAACAAGAAGTAACCGCCCTGCTCCTAACCGGTGCGGTTACTTCTTGTAATCCATCAGGGGGGCTGACCGTCTATCGGTAGCGCCCTTTCCCTATGCTTATTATAGCCCCAGCAGATCGGTTTGTCAACCCCCGGACGCAGAATTCCCAGGGGAAGGCGGATTTTCTGCGTTTTTTCTGGAGGATTATACAAAATTCATGATTTCTGCCGGGAATGCTTGACAGCGCCCCCGGCACATGTTAGTATACGGATAAATTGAATCGCTTGGATAGAGGCGCGGTACTCATCAGTACCTCCGGCAAGGTCGTGCAGCCGTCGGATGGGAAAGGGATCACCGCCGAAGTGGAGTGCGATTGCC
The DNA here is from genome assembly GCA_021771675.1 of Oscillospiraceae bacterium. The sequence continues at coordinate 19,929 of JAETOP010000036.1, read as the reverse complement.
CGATCGTTTTCCGCTGGGTCGTCAGAGAACATCTGCCGGACTGTCACAAAAACTTTGTGAAGCGCTATCATTGGCTAATTGGCTGCCCCGATGCGGGGTGATGTCGTATTTTCCATGGACCGCTTGCCAAAGCGGTTCATTTTTATTACAATCGGGCCCTGCCCGAGAAACGAAAGGTTGATTGTCATGAAGAAAATGCTCTCCTTAGGTTTGGTTCTGGCACTGCTGCTGGGCCTGACCGCCTGCGGCTCCAACGCCCCCGCCGAGGTCACCACCGAGGCCACCACCGAGGCTGTTACAGAGGCTGCCCAGGAAACCACCGTTGAAGCTACCACCGAAGCCGCCGTGGCTGCCATCCCCGGTCTGGAAGACGGGGTGTTCACCGTGGGTATGGAGTGTGCCTATGCTCCCTACAACTGGACCCAGACCAGCGACGCCAACGGCGCTGTGCCCATCTCCAACGTGCCCGGCGCCTACGCCAACGGCTATGATGTGATGATCGCTAAGAAGATCTGCGAGGCCAACGGCTGGGAGCTGGAGATTGTTTCCAGTGCCTGGGATTCCCTGACCCCCGCCGTCCAGTCCCAGACCATGGACGCCAACATCGCCGGTCAGTCCATGACCGCTGACCGGATGGCCGAGGTGGACATGGCAGGCCCCTACTACTATGCCACCATCGTCTGCGTTACCACCAAGGACAGCCCCTACGCCTCTGCCAAGTCCATCCAGGAACTCTCCGGCGGCAAGGGCACCGCTCAGTCCGGCACCATCTGGTATGACTCCTGCCTGCCCCAGATTCAGGGCGTGGAACTGCTGGCCCCGGCGGACACCGCTCCCGCCATGATTATGGCCCTGCAAACCGGCACCGTGGACTTCATCTGCACCGACCTGCCCACTGCCATGGGTGCCGTGGCAAAGGATGACAATCTGGTGATCCTGAACTTCTCCGGCACCGACGGCGACTTCCAGTTCGCCACCGAGCAGGAGCGGGCCGAGAACGTGAACATCGGCATTTCCGTGCTGAAGGGCAACACCGCTTTGAAGGATGCCATTGACGCAGTCCTCTCCCAGATGACCGAGGCGGACTTCAATGCCATGATGGATCAGGCCATCGCCGTTCAGCCCGAAGTTTAAGCAATCTCTTTCCGTCACCCGACCCCTGAGCCGGGTGGCGGAAACTATTTCTAGGAAAGGAGCTTTTTCCCATGGATAAGCTAGTCAGGCTGGGCCAGGATATGGCCAAGCTCTGGAGCAACTACTCTGGAATGTATCTAAGCGGTGTGAAGAATACCCTGATTCTCGCCCTGGTGGCTACGGCCATCGGCTGCGTCATCGGACTGATCTGCGGTATCCTCAACACCATCCCCTATTCCAAAAGCGATTCACTGGTGAAGCGGTTTGTGTTGAAGCTCATTCGGGTTCTGGTTCGGATTTATGTAGAGGTGTTCCGGGGCACCCCCATGGTGCTGCAAGCGGTGTTCATCTTCTATGGCCTGCCCTACTTTACCAACAACACCATGCGCTTTAACAGCGTCTGGGCGGCGGCCATTTTGATCGTCTCCATCAACACCGGCGCTTATATGGCCGAGTCCGTCCGGGGCGGCATCATCTCCATCGACCCGGGCCAGACCGAGGGTGCCAAAGCCATCGGCATGACCCATGTGCAGACCATGGTAAATGTGATCCTGCCCCAGGCCCTGCGGAACATCATGCCCCAGATCGGCAACAACTTCATCATCAACGTGAAGGATACCTCCGTCATGTTCATCATCAGCTTCACGGAGTTCTTCGCCTTCCACCGCTACATCACCGGCGTGAACAACATGTATTTTCCCTCTGCAGCCATTGAGATGATCGGCTATCTGACCATGACCCTGGCTGCCTCCTTCCTGCTGCGGTGGCTGGAACGGAAAATGGACGGCAGCGACAACTATGAGCTGGTGCAGGAGGATCAGCTGACCATGACCGCCGGAACCTACAACCACCCCGGCAAGGGCTCGCCTTATGACGAGCACAGCAAGGAATTCCGGGATACAAAGGGAGGACGCTAAAGATGGATGAGCTGATTTTGCAGGTAAAGCACCTGTCCAAGTCCTTCGGCAGCCATCAGGTACTCCGGGACATTGATTTCACGGTGAAAAAGGGGGATGTGACCTCCATCATCGGGGCCTCCGGCTCCGGAAAGTCCACCCTGCTTCGCTGCGTAAACCTGCTGGAAAACCCCACCTCCGGAGAAATCCTCTACCACGGGGAGAATGTGGCGGCCCGGGGCTTCAAGGCGGCGGCCTACCGCTCCCATGTGGGCATGGTGTTTCAGTCGTTTAACCTGTTCAACAACATGACGGTGCTGGAAAATTGCATCGTTGGCCAGGTGAAGGTGCTCGGGCGCCGCCGGGAGGAGGCCAGGACCCACGCCATGCAGTATCTGGAAAAGGTGGGCATGACTCCCTATGTCAACGCCCGGCCCCGGCAGATTTCCGGCGGTCAAAAGCAGCGGGTGGCCATCGCCCGGGCCCTGGCCATGGACCCGGAGGTGCTGCTGTTCGACGAGCCCACCTCCGCCCTGGACCCGGAAATGGTGGGCGAGGTGCTCTCCGTCATGCGCTCCCTGGCCCAGGAGGGGATGACCATGCTGGTAGTCACCCACGAGATGGCCTTCGCCCGGGACGTGAGCAACCACGTGGTCTATATGAACGGCGGCGTCATCTGCGAGGAAGGCGCTCCCGATGAGCTTTTCGGCAGCCCCCAGAAGCAGGAGACCAGGGATTTCCTGTCCCGGTTCCGGAATAATTAAAAGCAAAGGGACAGGTGCTCCAAATTCTGAGCGGATTTGGAAAGCCTGTCCCTTTTGGCCATCGCGGCGGAATTGGAGGACTTGCCAATGCTGATTTATCTTGCGGCCATGGACTCTTCCGAGGACAGGTCAAAATTTGAGACGGTATACCTGCGCTACCGGGGGCTTATGTACCATGTGGCCTACAAAATCCTGGGGAATGAACAGGATGCGGAGGATGCGGTTCACAATGCCTTTTTGAAAATTGCGGAAAATATTGAAAAAATTTCCCACCCGGAGTGTCCAAAAACCAGGAGCTACGTCGTTACTATAGTAGAGAGCAAAGCCATCGATCTCTACCGGAAAAATCAGCGCTGGAAGGACGAAGCCTACCTGGACGAGCTGCAGGGGCTTCCGGCGCCGGAGGCCCGGGGACTGGAAGGGTGCATTCTGCGCCTCCCGGCCCGCTACCGGGAGGTAATCCTGCTGAAATACTATCACGGTTTCAGCGGGAGGGAGATTGCGCAGCAGCTGGGCATTTCGGAGGCCAACGCCGCCAAGCTTGTCCAGCGGGCAAAGCAGAAGCTGCAAGCGCTTTGCGAAAAGGAGGGAGTTCTGTGATGGATGACGAAATGCTGGCCCGGGCCGCCGAGAAGGCTGCCGCCATCCTGGATAACAGTCTGCCCCGGGAATGCACCCATTCCTTTTCGGCGGCATTCCAGCGGAAAATGAACCGCATTCTGCGCAGGCAGCGGCACCCCGCCCTCTATCGCTGTCTCAGGAGCGCCGCGGTGTTTTTGCTGGTGCTTACAGCCTGCTTTGGCTCGCTGCTGGCCCTGAGCGCCGAAGCCAGAGAATTTGTATTCGGCTGGGTGCGGGAGCGTTACGATGCCTTCTACTATTATTACTTTACAGAAGAGCGTGCTGCTGCCGACTCCCCACAGTTCTGCCCCGGGTGGCTGCCTGAGGGATTTGCTCTTGACAGCATTGAGAAACTCCCGGGGGGAGAAATTTATTGCTACCGTGACGAAGACGGTTGGCTTGCCACATTCTCCTACTTGGTAAAGACGGATGCTGTGGAGATGTATATCCAATGCGCCGATTTTGAGCAGCGGGAAGTTTCGATCAACGGTCTGCCCGGCACTTTATATCTCTCGCCGGATGATTCGGATTCCAGCGAAATCGTGTGGATTGACAGTGAGAAGGGTATTCTGTTCAATCTGGGCGCTCATGTCAGCGAGGATATATTGATAAAAATGGCGGAAAGCGTCGTTTCAAAAAAATAAAAAAATATTTTTCATTAGGTGTCCAAAATCGCCTCCTTGAATCGTTATAGAGTATATAACGAGGAAAGGAGGTGATTTTTATGAGAAAGACTGCATTCCTTTTGGCTCTGCTGATGATTCTTGCTATTCCTGTGTCGGCTCAAGCGGGTACGATGCGGGCAACCAATACTGTGTGGGCATCTGTAGCCTCCCTTGCGGCTTGAATGGCAAAAGCTTAAGATTTCATTTAGCAGGTTGAATCTGGAAGAAATTTGTGCTACGCTATTATTACACTTTGCGTAAAAGTCGACAGAGAGCGAGGGATATTATGAAAAAAGCATCCAAGCTGATTCTGGCCGTAACCATTGTGGCGGCGCTGCTTGGGGGACTGGGGGCAGGATACTGGCTGATCAGTGCGCCGCCTCAAAAGGGAGACTTTTCCTTTGAACTTCCGGCTGGCTACCAAGTTACCGAGGTCACAGACACAAGCTGCTCCATCATTGACGCGGACGGCACCGCCGTTGGCGGTATACGCCTTACCGGCCTGAGGCCGAGGGACATCCGCAGTCCAAGCAGCAGAGCATTTGATGTCTACATGGACGAAGTGGCCTACGGCTGTGAGTATTTCAGCTGGCTTGGCGGTAGCTTTTTTCATCCCCACCAGCATATGGGCATATATGTGACCGATCCCGAGACCCAGGAGAAGCAGGAGTATTACCGTTACCTGTTTGTCAAGGATTTCGGTGTGTACGATCTGTGGTTTGACCGCAGCCTGATTTCCTCCGAAGCCATTTCGGAATTTGAACTCATCGTTGAAGCAAAATAGAATCAAAAGGAGGACATTCTATGATCCGAAAAATCAGCTGCATTGCGTTTCTGCTGGCCCTGCTGGCGGTTATTCCGGGGGCCGGGGCGGAGGAGGCGCGGCACTGCACCATCCAATGCGACCGGACGGACGAGCTTTACAACCAATTGGCCATTTCCCATGAGCTTGGGGAAAAGTACCCAGAAATGCAGGAACGCTTCCTTCGCTCCATCCCTGCTGCCCAGCCGGAGGGGTATGAGATTTCCTATGATCTGGTGGAAAATGTGACCGTGGAGGTCCAGGGAGAGCGGATGAGCCTGGAGGAGGCGGTTTCCGGCGGGAAAATCACCGTGGATGAAATTCTGGCCGACGTCCGCCGGGATGCCGCTGCCGGAATCTGCCAGGAATCCACCCAGACCGTGAACGGGCTGACCAGGTTTGAATATGCCTATCCCGAGATGGAGCTGTGGTCCATCTGCGACGTGCTGGAGACGCCGGACGGCGCCCAGCCCCTGATCCGCAGCTTTACCGTCCGGGCGCCGGGGCATCCGGACATCCTGAGCACCCACTTTTTCGACATGAGCACGCCCTATCACTACGAGATCGACCGGGAGGACTGGGGCCTGGAATTCCGGGTGCGCTCCGCCACCCCGGAGGGAATCACCCTGGAAATCACCCAGGAGGCGGGCCAGCAGTTCGGCCAGCTAAATGTGACGAACTATCTCCTGTACGCCTCCGGGTGGCAGGTCTGTGGCAGCGAAGACCTGGCCCCCGGCTGGGATGTGAAAATGGGAGGCGCCTCCCAGCTCACCATCGACTGGGCCCAGACCATTGGCCAGCTGGAAAGCGGGGATTACTGCCTGCGGCTGCACATAGAGGACAATTACGACCCCAGCGACGTCCATCCCCTGGCCAGAAACTTCTGGGACTGGCAAAGCTATTACATTGAATTCCAGATTCCGGAATCGGACTGAATATGAGAAACGGGCTTCCGCAGTGCGGAAGCCCGTTAAAAATTATGGCCATGTTTTTCGCCTATCGTGCTCCTTTAGAGCTGGTTACGGGGGAAATCAGCTCACAATCCAGGGGCACACAGTTGTTCAGCCGCAGGGAAAGGATGAACGTTCCGTCCTTGTCATTGATCGATACATCGCCGCTGTACTTTTCCACACATCTGCGGACATTTTGAAGTCCGTAGCCGTGGTTTTTCCCCCGGCTCCGCCGGGGATATTCCTCAGCGTAGGGGTTCTCGATGCGGTAAAAGAAGATGTTGTGATATGTCCGCATCTGAAGGCGGATATATCGGTTCTCCGCAGGCAGGGACTGGCAGGCCTCTATGGCGTTATCCAGAGTATTGCCCAGCAAAACATAAAGATCCACTGCCGGAATACCCAGGTTCTGCGGAACACGGACATCAAAGTCAAAAGGAGTATCGGCATCCTCAGCAATTTCCCGGTACTCGTTCAGGATCGTGCTTACCACGCTGTTTCCCACATCCACCACCGTGGTGAGGCTATCAAAGAGCTCCTGGGTCTCCGCCATCATTTGATTTACTTCCGCTGCGTTTGCCTCCGCCGCCAGGGTGCGCATTGCCTGCATGTATTTATTGATGTCATGGAACATGGCTCTGGTTTCTTCCTGCTCGCTTCGGAGCTGAGCATAGTATTGCTCCTGCATGGCATAGTGATGCTCCGCCAGCTCTGCTTGAAGCTTCTGGTCAGAAGCATTTTTGGCACGCTCCGCATACAGGACAATCACAATGTTTAAGTAGAGCAAGCCGATTGCGGATACCAAAACGGGGATAGACATTCGGTCGTCCCCGGAGAGAACCTGCCGGCAAAAGGACAACCCCAGAATAATTCCGGCAATATAACCGGGCGTTAAGGTGAGAAGAAATGGCAAGGTAATGGCGGTTCTCCTGCGTTTCGTAATTGCCAGCACGATCAGTACGCAAAGCCACAGCAGCATATGGGAGATAATAATGCAAATGGCACGGGAATGGCCATAGCTCATAATTTCATCAGCGTCAATGTGAAACAGAGAAAACAAGCCGAAAGTCAGCATTTCACCTAATACACATAGGCAGCTGAAGCTGATACTGGCATACGCTGCCTGAAGAATGCTGGCATTGAAAAAAGAATACGCAAATAGTCCCAGTGCAGCCGCATAGAAAGCCAATCGAAGAAAAGAGGCATCCGGCACGAAAGACAGTATTGCAAGAATGCAGCCGCTCACAAGATAGGCAGCCCACATTGCCCACCATGGGCGGAGTCTTTGGGGGAAAAATCCATTGAGATAGATATAGGCCAGGAACATTTCCGCAACGACCCCTGCAAGTTCCGCAAGAATAAACATGACTACCTCCCAAGAAAACGATACAGTGCGTCATTGAATTCCTGCATTCGTTTTCGGCCAATGGGAACCACTGTACCGCAATCCAGCGTAATTACAGAGGTTGTCACAGAATGGACGTGCTCCAGGTTGACAACATAGCTCTTGTGTGGGGATGCAAAATACCCTCTTGGCAGACGGGCCATCACTTCCCTCAAGGTGCTGCGGAAACGATAGGCCTCCTCTGCCGTATGCACCACCGCATAATGCCCAAATATTTCAATGTACTGGATGTCTCGCAGATGTACAGAGACAAGGGAAGTATCAATTTGGAACGTGAGGCGGTGGGCCGTGGCATCGGCAATGGCGGCATCCATCGCTTCAAAGAAGTCCCCCTGGGCGACCGGCTTTTGGAGATACCGGATGGCGACCCCGTATCCTTTCAGGGCGTAGGCATTGCTTTTCGTGGCAAATATCACAATCGGGGGATTGGGCATGGCGATCAATTCCTTCGCTGCGTCAAACCCCGTCGGCGGTTCCATTTCAATATCCAAAATCGCAATATCGAAACCGGATGTCTTAGCCGCATGCAGAATATCTTTGGCATGGAGAAAAGTGGTAATCTGCAGCTGGCAGTCTTCATCATACCGCTTTACCAGCTCCAGGATTTGTGCCAAGTCCTGTATTTCATCGTCGCAAATTCCCAAACGAAGCTTTTCCATAAAAGCACCACCTTGAAATGGATTGTTTCCGAATCTATTTTAACAGATTTCAGAAGTCCATTCAAGGTGGTGTGATTGACGTTTGTGCCGTTTTAACGGTCGTTTGTGCCAGAAGCAGCAAAAGCACAGCATCACTCCTCCCGGATCGCTCTGGCAATTTTCAGCAAGAGGTGCCGCTGATCCGAGTTCATTCGGGAAGCGATCATGTATAACTCCGCCAACTCTGTGTTTGACGGAGGCGTGTCTCCAAACAGGGATCTGGGGTCAATGCACAATTCCTTAATGATCGCATCCAGACTTTCAATGCTGGGCATGGTTTCCCCCCGCTCGATTTGCCCGATCATACCAGTGGAAAGACCCACCTTTTCGGCCAGCTCCTCTTGTGTAAGGCGCTGGCCGCTTCGTTTCTCTCGAATCATAGTGCCGATCTTTTTCCTTATCAAATTCACAGCAGTTCCTCGCATTCTTACTCCATTCTGTGGTTATTATATCGGGTTTACAGCGAGAAATTAAGCTACTGTAGCTATTATTATATAATAGAAAAACTATTATTTCAAGGGATGATTCTGTCGTTTGTGCCGCTTAAACCGTCGTTCGTGCCAAACCCCTTGAATTGTCGTTTTTAATAGATTACATTAAGTTTAACAAAAAGCGAAGGGAGAAATGTCGATGATTCAGCAAATAGCAATAAAAACCGCTGAGAGGATGTCAGAACGCAGCATCATTGAAACCGGGAAGGCACGCATTTATGCATACGGTCTGGAGCTGCTGTATTCCTCGCTGGCTGGGGTTGCGGCCCTGCTCATCATTTCCGCAATCTGCGGAAAACCCTTTCTGTGGATACCGTACTTGGCGGGTTTTGTGCCGCTGCGGCTGTCCGGGGGCGGATACCACGCAAAAAACCATTTTCGCTGTATATTTACATTCTCCTTTCTTTACTTTCTTGTCCTGTTCACGGAAAGATTGTATCCGATCCCGGTAAAAGCGTGTCTGATTACCTGCTCCATAAATCTTGTTATCATTTTGCTATTCTCACCGGTGGCAGCCCCCAATAAGCCGTTAAAGGAAAGCAGCCGCAGGATAAATCGCCGGAACAGCCTGCTCCTCGGCCTGGTCAATCTGCTTGGGGCTATGGCGGTGGTTTTCCTGTTCACACCCAATGGTCAATGGGTCAATATGTATTTTGCGGGCAGCAGCATGGCGGGACTATCAATGCTGCTGGCTGTGATAAAAAAACAGGAGAGGAGGAAGTTCTATGAAAGCAATGGTTAATTCTGTTATGGTAAAGCTGGGTGCTCTGCTGGCCAGCGCAGCAATGTTGTTTGCAGCTTCAAGTTTAGGCAGCGCCTGTGTGTTTATGCTTTACCAGCCGGATGTGCCGGAGGAACTGCAAGAGCATACGTAAGAGGCAGACTGGCTGCTTCCGCATAACTTTGGACATAAATAGACATTTTTCTGTTCTTCGGCGTCTTACAAAAGCCCAGATGCTTATGGTTAAAGGGTGAGGCGAAGAAGGAATCGAAATGTCCGCAAAAGCTCTCCTCTATTTACGAGAATGTATCAGGGCTTGCGGAAGCACCGCAAAATGACTTTGACGTGGGAATCAAAGCAGTTCATGGAGCTGTTGAACGCCGTGTCCTATCGGATTCCCCGTCAGGTAACCAAATGTCGGACATACCGGAAGGGCAGCCAATCCACCAGCTATCCGGTATGTCCGCGTTGTGGTATATGCGTGGAGAGAGAATACATGGCCTTCTGCGACCGCTGCGGCCAGAAGCTAGCCTGGGATCGGTTCCCGGAATGGTAAGCTTGTGTCAATCGGGAACCCAGAATGCAATACATAGAAGTCCATAAAGGAAATGATATGAAGCGCCCGATCAGCGGTTCAAATATGCCCTGGGGTTGGTAGTGAAAATGCGCCGGTTTCCCGAAAGAGCATGGGGCGGGCACTTGGATTTATTTCCTGCTAAAATCCGCTTTTAGCAGTGGTAAAAAGATGACAAAAGCGGAATATCTGTGCTATAATATCATTGGGAAGATGGCGCAGAGCACCGTAATCGCAGCCTGTACAGCGCCCTCTGCTCCATTGCAGCAGTTCCCATTTCATAAAAAATTATGGAGGGCGTTTATGGATAAAAAGCATTTCAACAGGCCGCTGGATTTGAAAGCGGTACAAATCACCGGCGGTTTCTGGCATACCGTGCAGGAGACTGTGCGCACCCAGGTGATTCCCTATCAGTGGGAGGCCCTCAACGACCGGGTTCCCGGGGCGGAACCCAGCTATTGCATACATAATTTCCGGGCGGCGGCACGGCTTATGAAGCAGAAGCGGGAAAATGCCGCCTTCACCCCGCCCAGTTATACCGGTCGTGGGTTCCGGACTCTTCCAGAGGACTTAAAAAATCCCGATCCCGACAAATTCTATGGTTTTCTGTTTCAGGATACCGACTTTTCAAAATGGATCGAGGCAGTGGCCTACTCCCTGACCCAGCATCCCGACCCGGTTCTGGAGGCGGCAGCCGACGAGGCCATCGAGCTGGTATGTGCCGCCCAGGATGACAGCGGCTATCTGGACACCTACTACATCCTGGGCGGCATGGACCGGGTGTTTACCAACCTGCGGGATCACCATGAGCTGTACTGCCTGGGCCATTTGGCAGAGGGAGCGGCAGCCTACTTTCAGGCCACCGGCAAGGACAAGCTCCTGCGTGCCGCCTGTCGCTTTGCAGATTTTGTGGCAGAGCGATTTGGCAGCGAGGCAGGGAAGTGCAAGGGCTACCCCGGGCACGAAATTGCAGAAATGGGACTGGTTCGGCTGTATGAGGTCACCGGTGAGGAGAAATACCGGAACCTCAGTCAATTTTTCCTGAATCAGCGGGGAACCCAGCCATATTACTTCGATCAGGAGGCCCGGGAGCGTGCCCAGTTTGAGGGCAAGCCCTGGACACCGGACACAAACCCAAACCGCTATAGCTATCATCAGGCCCATCTTCCGGTGCGGGAGCAGGTCGAGGCAGTGGGTCATGCAGTTCGGGCGGGGTATTTGTACGCAGGTATGGCGGACATGGCACGGCTGACCCAGGATGAATCCATGTATGCCGCCTGCAAACGGCTGTGGAACAGCATCGTAACAGAAAAGCTGTACGTCACCGGCGGCGTGGGAGGCACCCACCACGGCGAGGCCTTCTCCTATCCCTTCGACCTGCCAAACGATACCGCCTACTCAGAGACCTGTGCGGCCATCGCCCTGGCCTTCTTCGCCAGGCGGATGCTGGAAATCGAGCCCAGCGCAGAGTACGCCGATGTGATGGAGCTGGCCCTGTATAATACAGTGCTGGCCGGAATGGCGCTGGACGGCAAAAGCTTCTTCTACGTCAACCCGTTGGAGGTCAACCCCATGGCCTGCAAGCGGGACGAACGACTGAAGCACGTCGACCCCGTGCGGCAGAAGTGGTTGGGCTGCGCCTGCTGCCCCCCGAATCTGGCCCGGATTGTCAGTTCCGTGGGAGCCTATGCCTGCACCGAGAATGAGGATACATTGTTTGTTCACCTCTACATAAGCGGGAGGCTGCGCAAAAAAGTGGGGCAGACCACGCTCCACGTGACAGTGGAGAGTGATTTTCCCTGGGAGGGGCGGGCAAGGCTGACCGTGCACACGGAAAAAGACATAACCTGTACCCTGGCTTTCCGGCTCCCCGGCTGGTGTGATGCGCCAGCTGTCTCCGCTCCCCGGGATATGGAGCGGACAGAACAGGAGGGCTACTGCTATTTCACCGGAGTCTGGAGGGACGGTGACACGGTGACACTGGATTTTCCCATGAAAATGCGGCTGCTCATGGCGAGCAACCGGGTACGGGAGGATTTGGACAAAGTGGCCGTGGCCCGGGGCCCCATCACCTACTGTCTGGAACAGGCGGACAATGGGCCCGATTTGCACCTGTGCAGCATCGATTCCTCCCGTGCCGAAGAGGCAAAAGCGGTACCCATGGAGATTGGCGGCAGGGGCATGGCGGTGTTGGAGGTTCCAGGGAAGCGTGAAGAGCCGGAGGACGGCCCCCTGTACCGGAGCTATGCCCCGGTGAAAACTGAACCGGTCACACTAAAATTCATCCCCTATTTTGCCTGGGCCAACCGTGGCGAGGGAGAGATGAGGGTTTGGGTGCGTATCAAATAGGGAAACGGGCTTCCGCCATGCGGGAGCCCGTTCGCTGTTAAATTATTCCAAATACATCCACAATTTCGCCCATGAAAACGTAGTGGATGGGGTTGCCTTATTTCATCAGCTTGCAGACCAGCTCGGAGTAGGCGAAGGGATCGTCCAGGGGCAGCTGGGCCATGAGCTGGGCCTGGCAGCACAGCAGCTGGGCATAGTCCTTGGCCAGCACCGGGTCCTCGGTCATCACCCGCTGCAACGTCTTCACAGCCTCATGCTCCGGGTTCAGCTCCAGTACCCGGCCCACAGGGTAGGCAAACTCCGGGTTCACCCGCTTCATATATTTCTCCATTTCGAAACTCATGCCGGCCTCGGGCACCATGGCGGCGGGGTAGCTGCCCAGGTTCTGGGACAGGCGAACCTCCTTCACCTGCTCGCCCAGGCTCTCCTTGACGAAGGTGGTGAAGCCCTTGAGCTCCTCTGCCTTCTCCTGGGCCTGCTTCTTTTCCTCGTCGCTTTGCAGACCCAAATCCTCGGTGGTGATGTTGCAGAATTTCTTCTCCATATAGGTCATCAGCGTCTGGGGCACGAACTCGTCCACCTCCTCGGTGAACAGCAGCACGTCATAGCCCTTGTCGCTCAGCAGCTCCACCTGGGGAAGCTTGCTCAGGTGCTCCCGATTCTCACCGGGGGCGAAGTAAATCTTCTCCTGGCCCTCGGGCATGGCCTCCACATATTCCTTCAGGCTCACCAGCTTGCCCTGCTTGTGGCTGTAGTACAGCAGCAGGTCCTGGCAGCTGTCCTTGTGGGCGCCGTACTCGGAAACCGTGCCGTATTTCAGCTGGAGGCCGAAGGCAGCATAGAATTCCTCATACTTCTCCCGGTCGTTTTCCAGCATGGCCTTCAGCTCAGAGCGAATCTTCTTTTCGATGTTCCGGGCGATGACGGTGAGCTGGCGGTTGTGCTGGAGCATCTCACGGCTGATGTTCAGGCTCAAATCCTGGCTGTCCACAATGCCCCGGACAAAGCGGAAGTGCTCGGGCAGCAAATCCTCGCAGTTCTCCATAATCATCACGCCGGAGGAATACAGCTGCAAGCCCCGCTTGAAGTCCTTGGTGTAGAAGTCGTAGGGCGCCTTGCCGGGGATATACAGCAGGGCCTTGAAGCAGATGCTTCCCTCGGCGCTGGTGTAGATGATCCGCAGGGGCTTGTTGTAGTCGAAGAATTTCTCCCGGTAGAAGCTCTCGTACTCCTCGTCGGTGACGTCCTTCTTGCTGCGCTGCCAGATGGGCACCATGGAGTTCAGCGTCTCCATCTCGGTATAGGTTTCGTACTCGGGCTTGTCCTCGGGGGAATCCTCCTTCTTCCGGGACTTCTCCACCTCCATGACGATGGGGTAGCGGATGTAGTCGGAGTATTTCTTCACCAGGCTGCGGATTTCGTACTCATCCAGATATTCGCTGTACTTGTCGTCGTCGGTGTCGGGCTTCAGGGTCATGATCACGTCGGTGCCGGAGTATTCCCGCTCACATTCTTCGATGGTATAGCCGTCGGCGCCGTCGGAGACCCACTTGAAGGCCTGCTGCTGGCCGGCCTTTTTGGAAATCACGGTGACGGAGGAGGCCACCATGAAGGCGGAATAGAAGCCCACGCCGAACTGGCCGATGATGTCAATATCGTCGCTGTGCTCCATGGCCTGCTTGAAGCTCAGGGAGCCGGACTTGCAGATGGTGCCCAGGTTCTCTTCCATTTCCTCCCGGGTCATGCCGATGCCGTTGTCGGAAACGGTGAGGATGCGCGCTTCCTTGGCCCGGGTGATGGTGATTTTCAGATCGTCCTTATTGACGTTCAGGCTGCTGTCCGTCAGGCCCTGATAGGCCAGCTTGTCGATGGCGTCGGAGGCGTTGGAGATGATCTCCCGGAGGAAAATCTCCCGGTGGGTGTAGATGGAGTTAATCATCAAATCCAGCAGACGCTGGGACTCGGCCTTAAACTGAATCTTTTCCATAGTCAATATTTCCTTTCCATTCTGTTATTTAGCACTCTATAGCTTTGAGTGCCAATATTATACCGCAGTTTTCAAAAAATGCAAGTACCTGAAAAAAAGTTCTTTCTTTATTCACAATTTTGTGGTAGGATTATCCTGTAAAGTTATGCGCCAGAGAGCGAATATGGATTGAATAAGGAGACGAACATGATTACAGTCAGTAATTTGGGGATGCAGTTTGGCGGCCAGTGGCTGTTCCAGCATGTGGATTTGCAGTTTTTGCCCGGCAACTGCTACGGCATCATCGGCGCCAACGGGGCGGGCAAGTCCACCTTCCTGCGAATCCTCACCGGAGAGCTGGATTCCACCAACGGCAGCATCACCATCGACCCCACCAAGCGGGTATCCGTTTTGAAGCAGAACCAGAATGCCTACGATGAGTACACCGTTATGGACACCGTCATCATGGGCAACCAGCATCTCTACGACGTGATGAAGGAAAAGGATGCCATCTATGAAAAGCCGGACTTTTCCGATGAGGACGGTCTGCGGGCTGCCGACCTGGAGGCGGAGTTCGCCGAGCTGGGGGGCTGGGAAGCGGAGTCCGACGCCTCCCGTCTGCTCCAGGGTCTGGGCATCGGTACGGAGCTGCACTACGATGTGATGGGCAGCGTGGACCCCCGGCTGAAGGTGAAGATTCTGCTGGCCCAGGCGCTGTTTGGAAACCCGGACATCGTCATGCTGGACGAGCCCACCAACAACCTGGACATCGAGGCCATCAACTGGCTGGAGGATTTCCTGCTGGATTTCCCCGGCATGGTCATTGCGGTGAGCCACGACCGGCACTTCCTGAATACGGTGTGCACCCACACCGTGGACATTGACTACGGCAAGATCAAGATGTACGTGGGCAACTACGACTTCTGGTACGAGTCCAGCCAGATGGTTCAGGCCATGCTGCGCAACAAGAACAAGAAGAATCAGGAGAAGATTGAGGAGCTGCAGCTGTTCATCCAGCGCTTCTCCGCCAACAAGTCCAAGGCCAAGCAGGCCACTGCCCGGCGGAAGCTGCTGGACAAGCTGACCGTGGAGGAAATGCCCTGCTCCACCCGGCGCTATCCCTTCGTGGGCTTCCAGGCCGAGCGGGAGCTGGGCAAGGACGTGCTGACAGTGAAGGACGTCTCCGTCACCGTGGACGGGGTGAAGCTGCTGGACAAGGTGTACTTCTCCGTGAACCGCACGGACAAAATCGCCTTCGTGGGTGAGAACGAGCTGGCCCAGACGGCCCTCTTCAAGGTGCTCATGGGAGAGCTGGAGCCGGACGAGGGCAGCGTGAAATGGGGCGTGTCCACCATCCGCAGCTACCTGCCCAAGGACAACAGCGAGTATTTCGAGGGCAATCAGATGGAGCTGGTGGACTGGCTCCGGCAGTATTCTGCCAAGAAGGACGATGTGTACCTGCGGGGCTTCCTGGGGCGGATGCTGTTCAGCAATGAGGATGTGTTCAAGCCGGTGAATGTGCTCTCCGGCGGCGAGAAGGTTCGCTGCATGCTCTCCAAAATGATGCTCTCCGGGGCCAATGTGGTGCTGCTGGATCAGCCCACCAACCACCTGGATATGGAATCCATTCAGGCGGTGAACAAGGGCCTGGAGGCCTTCACCGGGGTGGTGCTGCTGGCCTCCCACGACCACGAAATGCTGACCTCCACCTGTAACCGGGTGATCGCCTTCCAGCCCGACGGCACCATCATCGACAAGTACGGCACCTATGACGATTACCTGGAGTGGATGGCCCAGCGGAAGGCTGAGATATAAGATATGGGATACGAGATAGTTAGGAATTAAAAAACGCCGTAGGGGAGGCTATTAGCCTCCCGCCAGGTAACGGTTTTTGAGTGTTCTGGTGAATGGAGCCGGCAAATGGAAAATGATACGGATTTGCCTGACTTGGTGCCGCTTTTGGGGATTGTTCTGCGCGGGAGGCTAATAGCCTCCCCTACGGGATGTCTTAAGTTGACGACATTGCCCCCCGGGGGAAGGTAATTTTCTCCGTCCTGTTGGTGCGCCAAAAACAATTTGCATGACCGCTAAGCCAGAGCCTAATCCACTAAAAATTCCAAGCTCTTTTTCGGAGGTAAATATGGAAAAAATTCTGGAGATGATTACAAAAAAGATGCAGGCGGCGTTTGCGGCTGCCGGCTACGACCCCAGCTTTGGCCGGGTAACGGTTTCCAACCGGCCCGACCTGTGCGAGTACCAGTGCAACGGCGCTCTGGCCGCGGCCAAGCAGTACCACTGCGCTCCCATCCAGGTGGCAAACGCAGTGGCAGAGCAGCGGGGGGGGAACGACTACGATCTGTGTGAGGCTGTAATGCCGGGCTTTATCAATCTGAAGCTCTCCGGGGCCTTCCTGGCAGATTACCTGGAGCAGATGCGCAGGTCGGCGGACTTCGGCGTGGAGAAAATCGGTGCCGGGAAGACCATTGTGGTGGACTACGGCGGAGCCAACGTGGCAAAGCCCCTGCACATCGGCCATCTGCGCCCGGCCATCATTGGTGAGGCCCTGAAACGGCTGTATGATTTCCTGGGCTACAATGCCATCGGCGACGTGCACCTGGGGGACTGGGGCTTGCAGATGGGCCTGATTATCGCCGAGCTCCAGGAGCGGCAGCCGGAGCTTCCCTATTTTGACGAGAGCTTTACTGGGGAATATCCCCAGGAGGCTCCCTTCACCGTCACGGATTTGGAAGAAATCTACCCCACCGCCTCCGCCAAGAAGGTGGACCCGGAATTTTCCCGGAAGGCCCACCAGGCCACCCTGGAATTGCAGCAGGGCCGCCGGGGCTACCGTGCCCTGTGGCGGCACATTATGAACGTGTCCGTGGCGGACCTGAAGAAAAACTACGACAATCTGGATGTGCATTTTGAGAAGTGGCTGGGAGAATCCGACGCCGACCCCTACATCCCCGCCATGGTGGAGGATATGAAGAAGCGGGGCATTGCCGTCCAGTCCGAGGGAGCCTGGGTCATTCCCGTGGCTCAGGAGGGGGACAAGAAGGAAATGCCCCCCTGCATCCTGGTCAAGTCCGACGGCTCCTCCATCTACGCCACCACAGACCTGGCGACTCTGGTTCAGCGGATGCAGGACTGGAGCCCGGAGAAGGTGCTCTACGTCACCGATAAGCGGCAGAACCTCCACTTTGAGCAGGTGTTCCGGGCCGCCCGAAAAGCAGGCATCGTCGGTCCCGGGACGGAGCTAGAGCACGTGGGCTTCGGCACCATGAATGGCAAGGACGGCAAACCCTTCAAGACCAGAGACGGCGGCGTTCTCCGCTTAGAGCAGCTGATCGCCGACATGACGGACTTTGTCCGCTCCAAGGTGGTGGAAAACAAGGTCGTCTCCGACGATGAGGTAGAGGCCACCACCGCAAAAATTGCCCTGGCCGCCCTGAAATACGGCGACCTGAGCAACCAGCCCACCAAGGATTACAATTTTGACATGGAGCGCTTCGCCGCCTTCGAGGGCAACACCGGCCCCTATATTCTCTATACCATCGTCCGGGTGAAGAGCATTCTGTCCCGGTACGGTGCCTGGGAAAATCTGCCCATCCAGCCCCCGGCCAACCCCCATGCCAAGGAGCTGATGCTCTCCATCACCAAGCTGGGCCCCACGCTGGAAGCCGCCCTGCGCTCCTCCGCCCCCAACCTGATCTGTGCCTATATCTATGAGCTGGCAGGCTGCGTCAACGCCTTCTATCACGAGACCCGGATTCTCTCGGAGCCGGACGAGACTCTGAAAGCGGGCTACATCTCCCTCATCGGCCTGTCCAAGAACATTTTGGAGCAGTGCATCCACATCCTGGGCTTCTCCGCCCCGGAAAAAATGTGAGAAAATGCCAGGAGCAGACGCTCCTGGCATTTTGCAGCATGTTAAAAATCCCATGCGCCTTACTGCACACCACAAGCTGTAAAAGATTATGGCGCTGTGCATCCGCACCGGCTGCCCCACGGGAGCGGGGTGCAGCCGCCCAAGCAAAATGTTTCCCGAAAATGTGCTGCCTGCAAATCCAACATCTGCCGAAGATAATTGATCCATCGTATCCTCAACAGCAGAAGAAGAAAGGCATCCGGCCGCCGCAGCAAAGGAGCTGGGCCAGATAGCACATGCACAGCCCGCCGCAGGGGCTTCCGCCAAAGGAGAAGCCGCCAAAATTGCCGGCCTGCTTCCGATAGGCGGAGCCGCCGTTTTCCAGCTGGCTCAGGGCCCACAGGTACTCCTGATTGTCCGGCTCCATGCTCACGGCCCGGCGCATATGCTCCAGGGCCGTAACCTGATTTCCCAGTCCGTCATTGGCCAGGGCGCTTAGGTAATACCAACGGGCGTTCCGGTTCTGGCTGTTCTGGAGGGCGTTCAAGGCCTCGGACCACCGGCGGTAGCGGATGTACTGTTCGGCGGAGGTCTGATATTGGTCGCCCTGATTCCGGGACTGATAAGCCCGTTCCTCATAGCCGCCGTACCCATAAGCGCCATAAGGGTTGCCGCCGTAGGGATTGGGGCCGTAAGAGCCCGCCTGGCGGGCGTATTTCTCGGGGTTCTTGATCTGATCGTAGGCCTCGTTGACCTGCTGCATTTTCCTGGCTGCCTCCTGGTCGCCGGGATTCAGGTCGGGATGGTATTTCTTTGCCAAAGCACGGTAGGCCCGCTTTACGTCCTCGTCGCTGGCATTGTGATCCAGGCCCAGAACCTTATAAGGATCGTCAACCATTGGGCTCCTCCTTCTTCATCTTCCCTCTGTATTGCACCCACACGCCGCTGTAGAGAATATTGTCCAGCAGCGGCTTGTCCTGCACCAGGGGGAGCTTTTCGTAGCTTTCGGTGCATCGGGCCATGGCCAGCACCAGGTATTGTTCCCATTTTTGAGGCTGTTTTTCCTGCCCCATAGCAAGGAAGGGATTGAATTGCTTTTTCCGCTTGTCCCGGTCATAGTCCAGCATGGCATCCGCCAGATAGATGAACCGGCCCAGGGAAAAGCCCAACTGGCGAAGCTCCTCCGCCCACTGATCCTCCCCGTACACCATCAGCGACCCCATCAGGCGGCCAAAGCAGGAGGCGGGCAGGTCCGGATTGGGGCAATTTTCCCTTTCCAGCCGGGCCAATTCCTCCATACACTGGGCCATGGCCTCACACTGCCGGGGCCAATGCTCCCGGATGTCACCCAGGTGAGGCTCCAGATTCTTCCGCAGCAGCCTGGCGGAGGCCTTGCCCTCGTCCTGGTCGTCGTCCACAGCCTTGTAGTAGGCCAGCGCCACATTCATATCCGCTGCATAGTCCACATACTTGTTCTCCACCCAGGGCTTAGACCGCAGGGGGCGAAGCAGGCAGCGATTTTTCCCGGTGGATTCCTCCGGCTCATACAGGCTCATGTGCAGCAGCGCCAGGAAAGCCATATCGTATCTCAATGTCATCCGGGCCATGCCGGAGGCCCGGGCCTGGATGCTCCGGCAAATTCCGCAGTAGATTGCGCTGTACCGCTCCTGCTGGGCCTGGGTGAGCTCCTTCCAGTTGGCGTTGACATATCCAAACAAGAAAATCATCCCCGTTTTTCCAAATTTTCTCTCTTTTTATCACACACCTGTGAACAGGGGATAAACAAACGGGGATTATTTGAAAAAAATGATGGTGGAGCCAATGTTTTGGCCTGTACCATTTCGTCCAACATATCTGTCCCGCAACTGCCTGCTTCCCAATCCCCCCTCCCCCCTTTACACCAATGTCGTCAACTTAAGGATTCTACTGTAGGGGAGGCTATTAGCCTCCCGCGCAGAACAATCCCCAAAAGCGGCACCAAGTCAGGCAAATCCGTATCATTTTCCATTTGCCGGCTCCATTCAC
>JAETOP010000035.1 GCA_021771675.1 Oscillospiraceae bacterium | reverse complement strand
CATACATCTCAGGCTGCGTGTGTGCGAGTTGTGCGCCACAGGCGCACAAGGAGTGCGCTAAGCAGACTGCAATCCTTCCGTCGGAAAGCCCCAGAGGGGATTTTCGACGGCCTGAAGCGTCCCGAAGCCGGAGCTTCAGGACGTTTCAATCTTTCTTACATCACCGCCTGGGCGCTTACTTCCTCCGCAGATCTGAAGGTGGGCACCGCCTGCTTCATGGCGGCACGGACGACCTCATCGTCATCGGTGGAAATGGCCTGGCGGAGGATGGAGAGCTTCCCCTCCAGTTCCTCCATGGTCACCGGCACATCCCGTTCAATGAAAATCAGCTCATTGTCGGTTTTGTCCAGCTCCTCGGTTTTCACCAGCAGTTCTTCGTACAGCTTCTCCCCGGGCCGCAGACCGGTTTCCACGATTTTGACGCCCTGGGCACCGGACAGACGGATCATATTCTCCGCCAAATCCAGGATGTGCACCGGCTTGCCCATGTCCAGGACGAAAAGCTCTCCGTTTTTGGCCATGGCGCCGCTGACCAGCACCAGCTGGGAGGCCTCGGGGATGGTCATAAAGTACCGGGAAATCCGCCTGTCCGTCAGGGTGATGGGGCCGCCCGCCGCAATCTGCCGCTTAAACAGGGGGATCACGGAGCCGGCGGAACCCAGCACATTGCCGAAGCGGGTGGCGCTGTACTTCACCCGGCCGTCGATGCTGTAGGCCTGCATAATCATCTCGCACAGCCGCTTGGTGGCGCCCATCACATTGGTGGGATTCACCGCCTTGTCGGTGCTGACCATCATAAACCGCTCTGCCCCGAACTGCTCGCAGCAGTTCACCACATTCAGCGTGCCGAACACATTGTTCTCCACCGCCTCGATGCAGTTGTTCTCCATCAGAGGCACATGCTTGTGGGCGGCGGCGTTGATGACGATCTCCGGGCGGTATTTGCGGAACACCCGCTCCACCCCCACCCGGTTGGTGATGCTGACAATCTCCACCTGCAAATCCAAATCCGGATGGACAATTTTCAGCTCCTGCTGGATGTCGTAGGCGCAGTTCTCGTAAATATCCAGAATAATCAGCTGCTTCGGGCCCATTTTGGCAATCTGACGGCAGAGCTCGGAGCCGATGGAGCCGCCGCCGCCGGTAATCAGCACCACCTTGCCCCGGTAATAGTCGCAGGTCTTGCTGTCCACCACCTGGATGGGCTTGCGGAACAGCAGGTCCTCAATGTCGAATTCCCGCAGATGGCGCTTGCTCCCCGCCGTCTGCATGGTGGGGTAGTCATAGAGCTTTACCCGGAAGCCGGCCGAGGTATAGGTCTCAAAGAGATTCTTCCTGGTGGCATCGTCCATATTGGGCATGGCAAACACCACTTCCTGAATCTCCATGTCCTTCATCATCGCCAGAGCGGCGCCGGTCTCGGAGAGGACGGGAATATCATGGATTTCCCGGCCCACCTTCTCCCGGTCGATGTCCACGAAGCAGCAGGGAATATAGGCCGCCGCCCGGTTGTTGAGCAAATCCTCCGCCAGACTGACGCCCACCCGGCCTGCGCCGATGATGGCAATCCGGGTGCGGCTGGAATGCTCGATCCGCTCCCCCACCACCTCTCTGCCCGCAAAGAGCCGCAGCAGGAGCAGCAGAAAGCGGCCAAACCGGGTGGCATTGCTGCCGCACTTATAGGCATAGCGGTAGACCATCCGAATGGCCAGGGCGCCCAGCAGGTTGGTACAGGCGATGGCCACCAGCCGGGCAAAGACGATGTACGACGGAACGAAGCATCGCTCCACAAAATATCCCGCTAAAAAGCCGCAGGTATCCGTCACCAGCAGACGCATGTAGCACTGGATGCCGCCGTAGCGCCAGATCTGGCTGTAGATTTTCCCAATAAACCGGGCCGCAAACACACTGCAAAAGCCCACCGCCATATGGTAAATGACTTCCTGCTCCGAAAGCACCTCGCCGGAGAAAACCAGCAGCAGCATGTCCACCAGGAATAAAATGACTATATCATACAAAAAGAGGGTCCACTTGATGTTTGTATATCTCTTCAAAACGCTCATCCTCACATGGCTTTTCGCCTTGTCTTCAAAAGGAAGCAAAGCATCACATACAACCCGAGCCATTATATCCTATTTTCACAGAAAAATCAATCATCAATGTTCCCCCGGCGGGCAGTGCCCGCCGACAATTCGCACTGGGGCAGCCTGTAATCGTTACCCCCGAGCTCAGCCCGGTAACGCTTTTTCCATCAATGATACATCACTGGCAAGGCAGTGCCCGCCGACAATTCGCACCGGGGCAGTCTGTAATCGTTACCCCCGAGCTCAGCCCGGTAACGCTTTTTCCATCAATGATACATCACTGGCAAGGCAGTGCCCGCCGACAATTCGCACTGGGGCAGTCTGTAATCGTTACCCCCGAGCTCAACCCGGTGACGCTTTTGCGGTAGTGGGTTGAATGGTGGGCACCTTCGGCTACTCCGTAGGGGAGGCAATCTGCCTCCCGCCAGTTCCCGGCCTTTGAGCAGTGCGTTGAATGGTGGAGGGGCCTTTCTCAAAAGCCATTCCCCTCCACCATTCAACAGTGTACTCAAAAAACGTTCTCTAGCGGGAGGCTAATAGCCTCCCCTATGCGGAAAAGGGCAGTGCGACACATTTTTCGGTAACCAAAACGTTACCGGGCGGGTTAGGGCAAAATCGATTACCGACCAGCCCCAGGCGAAATTGGCTGCGGGCCCTGCCCGCTTGGGGTGAAGCGCCCTGCGCTTCAAATCACATTTCCCAATTTCTGAACTGCCTCTTCCTTCGCAGCGGCAAAGAAAACGTCTCTTCCCTTGTTGCTCTCGTAGATAAAGTCCTTCAGCGGCTTGCTGGTGTAGTGGGAAAAATCTCCGTAGATAGCGATTTTTCCCCCGTAGTTGACGTACTTTTGAAGGATTTCCCCCGCCAGGCCGCTGCTCAGCACAAAGAACTTCTCGCAAATCAGCTTTTTATCCACAACAATGTACTTGGTGCCCGCCTCATACTTGGCAGACATCAGCAGCTCCAGCGCCGAATCCACATCGACAATCACCTGACTGTCGCTTAAAACCACAGCGGCTGTTCCGCCGCCGCATTCTATTTTTTCAAATTTCATATTTTTTCCTCTCTTTCCCGGCAAAAGGTTCTGCCCTCAGCCCCAGGCGGTTTATTCAGAGCTTCCCTAAAACGCAACCTTCATGAACAGAGCGACCAGGCACAGGATCAGCGCACAGGAGACATACAGGTACTGCCCGACGCCATGCCAGAGGGGGCCATGGCTTCTTTTGGCTCCCTTGTTAACCTCGTCCAGCAGGTGTTCCCTTTTCATCACCCAGAACCAGGATATGGCCCCCAGGGTTGCGCCGATGGGGATGATGTAGATGGATACAATGTCCATCCAGGGGCCCCATTTGGAGATTGGCTCCATACCCAGCCCGAACCCCAGGCATACCCCACACAACAGCACCAGAACCAGGCTGCGGCTGAGTTTGGAGAAACGATGCAGCAGAGACTCTCCCACCGCTTCAAACATGTTTTGCAGAGAGCTGACACCGGCAAACGCCATCGCCATATACAAAATGACGGCAAACAGCCTGCCGAAGGGCACATCCCGGAGAATGCGGGGCAGTGTTACAAACAGGAGGGCCGGCCCTGCCCCCACGTCCAGCCCATAGGCAAAGCAGGCAGGAATAATCACCAAAGCGGCAATCAGAGCTGCGGCGGTGTCGCAGATGGCCGTGCGCACAGCCACATGCACCACATCCTCACCTTCATCCAGATAAGCGCCGTAGACGATCATTCCGCTGCCGGTAACGGACAGGGAGAAAAACGCCTGGCCCATAGCCCAAATCCAGACCATAGGGTCTTTCAGCTTCCCCCAGTCTGCGGAGAACATGAACCGATACCCCTCGCTGGCGCCGGGTAGAAATGCCACCCGCACCGCCAGCACCAAAAAAATCAGGAAGAACAGGGGCATCATAAGTTTGTTGGTTTTTTCGATGCTTTTGGCTCCCAGCATCAGTGTCAGCAGCGTACCAACCACCACAAAGATGTGAAAGGGCACCACGGAATACGCTCTGGCGGAAAAATCCGGGAACCACACTTCAGTATCCAGGCGCATCAGTTCCCCGGTGACGGACAGAGAAAAGGCTTTCAGCACATAAGAAATAATCACCGCATAGCCGATGGCAATGCACATGGAGCCAGCCAGCGGCAGCCAACCCAAAACGCCGCCCACTTTGCCAAGCTTCACGTTCCGGGACTCCCATGCCTTTTGGTAAGACCCCAATGTGCCGGTTTGGGAGCGGCGGCCAATGGCGTACTCCGCCGACAGTCCCACCACGCTGAACAGCGCCACAAAAAAGAGATATGCCACCAGGAAGGCCCCACCGCCATTGGAGCCCATCTTGGCCGGGAACCCCCATACATTGGCCATGCCTACAGCGGAGCCCACCGCTGAAAGAATGAATCCCCATTTGCTGGAAAACAACGCATTTTTCTTGTGCTGCATATCACTTTTCTCTCCGATTCTGATGATTGACATTTGTCAGCTTCACCATATAATAGAAATGGCCATTTGTCAAATAAATATTTTAGTTATCGGATTAAATAAGCAATTCGGCAAATTGTAATTTGAAGCGCAGGGCGCTTCACCCCAATGCGCACGGGGGTAGTCAGTAATTACCGCATATGTATTCGCCCGGTAACGTTTTCTGGGCAGAAGATTGGGTGAGTTAGGGTGACGGTTTCTGAGCAAAGGCTCCCCTTACACAGGGGAGCCTTGGGCGCTCCCGCACCACAGCAACCAACAACGTGCTGCAAAAGCGTTACCGGGCTTATAATGGGGTAACGATTACAGACCATCCCCGTGCGAAATTGGCTGCGGGCCCAGCCCGCCAAATTACAATTTGCCGAAATGCTTACGAATGCCGATAACCTAAGGAACCTCTGAATAAATATTCATGAAATCCGGAGAAGCTGCCGGGGGCATGGAATTGGGCGGGTTTCAGGCGCCGATTTTCTGAAACTGATTTTATGGAACCTCTGAATAAATCGTCTGGGCGGCGAATCTTTTGCCGCCAGCTCTTGCCGAATTAATCAGAGCTTCCTTATATTCCCGTCATTGAATTTGGGCAGCGGATATGGTATCATAACTAAGGCAACACCGCACAATAGGAGCTGCAGGTTTCGGCGGATCTTTTGTACCCACTCTTCAGTTTGGAAAAAGGGAAATACACAAAGTATTCCGCCTTTTTCCATACTTTGATTGGGCGCAAAATCTCTCGCCGAGAACCCTTGTCCTATTATGCGGTATTACCTTAAAATTCTTTAGAGGAAGGTGAACTGCCTTGAATCCAATCATCGGTGTTATGCCGCTATGGGACGAAGGAAAGCAAAGCATCTGGATGTTGCCAGGTTATATGGACGGCATCCAGCGCTCCGGCGGCACTCCGATCATATTTCCGTTTTCAACCGACGAAGCCGAATTAAAACACCTCGCCCGGATGTGCGACGGTTTCCTGTTTACCGGCGGCGACGATGTTTCTCCGGAGATATACCACGAGGAGCCTTTGGAGGGACTTGTTTTCTGCTGCAAAAAGAGGGACACCATGGAGAAAAGCGTCCTTAGAGAGGCGCTAGAATCCGACAAACCCGTTCTTGGCATATGCAGAGGGATGCAGTTCATCAACGCCGCACTTGGGGGAACTTTGTACCAGGACATTCCCACCCAGCACCCGTCGGCAGTGGAGCACCATCAGCAGCCGCCATACCATATTCCAAGCCACGAGGTAACGGTGGTAACAGGTTCTCCTTTGTACAAATATTTGAATGCAGAAAGCCTATCTGTCAATAGCTGCCATCATCAGGCAATTAAAGCGCTTGCGCCGGGACTGGAGATCATGGCCGCTGCGCCAGATGGCATTGTGGAAGCCGTGTGTATGCCGGAGCATCGTTTTTTGTGGGCAGTCCAATGGCATCCAGAATTCTCCTATCAGACAGAGATAAACAGCAGAAGGATATTCCGCGCTTTTATAGAAGCAATGCAATAGCCCGGATAAATGGATTGCAGGTGCGAAAATCAGCAGCTATAACAGGACTGCTTCTCAGCAGCTCCTCGAGAGCGTGTACGCCTCGTTTCCTGCCCCAATTGCCCTTCCTCTTAATAAAAAAACAGACGCACCGTTTTTGGCGGTGCGTCTGTGCTGTTTAGACTGCTTTACTCCAATACTTTGTAGATTACGCCATCGCAGGGGTTTCTTTAATAGCAGCCTGAGCGGCGGCCAGGCGGGCGATGGGGACGCGGAAGGGGCTGCAGGACACGTAGTCCAGACCGATCTGGTGGCAGAACTCCACAGAGGTGGGGTCGCCGCCATGCTCGCCGCAGATG
Organism: Oscillospiraceae bacterium; assembly: GCA_021771675.1. Next base: position 24,885 of record JAETOP010000035.1, on the reverse strand, counting down.
CCGCAGTGCAGGTCAGGGCGGGTCTGCTTGCCCAGCTTCATGGCCATCTTCATCAGAGCGCCCACGCCAATCTGGTCCAGCTTGGTGAAGGGATCATTTTCGTAAATCTTGGCGTCGTAGTAGGAGCCCAGGAACTTGCCGGCGTCGTCACGGGAGAAGCCGAAGGTCATCTGGGTCAGATCGTTGGTGCCAAAGCAGAAGAACTCGGCTTCCTTGGCGATCTCGTCGGCAGTGAGGGCGGCACGGGGAATCTCGATCATGGTGCCCACCTCATAGTGCATATCCATACCGGAGGCGGCGATCTCCTCATCGGCGGTCTTGACCACCACCTTCTTGACGTAGCTCAGCTCCTTGATCTCGCCCACCAGGGGAATCATGATCTCGGGGACGATGTTCCAATCGGGATGTGCCTTCTTCACATTGATGGCGGCCCGAATCACAGCCTTGGTCTGCATGGCGGCGATTTCGGGATAAGTGACCGCCAGGCGGCAGCCCCGGTGGCCCATCATGGGGTTGAACTCGTGCAGGCCCGCAATGATGGCGTGGATGCTGGCGACGGACTTGTGCTGGGCCTTGGCCAGCATTTCAATCTCATACTCGCTGGTGGGCACAAACTCATGCAGCGGGGGATCCAGGAAGCGGATGCACACGGGCATTCCCTCCAGGGCCTCGTAGAGCTTCTCGAAGTCGCTCTGCTGGTAGGGCAGAATCTTGGCCAGAGCGGCCTCCCGCTCGGCCACGGTGTCGGCGCAGATCATCTCCCGGAAGGCGGCGATCCGCTCGGCCTCGAAGAACATATGCTCCGTGCGGCACAGGCCGATGCCCTCGGCCCCCAGCTCCCGGGCCTTTTTGGCGTCGGCAGGGGTGTCGGCGTTGGTGCGAACCTTCAGCTTGCGGTACTTGTCGGCCAGGGCCATGATGCGGCCGAACTCTCCGGCGATTTCGGCGTCCACAGTGGGGATGATGCCGTCGTAGATGTTGCCGGTGGAGCCGTCGATGGAGATATAGTCCCCCTCATGGAAGGTCTTGCCCCCCAGGGTGAACTGCTTGTTCTCCTCGTCCATGATGATGTCGCCGCAGCCGGAGACACAGCAGGAGCCCATGCCCCGGGCTACCACGGCAGCGTGGGAGGTCATGCCGCCACGAACCGTCAGGATGCCCTGGGCAACCTTCATGCCGGTGATGTCCTCGGGAGAGGTTTCCAGACGAACCAGGACCACCTTCTCATGCCGCTGGGCCCAGCTTTCCGCGTCCTCGGCGGTAAAGACAATCTTGCCGCAGGCTGCTCCGGGGGAGGCGCCCAGGCCCTTGCCGATGGGAGTAGCGGTTTTCAGAACCTTGGTATCGAACTGAGGATGGAGCAGGGTATCCAGGTTCCGGGGGTCGATCATGGCCACGGCCTTCTTCTCGTCAATCATGCCCTCATCCAGCAGGTCGCAGGCGATTTTCAGAGCGGCCTTGGCGGTGCGCTTGCCGTTGCGGGTCTGGAGCATATAGAGCTTGCCGTTCTCCACGGTGAACTCCATATCCTGCATATCCCGGTAGTGGTCCTCCAGCAGGGCGCAGACCTGGGTGAACTGCTTGTAAGCCTCAGGGAACTTGTCGGCCATCTGGGAAATGGGCATGGGGGTGCGGACACCGGCCACCACGTCTTCGCCCTGGGCGTTGGTCAGGAACTCGCCCATCAGGTGCTTCTCGCCGGTGGCGGGGTCACGGGTGAAGGCCACGCCGGTGCCGGAGTTGTCGTTCAGGTTGCCGAAGACCATGGGCATGACGTTGACGGCCGTGCCCCAGGAATAGGGAATGTCGTTGTCCCGGCGGTAGACGTTGGCCCGGGGGTTGTCCCAGGAGCGGAACACAGCCCGGATGGCCTCATACAGCTGCACCTTGGGGTCGCTGGGGAAGTCCACACCCAGCTTGGCCTTGTACTCGGCCTTGAACTGGCCGGCCAGCTCCTTCAAATCCTCGGCGGTGAGCTCCACGTCGAACTGAACGCCCTTGCGCTCCTTCATCTGGTCAATGAGCTGCTCGAAATACTTCTTGCCCACCTCCATGACCACGTCGGAGAACATCTGGATGAACCGGCGGTAGGAGTCCCACACGAACCGGGCGAATTTGGGATCGGGGTTGCCCTGAATCATGGCCTCCACCACATCGTCGTTCAGGCCCAGATTCAGGATGGTGTCCATCATACCGGGCATGGAGGCCCGGGCGCCAGAGCGCACGGAGACCAGCAGCGGATTTTCGAGAGAGCCAAACTTTTTGCCGTTGATTTGCTCCATCTTGTCCACATATTCCATGATTTGGGCCATGATCTCATCGTTGATCTTCTGACCGTCCTCATAATATTTGGTGCAGGCTTCGGTGGAAATTGTAAAGCCCTGGGGGACAGGAAGACCGATGTTGGTCATTTCCGCCAGATTGGCGCCCTTGCCGCCCAGGAGCTCCCGCATTTTCCCGTTGCCCTCGGTGAACAGGTAAACGTACTTGTGAGCCATGAATGATACCCCTTTCAGATTTCAAAGCGTTCCAATTCCGCTTTTTTCTTTGCATTTTTCTTTTACAACGATTAACGCTCACATAGTATACCACAGCAAATTAAAAAAAGCAAATATTTTTAGGAAAAAATTTCACAATTTTCAATAAATTGTCATTTGCAACAGATTCAATCCTTGGTGATTATCACAAATATTCTACTGCCGATACAGCAGCATGGAAATCCAGGTCACAATATTCCCGCCGTATTGGAATTCCAGTCCGTTGCGCTCCAGGGTTGGAATCACATTGATGCCTTGGCTCTCCACACAGGGGTGCATTCGTTCCGGGAACCGGCACTGCTCCCCATCCAGGATGGCGCACCGGGGGCAGATGGCGCAGGACTCGGTGGACAGCACGAAGGGCTCCGCCCCGCACTGGCGCATCAGCGCCGCCACCTGGTCGGTGATCTGCTCGTGATTCTCCCGGGTTTCCAGGGTCTTGCCGATGTCGGCGATGTCCTCCACCTCCGTCACCGTGGAGATCACCAGGCACCGGTTATAGCTCAGGCAGTGGGCCCGGCACTGCTCCACCGTCCCTACCCCCGGAGGGCAGGCCCAGGATTTGCCGTACTGGGCGCAGTCGTTCCGGCAAATCCAGCGCACCCGCTCCGAGAATTCCAGCTCCCCGGGGTCAATGGTAAAATAGGTATAAAGAGGCAGCTGAGACAGCCCCTGCTCCAGCATTTCCTGATTCATTTCCATTCCTCCAGAATTTTCTCGCAGCCCTCCACCAGATCCTCCCAGGTTCGGCAGAAGTCGCCGGTGTACCAGGGGTCCGCCACATCCCGGGCAAGCAGCGGCCGAATCTTCTCCGGATTTCCGGGCAGCAGCCGGGATAGGTACCGGGCGTTGCTGGCGTCCATGTAGTAAATCCGGTCAAAATGCCGGTAGTCCTCCATATTTACCTGTCTGGCCCGGTGATCCCCGCAGAAGACCCCATGGGCCTCCAGCTCCCGCCGGGCCGGGGGATACACGCCATTTCCGATCTCCTCCCGACTCACCGCCGCCGAATCAATCTCAAATTCCTCAGCCACCCCTGCCCTGCGCACCATGTCTTTTAAGATGTACTCCCCCATAGGACTGCGGCAGATATTGCCGTGGCAGACGAAAAGTATTTTTATCATCCTATATTCTATCTCCATATGGTAAAGATCTCATATAGTTTTCCATAAAAGCAAAATCCGGAGAGCCCTCTTCATTTACAGGCAACATCAATTCCAAATTGGGTAAAGTAATGTTTGCTTGTCTACCATAGCTGTAACGATACTTGTTTGCCTTAAGAACAGTTATGCAAAACAATTTTACAAGTTTACTCATGGGCTGTAATGGTATAAGCAGATATAAATCTCGACCGCTATAAAATGGTTCCTCTTGCAAAAAAGTGGATAGAACACTTCCTCCACCTGCACAAGTGATTAATCCAGCAGGTTGAGGTTCTTTCCCTTCAACACGCTTAACACGTGCGCTAATCCCATTGTCGGATTCTGTACGAGCAACAAAATTGATCGCATCGGTATCGCCCGGCTCAGTTTCAACGCAAGTGTTGAGCTCCATGTTTATACCATATTTTACTTCAAACAATTCATTTACTTTAAAGTCTTTCCATGTCTCAACAACAAGTGCAAGCGATTTGCCCTCTCGGTTAACAGTTGATAATGGCTTGTAGTTCAGGGATTTAATGTATTTCTCCATGAATTCCCAATCAGGATTCCCTGTTGGCGTCTGAGGAAGCTTGATTATTGTATCGCTTAAATGTGTTTTCCATTTTCGCCCGAAAGAGTATTTGGGGCGTTCTTTAGAAATAACTGTTGCTAAAAAAAGGCCTGTAAATTGATTGAGGTGACATTCATTATAGCAGAGCATCAAGTTAACAGTTCCCAAAAAATCTGATTCCATATAATTTGCTAAACCAACTGATCCTTGACCATCACAAATAAGTACAACGCAATTTCCTTTGCTTTTCAGTTCCTCATTTGCTGTGCACCACCCCATTATCCCATTATCATCTTTTTTTGCACCCAAATATGGAATGTCTGTTCCCTCTTCTAATTGAAAAGCTTGCGACACTTTGCCAGGCTCCATCGTTGTAAAAATATCAGAAAGGTAAAAATCTTTCCATTTCGTAATATTAAGATTCATAAATGTGCCCTTTCTTTACAAGATAGGCAAGATACTCGTTTATTGTTTGCTGGAAGTCTTGTTCCGTTAACTTCGTATAGTCAGTTTTCATATAAGCCTCGCACAGCCACTCGTCATCACCGTTGACTTTATGTATTGCAGATTCACCCGGCTCGGCTTTGCGATTACGATAAAGTTCAATCCATCGTTTTTCAATTTCCAACCATTTGCTTTTTCCAGAAGTTGAATCGACTTGCTCTACACGGCCAAGGTTTTTCTTCTTTTTGAAGCCATCATCTCGACAATAGCCAAAGAATGTATCAGGATTTGAAATATCACTATGCTTTATTCCTATTTTGAAAACCATACAACAAGCAGATGCGCTGGCTCCAGGATGAAAAATATCACTTGGCAATGTAAAAACAGCATCCAAGGTGTTCTCAGCAAGAATTTCTCTTTTCAGTCGTGCAATTTCTCCACTGGTTCCAATAGCACAGGCGACAGGAAGCAGTACCGCCAGTTTTGCCTGATGGTTAATCGAATTAAGCGTATCAGCGATGTATTTTACGAAGAACAATCCTTTTGACGGATCTTCTTTTTTGTCCCTGCCCCAAGTACTTACATAATTTGCAGGTAAATGGATACGCTGCCCATTGTATGGGGGATTCATTAGAATTACATTCGGCTTTGCTTCTTTAATCCAGTCAGCCAGCGCAAAGCAGCTTCCTTGACGAATATTTGAATTACCGTCTGAATGGATGAGCATATTTGTTGTTGCAAGTCCATATATATTTTCGTCAAACTCAATGCCGAAAATTTGGCGCTTTTTCACTTCCTCCTGCTCGGCAGCGGTTGCACAGTCATCCAAAGCCTGTGTCATTGCCCTTACCAAAAACGAACCACTTCCGCAACAAGGATCGAGAACAACTGAGTGCTTATTTACGCCTGTTATTTTTGCCATAAAATCTGTAATATGGTCTGGTGTAAAGGCTTGGTTCTTATCCGACTTGCCTACGTATTTATTGAAGGTTACAAAGAATAAATTCAACAAATCTTGTCCAGAGGTGCTTTTGTCATTGATAAACGGTAAAATATTATTTTCGATAAACTTTAATATTTCCCTGAAAGCAGCAATGGAAAGCTGTCTGACATACTGATCGCCGAGAACATTTCTATTGAGCAATGCCAGCTTTTCAGCCTTATTTATATCCGCATTGAGTAAATCCTCCAAAACCTCTTTAATTCGGGTTCTTATTTGTGCAGCAGTCAATGAAGGAGTAGAATAGTCAAGGCCATTTTTCAAGGCAAGCAGGCATGTTCCGACAAACTGACTGCGAAGTTTTTCGGGAATGCTGTGGCGATGCAGCATCTCATTGAGCTTATAGGTGTTCTGCATCACCTTTTCTTTATCGTTAATCTTTGATGTATAAAAGTCAACGTATTCATCCATCGTGCGAAGTGCTGTTTCTTTCGGCATCAGATCACCGTCAGATATAACGCCACGCCACACCCTGACATTATCATTTGCCGTATTAGCAAGTATTGCAATAATTTTATTGCCGGTGAGCGCCTTTTCGTATTCAACGTATGCAGATAACTGTTCCTCATCTGCTTTGGTAAAGTTCTGCTTTGTTTCGATAAGAACAGATATATTGTCTTTCACAAAACGAATATCCAGCTTTTCAAATTTGCGTCCTGCACTATTTTGAATGGGAGCAAAAGTCAGCGAAGCCACAGCAAATGCCTTCGGATAACTATATTCATCATTCTCTATGTTGCTTGTTAGATATGCCCTGCCAACCGTTGAAATCATATCTGCTCTAATCATTTTTTATTCCTCCACAAAGCTCCCAGTTCCCATTCATTGCAGACCAGTAACCTGCGTATTCAACTGCTTGTACTGCTGCAACAAACGGTTTTACCAGAAAGGCGTTTATCGTTTTCAGCACGGTGCTGTAATCATCTGTTTTTGTATCGATTTTACGGACAAACGCTTTCCATTTCTTCTGCATGGCTTCATCGTCATCGAAAGCCATCACCTGGTCAAATTGCTCGATCGTAAAAGTGTGTCCACGATTCTCAAAGGTTTTCCTCAATGCTTCGGTCAGAACAGAACCATCAAAGTCAAATTTATTCGCAAGGTAATAGATGTCGTAGTAGTCCTTCATGCGGCTGGAGAACTCCATCAGACTGAGAATCGCATCGATTTTTTCTGCAATGGTCGTTTCCAGAGAGTATGTATTCACCGTAGGCGCTGCGAAGTCATCCAGTTAGGTAGGGATTTTGCGTTTTTCCTGATTCGGTACAATGACATCTCCTACGCCAAAATCAATGCTGAACGGCGTTTTTGTGTTCTTAATCCTCGCTACCAGAGAAGCACCAATACCAGCATATTTCTTTGCAACAGCGATAGGAGCTATATCCGTAATTTTAAACGTCACAAAATCATTTCCGGTAGGCGTGGCGATGATTTCTTTCAGCATCTTCTTTAGTTGCTCCGGAGTATTTGGAACTCTCCTGAGCAGAAAATCCACATCCACGGTTACTCGGCTATCAAAGTTGGTCAAAGAGTAAATGAACAGTCCGCCTTTCAGAACAAGGTTTTCGGCATACCTGGATTTCTCCAACCGACGCAGAAATTCCTCCTGGCAAAACAGTTGCAGGCAAAGCTGACAGCTTCTTCCGCTTTCCTTACTTTTGTTTTTTAGCCGTGCAAGCACGGATGCAGCAATATCAGCCATTCAGCAGCACCTCCATCAGTTCAGTAACTTTTTTATGCACTCGCAGTTTCTTTGCATATATGGAAAGGTTTTGCAGATTCTTCCTGGTGTCATTCGCATAGGCGTTCAGTGCCTTATTAAATATTTCGTTATCCAGTCTTGAACGGTATTTGAAACAATCGCAAATTGTCCGCTCCCGATCATATACAGGAAGAATTACCCCATCAAAGTCATCGGTTACTTTTCCAAACCCATATATCTCTGGCTGAACAAAATAAGGCCGCAGGGCCAGTGCATCTACATCCAGCTTTGTTCGGGACATGGTTCTCGGCACAGCAATAGACCATTTACGAGGGGCAAAGTCACTATATCCGTAGTGAAACAGCGCAGATTCTACACAGACAATTCCCTCCGGGATCAACGTTGCAAGGAGCCGTTCTTCAGAAGATGTATCTGCCTGCACAAGCTGATAATAACCATGCCGGACACGGTCAAGGTATCCCGCATTGCACAAATTGACAACATCGCCAGCACGCATCCCTGCCGCAACAAAATCCGCTGATTTGGCAACACCGCCCTTTTCAACAAGGACTTGTTTTGCAACTGTTTTAATATCCACGTATTCACCAACTCTCATTCTTAAAAATTGCGCACACTCAATTCAATTCTGTGTATGTATTTTATTATAGCACTTCGCTTCAAATAATCAATATTTTACGCACATTTTTGTTTTTGTGTGTGAATTTTTTGTCATTGGGGAAGCTCTAATGAAATTGGAAAGGGCTGACGGCACGGAATTTTGGCTCAGCCGCAGACGATTTATTTCAAAGTTTCCCCAGAATAAAGGGATGCACATTCCGAAAAAATATGCTATGATGGTCGAAAGGGGGAATGGGAATGGATGAAGTGCTGCACAAGACTGATCTGCTGGAGCGGGGGATTTACCACGAAATCTGCCGCCGGGATGGGGTGAAGGCCCGGGAGCTGGAAAAGCTGCTCCCGGCGGACAAGCACCGCATCAACCAGTACCTCTACAGCGCTCCCTTCCTGAAAGAGCTGTGCTATCAGGATGAGGATTACCGCTGGCATGGCCTGATCCGCCAGGCCCGGCCCCACCGGGGATTGGGTAATTTCTGCGGCTACTATGGCAGCGTTTCCGATTTTCTCACCCTGTCAGAGGAGCAGTGGATGCAGGCCATGCGCTCCGGCTGCCAGAGCAACGGCCGGAACCTGAACGACACCCGGGGGCTGCTCCATTCCTTCCGGGACTGCCGGAGCGTAATTGTCTCACTGTTTGAGGATTTGCGGGGGATATACGCCCCGGATTGGGAAATCGGCTTTGAGCTGCGCATCAAGCGCTCCCGCTACATCCGCATCTACACCGACGTGCTCATCATCACCGAAAACCGGGTCTTTGCCCTGGAATTCAAAATGAAGGACACCATCCAGGATGAGGAGGTGCTCCAGGCCGCCAAATATGTCCCCTACCTGGAGGTGCTCTTCGGCCCGGACTACGACGTGATTCCCGCCCTGGTGCTCACCCGGGCCGCCGACCTGTACACCCATACCCCCATCCCCGGCACCGAGGGGGTGCTGAGCGTATGCGCAGGGGATATGCTTTTTAACCTGTTTGACGAATATATGGGGTTTTTGAAGGGTTAAGCCGGGGTTTTTGTATCAATAACAGAATTCAGCGCAAATCGTTGACAAACCGGGGCGCATGTTGTAAAATTTCCAGTTGGGGAAAAGGGTCTTTTCCCTGGAATGTATAGAAAACAAAGCTGCCGCCTCCGGCGGCGGCAGAAATAAACAGGAGGTAACCCACCATGGAGAAGTTACAGCAGCTGTACGAAGGCAAGGCCAAAAAGGTCTTCGCCACCAGCGACCCCGAGAAGCTGATTGTGGAGTACAAGGACGACGCCACCGCCTTCAACGGCCTGAAAAAGGGCACCATCAAGGGCAAGGGCGTCATCAACAACCAGATGTCCAACCGGCTGATGGCCTTCCTGGAAAAGCAGGGCATCCCCACCCACTTTGTGGAGGAGATCAACGAGCGGGAGACCATCGTCAGGAAGGTTTCCATCGTCCCGTTGGAAGTCATCATCCGCAACATCTCCGCCGGCTCCTTTGCCAAGCACTACGGCGTGGAGGAGGGCATCGTGTTCGATCAGCCCACCATCGAGTTCTCCTACAAAAACGACGAGCTGGGCGACCCCCTGCTCAACCACTACCACGCTCTGGCTCTGAAGCTGGCCACTGCCGAGGAAATCGCCACCATTGAAAAATACGCCTTCAAGGTCAACGAAGTGCTGAAGGCCTTCTGGCTCAGCGCTGGGGTGACATTGGTGGACTTCAAGCTGGAGTTCGGCCGCCTCAGCGACGGCACCATCGTCCTGGCCGACGAGATCAGCCCCGACACCAGCCGCCTCTGGGACGTGAACACCCACGAGAAGCTGGACAAGGACCGCTTCCGCCGGGATATGGGCGGCGTGGAAGAGGCCTATGCGGAAATCATGAAGCGCATGGAAGAAACGCTGGGTGAATGATATGGGAAATTGTGCAATCGTAGGCATCAACTGGGGCGACGAGGGCAAGGGCCGGATGGTGGACCTGCTCACCCAGGACTATGACGTGGTGGTTCGCTACCAGGGCGGCGGCAACGCCGGCCATACCGTCATCAACGAATACGGCAAATTCGCTCTGCATCTGCTGCCCTCCGGCATCTTCCGCCCGGGCGTGGTGAACATTCTGGGCAACGGCGTGGCCCTGGACCCGGAGAACCTGTGGAAGGAAATGCAGGAGGTTCAGAGCCAGGGCGTCGCCCTGACCCCGGACAACCTGAAAATCAGCGACCGGGCCTCCCTGCTGATGCCCTGGCACCGGGATTTGGACGGCCTGGAAGAGGCCCGGCTGGCGGACAAGAAGTTCGGCTCCACCAAGCAGGGCATAGCTCCCTTCTATGCGGACAAATTTGCCAAGAAGACCGTGCTGGCCGGGGAGCTGCTGTATCCTGCGCATCTGAAGGCCCACCTGCAGGACCTGCTGGAATGGAAGAACCTGACCCTCACCCGGGTCTACGGCGCCGAGAGCGTGACCATGGAGCAGCTGGAATCCTGGATTGACGACTACTGCGAGAAGATCAAGCCCTATATCTGCGACACCGGCGTGTTCCTCCGGGAAGCCCAGGCCCAGGGCAAGAAGATTCTCTTCGAGGCCCAGCTGGGCGCCCTGCGGGATTTGGACTACGGCATCCACCCCTACACCACCTCCTCCAACCCCATTGCCGCCTACGCCCCCGTGGGCTCCGGCAGCCCCAATGTGAAGATCGACGAAGTAGTGGGCGTGGTCAAGGCCTACTCCAGCTGCGTGGGCGAGGGCCCCTTCACCTGTGAGCTCTTCGGCGAGGAAGCGGACAAGCTCCGCCAGGCGGGCTTTGAATACGGCGCAAAGACCGGCCGTCCCCGCCGGGTGGGCCCCATCGACATCGTGGCCACCCGCTACGGCGTCCGCTGCCAGGGGGCTACCTGTATCGCCCTGACCAAGATGGACGTGATGGGCTACATGGACAAAATTCCCGTGTGCGTTCAGTACGAGCTGAACGGGCAGAAGACCGACGAGTTCCCCTTCCCCTGCCTGCTGGAGGACGCCAAGCCCGTCATCGAGTATCTGGACGGCTGGAAGTGCGATATTTCCGGCATCCGCAGCTGGGATGCGCTGCCCGAGAACGCCAGGCGGTATGTGGAGTATATTGAAGAAAAAATCGGCTGTCACATCGGCTACGTTTCCGTCGGCCCCGAGCGGGACAGCATCATTCTGAGATAACAAATTGGAGGGCCCTATGACTGATCGTTACGAATCCCCCCTGTCCTCCCGCTACGCTTCCAACTATATGCTGAGCCTGTTCTCCGCCAAGACGAGAATCATCACCTGGCGGAAGCTCTGGGTGTCCCTGGCCAGGGCGGAGCATGCCCTGGGCCTGCCCGTGAGCCAGGAGCAGGTGGAGCAGCTGGAGGCCCACCTGACGGACATCGACTTTGAAGCCGCCGCCGCCCGGGAAAAGGAAGTGCGCCACGATGTGATGGCCCATGTCTACGCCTATGGTCTGGCCGCTCCCAAGGCCGCCGGAATCATTCACCTGGGGGCCACCAGCTGCTACGTCACCGACAACGCCGACATTGTGCTCTACCGGGACGGCCTGAAATACCTCCGGGGCGAGCTGCTGAAGGTGGTGAAGAACCTAGCCCAGTTTGCCGAAACCTACAAGGCCATGCCCACCCTGGGCTACACCCACTATCAGCCGGCCCAGCTGGTCACTGTGGGCAAGCGGGCCACGCTGTGGATGCAGGACTTCATGAGCGATCTGGAAGAGCTGGACTTTGTGATTGACGGCATGAAGTTTCTGGGCTGCCGGGGCACCACCGGCACCGAGGCCAGCTTCATGGATTTGTTCAATGGGGACACCGCCAAAATTGATGAGATGAACCGGATGATCAGCTCTGATTTCGGCTTTACTAAGTGCTTCAGCGTCTGCGGCCAGACCTACCCCCGGAAGCTGGACAGCCGAATTCTGAACGTGCTATCCTCCATCGGCCAGAGCTGCTACCGCATGGCCAACGACATCCGCCTCCTGCAGCATGACCGCCAGGTGGAGGAGCCCTTTGAGAAGAACCAGATCGGCTCCTCGGCCATGGCCTACAAGCGCAACCCCATGCGCTGCGAGCGCATCTGCTCATTGTCCCGGTATCTGATGGCCGACGCCCTCAACGCCCCCATGACCGCCTCCACCCAGTGGCTGGAGCGCACTCTGGACGACTCTGCCAACCGCCGCATCTCCCTGCCCGAGGGCTTCCTCTGCGCCGACGCCGTGCTGCGGCTGGCCCAGAACGTCACCGACGGGCTCCATGTCAATGAGAAAATCGTAGAGCGCACCGTCCGGGAGTATCTGCCCTTCATGACCACCGAGAATCTGATGATGGAGGCTGTGAAGCGGGGGGGCAACCGGCAGGAGCTCCATGAGATCATCCGCAAGTGCTCCATGGAGGCTACCGCCAAAATGAAGAACGGCGAAGACTGCGACCTGCTGGAGCGTCTGTCCCAGGCCCCGGAATTCGGCATGACCCTGGAGGAGATGCGCACCCTCCTGAATCCCAGCGACTACATCGGCCGCTGCCCGGAGCAGGTGGAATCTTACCTTGCCCAGGTGAAGCCCGCTCTGGAGGGCGTTGGCACCGACATTGCGGAAATCAATTTGTAAAGAGATAGGGAATGCCTCGGCATTCCCTATTTTACAACTTACAAGTTTCACGAGGAAGGAATGAAAATATGGAGAAAATTCTCGTTTTGGATTTCGGCGGCCAGTACAATCAGCTCATCGCCCGCCGGGTCCGTGACCTGAACGTTTACGCCGAAATCAAGCCCTACGACGGCATCACCCCGGAGGAGATTCTGGGCTACTGCGGCATCATCTTCACCGGCGGCCCCAACAGCGTGTATGACCTGTCCTCTCCCCACTACGATCCCCGGGTTTTGGAGCTGGGCATCCCTGTGCTGGGCATCTGCTACGGCGCTCAGCTCACCGCCTGGATGGGCGGCGGCAGCGTCATCACGGCGGAGACCAGCGAATACGGCAAAACCCCCCTGCTGCTGGATCGGCCCGATTCCCTGCTGATGGAGGGGGTGCCCAGGGAAAGCGTGGTGTGGATGAGCCATACCGACCGGATTGACCGTCTTCCCGCCGGGTTCCATGTCACCGCCCATACCGACGTCTGCCCTGTGGCTGCCATGGAAAATCCGGAAAAGAAGCTCTATGCCGTCCAGTTCCACCCCGAGGTCACCCACAGCCAATTTGGCAAGCAAATTCTGCGGAACTTCCTATATAATGTATGCTGCTGTGAGGGCGCCTGGAGGATGGACTCCTTCATCGACGATACCGTGGCCGCTTTGCGAGAGCAGATTGGGGACAAGAAGGTCATCCTGGGCCTGTCCGGCGGCGTGGACTCCTCCGTGGCGGCGGGATTGATCTCCCGGGCCGTGGGGGATCAGCTCACCTGTGTGTTCGTGGATCAGGGCCTGATGCGCAAGGACGAGGGCGACTTCGTGGAGCAGACCTTCACCAAACTCTTTGATATGAAATTCGTCCGCTTAAACTGCCAGGAGCATTTTCTTTCCTGCCTCAAGGGCGTCACCGACCCCGAGGAAAAGCGGAAAATCATCGGCACCGAATTCTACAAAGCCTTCTGGGATGAAATCCGCCGCCAGGGCAGCGACAACTCTTTCTTCGCCCAGGGCACCATCTACCCTGACCGGATCGAATCCGGCAAGGGCCAGGCGGACAAAATCAAAACCCACCACAATATGGTCAGACAGCCCGAGGACGTGAAGTTTTTGGGCACCATCGAGCCGTTAAAAGACCTGTTCAAGGACGAAGTCCGCCGGGTGGGCGAGCAGCTGGGCATCCCCAAGGAGCTGGTGTGGCGCCAGCCCTTCCCCGGCCCCGGCCTGGGCGTGCGGATCATTGGAGAAATCACCGCCGAAAAGGTGAAGATTCTCCAGGAGGCCGACTGGGTTCTCCGGGACGAGATGGCGAAGAGCGGCTACGAAAAGAACATGGCACAGTTCTTCTGCGTCCTGCCGGGGATCAGCACCGTGGGCGTCATGGGCGACCACCGAACCTACGACCATCTGCTGGCCATCCGGGCCGTCACCACCGACGATTTCATGACCGCCGACTGGGCCCGCATCCCCTACGACCTGCTGGCAAAGGTCTCCGGCCGCATCACAAACGAGGTCCGCCACATCAACCGTGTGGTCTACGACATCACCTCCAAACCCCCCGCCACCGTGGAGTGGGAATGAGAAAAAAGTGAACATGAGGGGCTGAAAAGCCTTGAAAACACTCACTTTTTGAAGATCTCATTTCCTGTTTGATAGCAAAATGATAGCAGATACCAAAGCCATTTTGTTTGTTCTTGTTTTGGCGAGCGAATGGTTTGCAGGTTTGCTGTCGCATCCAATCCTATATTGAGAGCAAAAAGGCTCTGCTGACTTTCTGTAAAAGAAGGTCGGCAGAGCCTTTTGTTATTCTTCGCTATGTTCTTTGAGGTCGGCAAGGAGTATATCACTAAGCTCCTGCGACGGCGTGATCTTGTGCCACTGACCGGAGGTGTCAAGCTCAGGGTAGCGGTAGCGCCAGCGGTCGTATTCTTCTTTGGTGATCTCGCCCGCTTTCAGCTTGGCGGCAGCCGCACCCCATGCGGCAAGCATCCTGTGAAGCTCCGCTGCGTCGCGTCCTTTATGGATATGAACGCGCAGATGCACCTCATCCTCACACTCGCAGACCTCAAGACCGTAGCGGTCTTCCAGCGTGAACAGCGTGTGCATCAGCCCCACATAGGAGTCAATGTCCGGTACATCCAGCGCCTTGGGCGAAACGTCAAGCGCCTGTGCCAGCGCAGCGGTCACGTCCGCTTTGGGCGTTCTGGAACCATTCTCGTACTGCGCAAGGCGGACATCTGCGGATTTCTCCGGGAAACCCAGCGCCATGCCAAGGTATTTCTGCGTCATACCCCGCATCGTGCGGAAAAAGTGGATGCGTTCACCAATCGCCATAATAGCCATCTCCTGTGTCGGTTGTCTTTGATAACGAGTATAGTAGATATGTTTAATTTCGTCAAGAAAAATCTAAGCAGATTTATTTAATATTTTCCTGCAAACCGACTTGACTTAAACTGTTATGTATAGTACAATAGTTGTAAACTAAGCATACTAGCTTAATTCATAGAAATTTTACAATTAGGATAGCCAACAAATACAGAAAAAATGTCCGTTGTAAGGTGAGAGGGGGGTGAAATTCAAAAGAGCCAAACTGAATGACCGTCCAAGGGATACTTCCTCCGGGGAAGCACGCGATGAGACGAGCGTGCCAAGGAGAAAAGAAAACGGCACAGCGCCGAAAAGGGTTGCCTGTCAGAGTCCTGCGGATAGAACGGCGAAGCAATCAACAACAAATCAGGAAAGGAAGGTATTTTGCCTATGGCAGGAGAAATTTTTATGAGAGTAAATGAAGTTGCGGAAGAGCTTGGCGTATCGGTTCCGTATGCGTATAAGCTCATCCGTGAGCTGAACGAAGAGCTGCGAAAGACCGGCTGCATCACCATTGCAGGCAGGATCGACCGCAAGTTTTTCCACGAGAAGTTCTACGGGACGAGAGAACAGCGAGAAAGGAAGGAATCGAATGGCGGCATTTAAGGACAAGAAAAACGGCTCATGGTATGTGCAGTTTCGCTATACCGACTGGCGCGGTGAGCGCCAGCAGAAATTGAAGCGCGGTTTTGCGACCAAGAAAGAGGCTCAGGCATGGGAACGCGAGTTCCTGATGCAGAAGCAGGCTGACATCAATATGAGCTTCGAAAGCTTTGTAGCGCTCTACGAAAAGGACGTCAAACCCAAGTTGAAGCTCAACACATGGCTCAGCAAGGAGCATATCATCCGCACAAAGATTCTGCCGTATTTCAAAAAGCGCAAGCTCTCGGAAATCACCGCCCGTGATGTGATCGACTGGCAGAACGAGATACGGCAGCACACCAAGTCAAGCGGCGAAAGCTATTCCCCGGACTATCTCAAGAACGTTCATACCCAACTGAGCTGTATTTTCAACCACGCCATCAAGTATTACGGCTTGCAGATTAATCCCGCTGCAAAGGCCGGAAATATGGGCAGCGAGCAGACGAAGGAAATGCTGTTTTGGACGAAGGAAGAATACCTCAAATTCATCGACGCCATGATGGACAAACCCATGCTGTACTACGCCTTTGAAATCCTGTACTGGTGTGGCATCCGCGAGGGTGAGCTGCTGGCGCTGACGCCTGCGGACTTCGATTTTGAGAAGAAAACGCTCCGCATCAATAAATCCTATCAGCGCTTACAGGGCAAGGACGTTATCACCACGCCGAAAACGAAGAAAAGCAATCGCGTAATCCAGATGCCGGACTTTCTCTGTGACGAGATGCAGGACTATTTTAAGCAGCTTTACGGACTGGAATCGGACAGCCGCATCTTCCCCCTGACCAAGCACACCTTGAAGCGCGGCATGGAGTTCGGGTGCAAGGCGTCTGGTGTCAAGGTCATTAGAATCCACGATTTGAGACACAGCCACGTTTCTTTACTTATCAACATGGGCTATTCCGCCGTTGCCATCGGCAATCGTGTGGGACACGAAAGTGTGGAAATCACCTACCGGTACGCGCATCTGTTCCCAACCGTGCAGAAGGAAATGGCAGATAAATTGAACATTGAAAGGAGCAACTGAAAATGTCACTGAAAAGCCGAGACAATCACAACCGCTGGCGCAACAAGACCGTTGCCTTCCGGGTATCACCGGAAGAAGACGCGCAGATTGAAACCTTTGTCAAGCTCTCAGGGCTGACGAAACAGGACTACATCACCCGCCGCCTGATTTGCAAGGACGTGGTGGTACAGGGCAATCCACGGGTCTACAAAGCGCTGCGCGACCAGCTTGCCGCTGTGCTGAACGAGCTGCGGCGCATTGAAGCGGGCGGCAGCGTAAATGACGAGCTGCTGGATGTGATTGAAATGATTGCCGCCATCATGGACGGCATGAAGGGGGAAAATGCCTATGGAGAATGAAATCTGCAAAAAGAAAACGACCGCCCCGGACACATCTGTTGGCGCAGATGATGGGCAGTCGCTTCACAATTCAACTGAAAACAGTATATCCGCTTTTGAAGAAGAAATCAACGGTGATTTTCAAAACAGTGCGGAAAATCTGGACGAAATCTACCGAAGGATGCAGCGGTTGACAGACCCGCATTACCTGCACACGATTTCCATGACCGAGCTGTATCAGACTGCATATCAGAGCAGACCGCCCATTATCGACGGCTTGCTCTACGCGGGCGCGTACATCCTCGCGGGTGCGCCGAAAATCGGCAAGTCGTTTCTGGTGGCACAGATTGCCTATCATGTCAGCACGGGCGAAGCCTTGTGGGGCTGCGAAGTCAATCCCGGCACGGTGCTGTACCTCGCTCTGGAAGATGATTTTCAGCGCATCCAGAGCCGTATGTTCATGATGTACGGTGTCAACGACACTGACCGGCTGCACTTTGCAACTGCGGCGGGTAAGATCGGAAATGGGCTGGACGAGCAGCTTGAGAATTTCGTGCGGGAGCATCCCGACACCAAACTCATTATCATTGACACCATGCAGAAAATCCGGGAAGTCGGCGGCGAGGCATACAGCTACGCCAGCGATTATGAGATCATCGGTAAGCTCAAGCAATTTGCCGACAAGCACTGCATCTGCGTTTTGACTGTCCACCACACCCGCAAGCAGCCTGCCGGTGACAGCTTTGAAATGATCTCCGGTACAACAGGACTGCTCGGCTGCGCGGACGGGTCGCTTCTCATGCAGAAGAAAAAGCGCACGGCGCTGGAGGCAACTATCGACGTGGTAGGACGTGACCAGCAGGATCAAATCCTCTATCTGAAAAAGGACGCCGATACGCAGATCTGGAATCTTGAAAAGGTGGAAAACGAGCTGCACATAGAACCGCCCGATCATGTTCTGGAATCCGTTTCAAGGCTTGTGTCCGCAGAACAGCCGGTATGGACAGGCTCGCCCTCCGAGCTTGCCGATGCCGTTCATGTCGGCATGGCGGCAAACGCCCTGAGCAAGTACCTGAATGTGAAGTCCGGTAGGCTGCTGGACGAATACCGCGTCCACTATGAGAACAAGGTTCGGCACGAAGGGCGGCGTATTACGCTGACCTATGATACTGAAAGTAAATAAGCCGCGCGACGGCTGCGACGGTTGCGACGGTAAATCTGATACCGTCAAACCAACCGTCGCAATCGTTGCGACCGTCGCGGAAAGGAGCGAAGTAACATGAAAACTGTGCAAATCCCCTATGGCCTGTTCCTCGACCTCGCCATGTACCATCTGCGGGGCGAGGATGAATACGAAGATGAAATCTGTCGGGGCTTGGAGCAGAAGCTCGACGCCATGCTGAACCGGCAACTCTATTCCCGGTACAAAACGGCACCGACTGAGGAAGAACGCGAACAGGCACGGCAGGAATATCTTGACCGGCGCGGCGTTCCGCAGAGCTATCGTTGGACTGTTCCTCCGTGGGAGCTGTGACAGGAGCGTGCCACGCTCCTGTGGCTGGCAGACAAGGCAATGCATTGGCGGCTATCCCCGCGCATCCCCCGTCCCCATCGAAAAATCCGCAGAGTTTGAGATGGCTGTGGACAGAAGATTATGCGCAGCGGACACCTGCAAATAAGCTGCTGACCACGCCGGTTTTTGCGGTTTGTATCCACACTGCAAGCCGCAAAACCGGCAGAGGCTTCCGCAGAAGCCGCATACCCCCTCGGAGAGCCCACGATACTTTGCAGCCGCAGGATGAAAGTATCATAGTGGGTTATTACACTTCCGCAGAAGTGCCTCTCCGAAAGCTGCCCCGTCCTGCACAATCTGAAATCAGGAGGTAAACTGCCTATGGCAAGAGGCGACGGTATTCACCGTACCAGCGCAAGAAACGCAAGAATGAAAGATACAGACATCGACAACGCACAGGCGCATAATGAGCGCGAAAAATCGTCGTATGTCAATCAGGACATCGTTCCTGAACGGACGCCATACAACGTCCATTTCAAAACACCAACCGCCGGGTATAAGGAGATGTTCGAGCAGATGCGCTCCGATGGTGTGATCTCCACACGCGGTCTGAAAGCGGATGCTGAGACATTCGGAGAGCTGATCTTCGACATCAACTCCGCGTACTTCTATAACCACGGCGGCTATGAGTTTGCAAAACAATTTTACTCCGATGCCTACAAAGCTGCAATCAAAATTGTGGGCGGCGAGCAATACATCTTATCGGCGGTCATGCACGCCGACGAGCGCAACCGCGCCATGTCCGATGCGCTGGGGCAGGACGTGTACCACTATCACCTTCATGTGGTCTATATCCCCATCGTGGAAAAACAGATTCTATGGACGAAACGCTGCAAGGATAAATCGCTGGTGGGGACGGTCAAGGAAACGATACAGCAGGTCAGCATGAGTAAGAAGTGGGATTCTAAGCCCGCGCTGGACGAGAACGGCGAGCCAATTTTGAGTGCAAAAGGCAAGCCCGTTCTCAAGAAGTCCTACAGCGTTTTGCAGGACAATTTCTTCCAGTATATGCGCGACGCCGGGTACGACGATGTGGAGCGCGGCGAACGCGGCAGCTCCGAGGAACACCTGACGGTGACGCAGTTCAAGGTGCAGCAGGAGCAGGCACGGTTGGCAGAACTCACAGAGCAGAACCGCCAGCAGGAACAGCAGGCGGCGACGCTCGGCAGACAGATTGAGAAAATTCGGAATCAGCAGGTCGATGTGGCGGCTATCGAAAAGATTGAGGCGAAGCCTGTTCCGCTGTCCTCCAAGGTAATATTGGAACGCACTGAATATGAGTCGCTGGCAACAGCGGCGAAGAAGTACGTTGCAGCCGAGAAAAAGGAATCCAAACTACAAAAGGCTTTGGATGCAGCAAACAGGCTGATTGCAAAACTCAAGGCAGAGATCACCGGTTTGAAGCAGGAGCTTTCCGAGTACAAATCCGTTCGCAGCAAGCTCCGTACATCGGATCTGGAACGTGAAAACGCAGAGCTTCGCGGAAAAGTGCAGCGCTATGAGAACGTGATCCAGCGCAATCATCTCTGGCTTTTTTTCCGTCCGCGCAGAGAAAAGGCGGCAACGCGCGACGATGCACGCTGATGCCGTGTTGTGCTGAGAAAAACGGATTTTATCGACTGGGAGCGTCCAGATCGAGCCGCGTATCATTTGGGCGCTCCCTATTCAAAAATCAGCCTGTTTTTGCGGGTGTAGAGCTGAGAAAAAATCTTGAAAACGCGCCTGTTTTTGCAGAATAGGCAGAAATGGAGGCAATATGAAAACTGGACTGACCAAACGGCAGAAAACGACCTGCATTTATTTTGACGAAACCAGCAAAAACGTTGAAATTCAAACGCATAATACCGCGCTCAAAAAGCGGCTGGCAAAATACGCGGCAACGTATCCCGACCTATGCAGGCAGACCGACGATGACGAACAGGGCGGGCTGACCTTCGAGATCGACCGCAGCCGCTTTGCCGTTTGCTTGACTGCGCCGTATTCCGACGAGCGCCGACAGGCGGCAAGTGAGCTTGCCAAGAAGAATGGATTGAAAGGGCGAGTATAAGCCCATATCAGCCACAGCCGCCCGCAGGAGCAATCAAGCTCCTGTGGACGGCTTTTTCTTTGCAGAGAACATCTCACGTTCTGGGGAGATTATCTTGCGAATATCGTCGTTTTGTGCTATAATACAATCAGTTTAAATTTGGAACGGAGAATTGCAATGCCTATTTCCTACGATAAGCTCTGGAAGCTGTTGATCGATAAGAAAATGAACCGGACAGATTTGAAAGACGCATCCGGTATCAGCTTCAATGTGCTTGCCAAGATGGGAAAAAACGAATTTGTCTCTATGGAAAGCCTGCATAAGATTTGCTTGACGCTCAAATGTGATGTAGGAGACATCATGGAGTTCATTGATGAAGGAGATACAGAACAGTCATGATTTCAATCGAACTACGCAGGAGTGAAAAGAAAATGCAGCAACCGTTGACTTGTGTTGAAATATGCGCTGGCGCTGGTGGACAGGCTTTGGGGCTTGCAATGGCGGGTTTTGTCCATGTTGCGCTTGTCGAGTATGAAGAAGATTATTGCAAGGTATTAAAGCAGAATCGCCCGGAGTGGAACGTCATTTGTGCAGATGTTCACGATTTTGACGGACGCCCATACCACGGCGTCGATCTGCTGGCTGGCGGCGTTCCTTGCCCGCCTTTCTCCGTTGCAGGAAAGCAACTCGGTCAGGACGACGAAAGAGACCTTTTCCCGGAGGCCATTCGGCTTATCAAAGAAATTCAACCGCGTGCTGTCATGCTTGAAAATGTCCGTGGCTTTCTTGATCCGGGCTTTGATGAATACCGCGACCACATTTTTACATCGATTCAAAAGCTCGGCTATGTAACCCATATCAAGCTCTTGAACGCCTCTGATTATGGTGTTCCGCAGCTACGTCCCAGAGTGGTTATCATCGGCATTCGGAAGGATCAGATTGGAGCATTTGCCTATCCTGATGAACAACCAGACATCGCCCCCACTGTTGGTGATACGCTCCGTGATTTGATGGCGCAGAACGGATGGGAAGGTGCGAAGCAGTGGGCATCTAATGCAAACCGGATCGCTCCGACCCTTGTAGGCGGCTCCAAGAAGCACGGTGGTCCTGACCTTGGTCCCACACGCGCCCGTAATGCATGGGCAGAGTTGGGCGTAGATGGTCGAGGAATTGCAAACGAAGCACCCGCCCCCGGATTTGAGGGTATGCCCCGCTTGACAAGCCGAATGATGGCACGGATTCAAGGTTTCCCCGATACATGGACATTCGGAAACCGGAAAACCGTAGCCTGTAGGATGATTGGAAATGCATTCCCGCCCCCGGTTGCCCGGGCAGTTGGAGAAAAAATAAAGGAGTGTTTGGAGCATGGATGCATTGATAGCAAACGCGAGATTCCACTTTCACAAGCAGTTGTTTGAAACCAACACACTGACGTTGACCACGGCAGGTGTCGCATCCAATGCAGACACCAGCAGCCGCGGCTCAAAGGCGATTGCGCGGAGGATCGTTGACATTCTTGTGGAGGAACAGCATCATGCTGTCTCCACGGTTGACAAAATTTCCGGGCAGACTCTCGGAAAGCAATTTGAAACGCTGACAATGGAGTTCCTGCGTGAAACCTTTCCCTATTTGCAGAACCTCCGTCCCGGAAACTGGACAATTCTTCAGCTCGGCAATAACAACAAACTGAAAACAAGCGATTTTGCGCAGTACGAGCATCTTGCTTACTTAAATGCGCTTACGACACAGAACGCACAGTTGGCTGCTGCACTCGGGAATGATTACCTCGTTGCACCTGACGTTGTTGTTTACCGCGATCTCTATGAGGACAGCGAGATCAATGCCGCCCAGCCCATTGTTGATGACGAAATCTGCAAGATGGCTGATATTCGGAAGTCTAACGGCGGCAAGCCCATTCTTCATGCGAGTGTTTCTGCAAAGTACACGATGCGCAGCGACCGCGCACAGAACAGCCGCACAGAGGCATTGAACCTGATCCGCAACCGAAAGGGACATTTGCCGCACATCGTTGTTGTGACGGCTGAGCCTATGCCGAATCGCTTGGCATCTCTTGCGCTCGGCACTGGCGATATTGACTGCGTATATCACTTTGCACTCTATGAACTGATTCGAGCAGTTAAAGAGGCTGGTTCTGAGGATGCGGTGGAAACGCTGGAAACCTTGGTGCAGGGCAAGCGGCTGAAGGATATTTCCGATCTCCCACTGGATTTGTCTGTGTAATGGCTGATTCTGTTTCCTCTGTCCGCCGTAGTGAGATCATGTCGCACATCAAAAGCAAAGATACCAGTATTGAACTTTTGGTGCGCCGCAAGCTGTTTTCTATGGGATACCGCTACCGTGTGAATTACAAGGCGCTGCCCGGAAAACCGGATATTGTATTCACCAGAAAGAAAATTGCTATCTTCATTCATGGATGCTATTGGCATGGGCATGATTGCGGCAGTCATTATGCTCATGCCAGCCAATCCAATAAAGCATATTGGGGACCCAAGATAGAGCAAACAAAGCAACGAGATCAAGAGCATATTCAGGCACTTGAGGCTGACGGCTGGAAAGTCATTGTGCTGTGGGAATGTGAAATAAGAGGTAATTTTGACGGCACAATGAATGCATTAATAGCGGTGTTGTAAAATCACTTTGTTAAGACAGAGAGAAGAGGTGCAAAGATGTCATTCTTAATTGCTGTTCATGTGAATGAAGGTATTGTCCTTGCAAGTGACCGCCGTACAACCTATACAAATACACAAACTTGTGGCGATACAATCATTCAACGCATAGGCATACACACTACAAACTCTACTGACAAAACATTTCCCTGTCCTAATGGAGCTGGTATATCAACTTGTGGCGATGCATCTTTGCTAGGAAAGCCGATAACAGGTTTTATACAAGATATGATACGATCACGAATTGGTGATGATTGTCCTGTATCCTCTATTCCGCAAGTAATTATTGACTATTTTAATGAACTTCCACTAGTACCAGATACTCACTTCATCGTAGCAGGATATGATAAAACAGAGTCTGGGAAACAGCAGTTGCTGTATAAGGTACGTGTTAAGGAAAAAAGTATTGATCAAATTAACACTGATAGCCAAGGAGCCTTTTGGGATGGTGAAACCTATACCCTTACACGGTTAATACAGAATGTTGCAATCAAGACTACCGATAACAATTATCTTGATCTTCCTTTTGAAGATATCCTTTGGGGGTATTTTACCTTACAGGATGCAATTGATTTTGCTCGCTACGCTGTAGAAACTACGATACAAACAATGCGTTTCAAAAATGTAGTTGAAACTGTAGGTGGTTCAGTTGACATTCTCGTAATTACACCTGATGAGACAAAGTGGCTTCAGAAGGAACTTTTAAGGTGAGGTAAATAACAATGAAACTTAGAAATTTCCTTTATTTGAATACAAAGGTACTCGAGGATTATGTTGCAGCAATTGACGGCTACATATACGATGAAGAATCACAGGAGATTGCGACCAGCAGTGAAAACACTTTGGGTAGAAAGGGAACGATTAGTGTCATATCGGGGAACGGTTCGCACACTGGAAAGCGATCCGAAGAAATCAAAAGATCTGTGCATATTAGTGACGCCGCAAAGTTTGAAAAAGTCTATAAATATCTTCGATCGGATGACGAAGGATTGAAGTACTTTGAGTTTCTTACCGATGCGGACTACATCGGCTTGTATCGGGATGATTTCCTTGAAGTTTTGGTTACTGCCCGTTTCTCAAAAATGAAAGAATTAACTGACAGTGTAAAGAAAATTGCAGAACTGGCTACGGTTTTGGAATCTTTTACCGATCAACAGATTTTGGACAAAAAAACCAACGAAGCCATCCAGGGATTTTCGGCATTAGGACAAATGAAGTCTGGAAAAGAAATCGCTTGCGTATTTGAATTTGAAGACGGACTGCATCCTTTGGTTGCATATCTCGATGAAAGCTACTTCAGATGCGGACAAGAGAACTTTGTTGGACAGGCTTATCTGTTATGCAAAATTATTCGAAAGGTTCCGAAGGGGCAGAGCATAAAGTTAGATGAAATTTTCGATGACATCAAAAAGCTCCCACTTAACAGATCGCAGCGAAGGAATATGCCAAAGAATATGGATAACCCAGCAGAACTCAGAGACGTTGGCCCCTCAGAAAATTTTGTGTAAGCGATATTCGACAAAATCAAGAACATCACATTATCAATGTGCATGATGGGGGCTTATTCCCCTTGTCTGCCTCTTTCCCGGGAGGTTGGGAC
>JAETOP010000181.1 GCA_021771675.1 Oscillospiraceae bacterium | reverse complement strand
CCTACGATGGGGTCACCCACGATATTGCCGTTGCGGTCAACCACATAGGTGGTGGGGTAGGCAAAAATGTTTGTAGTGAACTTTCCCGCCTCGCCGTCGGAAGCGAAATACACATTCTGGTAGGTCACGCCTTTCTTGGCCAGTACATCTTTTGCTTCGGAAATTGCCGCTTCATCGCCATCCAATGTGAAGGTGTTGACACCGATGAGTGCGCCGCCCTTCTTCGCAAGCTCCTTGTTCAGTGCGTCCAGCTCGGAAAGCTCACCCACGCAGGGATTGCAGGTGGTGAACCAGAAATTCACCACGGTGACAGCGTTGGCGGAGAACAGCTCGTCGCTCTTCACCGTGTTGCCATCCAGGTCTTTCCCCTCAAAGGCGGGGAATTTCTGCATGCTGCCGTCATCAGGCGGCGTGGTCATGTCGCTGCCCGCGGGCATGCTCATAGCGCCATCCGTAGATTGCTGTACCGCCTCGGGGTACTTTTTCTCAATCATGGTCAGCTTGTTTTCAATCTCGCGGATCTTCTCCGCCGCCTCCTTGAGCAGCTTCAGCTCATCCTCCGTAAACTGATCTTTGGAACCTTCGATGGTGTCCAACAAGAACTCACCATAGTTTTTGCCGTCCTCCTGCATGGTCATGCCCTTGTCGGCCGCCATGAAAACCTTTTCCCAAAGCGCTGTGTCCTCCGAGAGAATGGCATTTTCCTGCGCCATCAGCTCCTTGTGCATGGCAACCGCTTCCTCGGCATTCTTCGGTTCGCTGCTCATTCCGTCCATTTTGTCTCCGCCCTTTGTGCCGCAGGCTGCCAGAGAGAGAACCATCAGTGCAGTAAGCAGCAGCGTCAGAATTCTGCCGGCAGTATTCGTCCTATTCATCTTCATTCGTTTTATTCCTCCCTGTTATTGTTGTTTGTCTGTAGCGTTTCCGCTGCTTTTGCCTTATCTTTACCGTCTCCGAAGCCGTAACGGAAGCACACTGCTTTCGTCGGACAGGCGCGGACGCACATTCCGCAGCGGATGCACTCGGTATGGTTGGGCGTTTTCGTCACATCCACATCCATCTTGCAGGCTCTGGCGCATTTCCCACAGGAGACGCACTTACTCTTGTCCACCTTCATCTGGAAGAGGGACACCCGGTTGAACAGCGCATAGAACGCGCCCAGCGGGCAGAGCCACTTGCAGAACGGTCGGTAGAACAGTACGCTCAGTGCGATCACCGACAGCAGGATGCTGAATTTCCATGTAAACAGCTTGCCCAGCGCCGCCCGGATGCCGGCATTGGCAAGGGACAGCGGGATGGCTCCCTCCAGCACACCCTGGGGGCAGAGGTACTTGCAGAAGAAGGGGTCTCCCATGCCCACATCGTTCACAAGGAACGCCGGTAGAAGAACGACCATCACCAGCAGAACGGCGTACTTGAGGTATGTCAGCGGCTTCAGCCTCTTTGTGGAAAGCTTCTTCGTGGGGATTTTGTGCAGCAGCTCCTGAAACCAGCCAAAGGGGCATAGAAAGCCGCAGATAAAGCGTCCCAGCAGGACTCCCAGCAAAATGAGAAAGCCTGTGATATAATAGGAGAAACTGAACTTTGACGAGCCTACCGCCGCCTGAAACGCACCGATGGGACAGGCACCGGAGGCTGCCGGGCAGGAATAGCAGTTCAGCCCCGGCACGCAGACGGACTTCCCCGCCCCCTGATACAGTCCGCCCTTGAGAAAGTTCGGCAGATGCAGGTTGGTCAGCAGCGTCGCCCCCGCCTGAATCCAGCCCCGGAAGCGGGACATGGTCTGTGAAACGCCTGAAAACTTTTTACCCAATGCCCACACACTCCAGACATAATTTGATTGCTTTGCTCAGCACTGTCGCCGCCTCGCCCCGCCAGACACCGAAGCACAGCATGGCGGCTCCGGCCATCAGCAGCACGATCTGCGCCGCGGCCTTTTTCCCGCAGCTCATTTTTCATCACCCTTTCCGATTTTCTGCCCCCATCATAGCGCGGGAGAGTTAAAGTCTCTGTTAAGAACGAAAACTTAACGCAAACCTTATCTGTTTTTGCTATAATGAAAGCAACACAAAAACGAAGAAATAAAAAGGAGGGCTCTCATGCACCTTTTAGTAATTGAAGATGAACGCGCCCTGTGCGAGACCATCGTCCGCAGCCTGCGGCGTCTGGCCTACAGCGTGGACTACTGCTATGACGGGGAAAAGGCGCTGGCGCTTTTGGGCGTGGAACGATACGATCTGGTGCTTCTTGATCTGAATCTGCCGAAAAAGGACGGCATGACGGTGCTGCGCACCCTGCGGCAGACCGACCGGGAGACGCGGGTGCTGATTCTCTCCGCCCGCAGCGAAGTGGAGGACAAGGTGCAGGGGCTGGATGCCGGGGCGAACGACTATCTGGCGAAGCCCTTCCACTTGGCGGAGCTGGAGGCCCGCATCCGCAGCCTGACATTGCGGCAGTTCACCCAGCAGGATGTGCTGCTAAGCTGCGGAGGCCTGACCTTTGACACCCGCTCCCGTACCGCCACCGCCAACGGGCAGACGCTGACGCTCACCCGGAAGGAAACGGGAATCTTGGAATACCTGATGGTGCATCAAGGAAGGCCAGTAAGTCAGGAGGAGCTGATGGATCACGTTTGGGACAATAGCGTGGACAGCTTCAGCAATTCCATTCGCGTCCACATCTCCGCCCTGCGCAAAAAGCTCCGCGCCGTGCTGGGCTATGACCCCATCCGCAACCGCATCGGCGAGGGCTATCTGATGGGAGGCGAGGAGGAATGAAGCGGCTTTCCCTGCAGTGGCGCATCACGCTGATGTCCGTCCTGCTCATCGGCATCACCTGCGTGGCCATGAATTTGCTGCTGTGCTCCTCCGGTGTGTACTATATGGACACCATTGCGGACAG
>JAETOP010000034.1 GCA_021771675.1 Oscillospiraceae bacterium | reverse complement strand
AATTTGATAACAGCCCATCGTATAGGCTGGATAATATGGATATATCAAATAATCAAAAGAAAAGGGTATCATATTTCCAAAGCAAAATCTGTTAGAATACGATACCCAGCAACGAGTGGGAATGACCGTCAAAGAGAATGATTGCAAAGGGCAAGCGAACCGCCCTGTTGAACGACAAGTTCAGCAGGGCGTTTTTGCTTGCCCTTTTTCTATATTTTGGCTTGGCACTCACTGCACTCCGCATCGTGAATTGAGACAATACCGCCGCAACCTGGACAGGTGTACTTTTCAAGTTGTTGTTCCATAAAAATGGTGAGGCCATGCTCTTTCACAAAAAGACTATTTTCCACAAGGCTTGCGCCATAACGCTGTTTATAACTCTTGTCCAAGTTTTTAATCAATTTACAAGGAAAAGAATCACACATAAAACAATAGGTTAGGTTCTTTTCTGCAATACAATCTTTAATCTTACACTTACGGCAATGCTCTGGTTTGCCATCATCACCTGGAAGGCAACCGGCACAAGGCTTTTTCACATAGCAATGCTTATAGCAAACTATGCAGTTCATCCCGCAGGGAGCAAAGAAAGCAGCGTCAATTGCTGGCGGCATCTTCATGGCACTGTTCTCCTTTCGCCACTGAACATAGACCTTGTCCTTACGATTCTTTTCATCATCGCAGGTACTCGGCCAGTTGATTTGACAGAGGAGGCCGCCTCTTTCGACTTCCGGGAGGCGTCCCCCATGGCTACCGGGTAGCCCACCGCCCGGAGCATGGCCAGATGTTGTCACTGTCCCTATCCAGCGCAATCATACGAATCATCGGTATTCCCCCCCGCTTTGGCGGATTGGCTCCGCCTGTCCCATTCAGTATAGCCCATGTTCCGCCGCTTGGCAAGGGGAGCGGGGCGGTTTCCGGCGCCTGGGAAAAATGCCGTGGGGGGTCTTGACCGATTTGGTCAACGGCGGTATGGTAGGGGAGGAGAGGAGGACGGGCTATGAATCAGAAGTTTTTCAAGCTCCCCCAGGAGCGGCAGGATCTCATCCGGAACAGCGCCATGGTGGAGTTCGGCGGGGGCAGCTTCAAAAAGACGTCGGCGGACTCCATCGCAAAACGGGCGGGGGTGTCCAAGGGCCTGCTGTTCCACTACTTCAAGGATAAGCGGGAGATGTACCTTTACCTGTTCCAGTATGCCATCGACGAGTGCGTGGAGATTTTCAACCGGCACATTTTGAAGAACACCTATTTTAAGGAGACGGATTTTTTTCTGATTCTGGAAAAGGGTCAGAAGGTGAAGATGGACATGGTACGCCGCCACCCGGGGCTGTTCCGCTTCGTCATGCGGGCCTACTACGAGCGGGACAGCGTGCTCACCCCCAAGCTGCGGAAAAAGCTGGACGATGTGCTGGCTCAGACCACCGACAGCTTTCTTGCCCGGGCGGATCTTTACAAGTTCAAGGACGGGGTGGATCCCCGCGCGGTGGTGCGGCTGCTCACCCTGTCCGCCGAGGGGATGCTGGCGGAGACGGGGGCCTACACGGCGGAGGAAATCGAGACGCTGTTTTTGGAGTACCAGAAGTACGCGCAGATGCTGAGGCAGAATCTCTATAAGGAGGAATACCTATGATCCAAATTGACCGTCTCACCAAGAGCTACGGCAGGGCCCGGGGGGTGACGGAGCTGACCCTCCATGTTCCGGAGGGGAGCTGCTTCGGCTTCATTGGCCCCAACGGGGCGGGCAAGTCCACCACCATCCGCACCCTGTTGGGGCTGCTGGCCCCCACCGCCGGCTCGGCCAGGGTGCTGGGGCTGGACTGCGTTCGGGAACGGGAAAAAATTCTGGCCCAGGTGGGCTATATGCCCTCCGAGGCCATGTTTTACCCGGATATGCGGGTCAGCGAGGTGATCCGCCTGTCCGCCGCCCTGCGCGGGCTGG
Organism: Oscillospiraceae bacterium; assembly: GCA_021771675.1. Next base: position 29,598 of record JAETOP010000034.1, on the reverse strand, counting down.
ACTGCCAGGCGCAGGCCGCCGCCCTGTGCGAGGCGCTGGAGCTGGACGCCCGCAAACGTATCCGGGAGCTGAGCCTGGGCAACCGCAAGAAGGTGTCCATCGTATGCGCCATGCAGCACCGGCCCCGGCTGTATGTCCTGGACGAGCCCACCAGCGGGCTGGATCCCCTGGTGCAGCGGGCCTTTTGGGGGGAGCTGGAGGAGCGGCGGAAGGGGGGAGCCACGGTGTTCCTGTCCTCCCATGTGCTCTATGAGGTGCAGCGGTACTGCGACCGGGCCGCCATCCTCCGGGAGGGCCAGCTGGTGGTAGAGGGAACCACGGCGGAGCTGGACATCGAAAACAGGTTCTTCGACTACTACGAAGGGAGGACAGGGGCGTGATCATCTTCAAAAAGGAGCTGCGCACGGGCCTGGTGGGCTTTTTGGTGTGGTGTGCCGTCATAGGCGGCCTGATGGCGGTATGCGTGGGGCTGTATCCGTCCATAGCCGGATCCATGGAGGATGTGTCCGCCCTGTTCGCCGGGATGGGGGACTTCTCCGCCGCTTTTGGGCTGGATAAGCTACAATTTGGATCGATCATGGGGTTTTACGGCACGGAGTGCGGGAATATCCTGGGGCTGGGCGGGGCGTTCTACGCCGCCCTCACCGCCATGGGGCTGCTGGCGGGAGAGGAGGGCGGCCATACGGCGGAATTCCTGCTCACCCACCCGGTCAGCCGCCTGCGGGTCTGCCTGGAAAAGCTGGCGGCGCTGGCGGTACTGATAGTCGGCCTGAATGTGCTGTGCTTTGGCTGCGGCGCGGGGGGCATCCTGATCATCGGCGAGGAGGCGGACTGGGGCGGCCTGCTGCGCTATCACGGGGCCCTTCTGCTGATGCAGCTGGAGATCGGCGCGCTGTGTTTCGGCCTGTCCGCCTTTTTGCGCCGGGGCGGGCTGGGGCTGGCCATGGGGCTGGCAGCGCTGCTCTACTTTACAGGCATCCTCATCAACCTGGACGGCGGCCTGGACTGGCTGCGCTTCGTCACGCCCTACTACTACGCCGACGCCGGACGGGTGCTGGACGGCGAAGCCCTGGCGGGCCCCATGCTGGCGGGGTGCGCCCTGGGGGCGTTGGGCGCAGGGGCGGGCCTGTGGTGGTACGGAAGGAAGGACATTGCGTAACCATCCGCTGGATTTGCGCATCTTGCCACAGGCCGGGGAAAAGTGGGATCTGCCTGGGTCCTTGGGCCGCATAAAGGAATATTGCACAGCGCCCGCGGCGTCGGAGCAGTTGACGCCGCGGGCTGCTGCTTGCTGCTATTTGTCCAGAATTCTGCCGTCCGTGGAAATCGTCACCACATTCCACGGGATAAACTTTCCGCTGGCCTGTAGGGCCCGCTTCACCGCGTTTTCGATCCCGCCGCAGCAGGGAACCTCCATGCGTATTACGGTCACACTCTTGATGTCGTTGCCGGCCAGGATCTGCGTCAGCTTCTCGGCGTAGTCTCCCTCGTCCAGCTTGGGGCAGCCGATGAGGGTCACATGGCCGCGGATGAACTCATTATGAAAATTGCCGTAGGCATAGGCGGTGCAGTCGGCGGCCACCAGCAGTTTTGCCCCATCCAGATAGGGGGTTTTTACCGGCATCAGCTTGATCTGCACCGGCCACTGGGACAGCTGGCTGGGGGCGGACGCCTGGGCGGCGGGGGCGGCGCAGGGCTCCCGATGGAGGGCCTTGGCCTGGCTTCCCGGGCAGCCGCAGGGCAGGGGTGCCTGCTCCTGCTTGGCCGCCAGCACCGCCGCCTCGTCGTAGGCCGGGGCCTCCCGCTCCTCGAAGGTGATGGCCCCCGTGGGGCAGGCGGGCAGACAGTCGCCCAGTCCGTCGCAGTAGTCCTCCCGGGTGAGCTTGGCCTTGCCGTCCACCATCTCAATGGCGCCCTCGTGGCAGGCTGCAACGCAGGCCCCGCAGCCGTTGCATGTTTCGCGGTCAATCTGGATGATTTTGCGGATCATAGTAATACGCTTCCTTTCTCCGGTCAACCTTGTTGGGAAGTCCCTGTTGACTTTCTTGCGTCAGTATAGTACGATGTGCAGGGTTTGTATGTTGAAATTTCAACAAAGGAGTTCGGCGATGAGAGAATATTTTGACATTCTATCCGCCTGCCCCTTGTTCCAGGGCATTGATCGGCAGAAGCTTGGGACCGCCCTGGACTGCCTGCGGGCCAGGGTTTTCTCCCTGACCAGGGGCGAAGCGGTGCTCAGCGAGGGGGATCCGGCAAATTTCGTGGGAATTGTCCTGACCGGCAGACTTCAAATCCTACGGACGGATTTTTTTGGGAACCGGAGCATTCTGGCCCATCTTGTCCCGGGGGAGCTGTTCGGGGAATCCTTCGCCTGCGCGGGGGTGAAAGAGGCTCCAGTGACGGTGGCAGCGGCAGAGGCCGCCCGGGTGATGCTCATTGACTGCCAGCAGATCACCGAGCCGAGCGGCAGCCAGTGCCAGTTTCACCAGCAGATGATATGGAATCTGCTTCGGATTGTCGCAGCCAAGAATCTGGTGTTTCACCAGAAAATTGAGGTCACCTCCAAGCGCACCACCCGGGAGAAACTGATGACCTATCTGATGCTCCAGGCCAAGCGGCAGGGCAGCTTGGAGTTCGAGATCCCCTACGACCGCCAGGAGCTGGCCGATTATCTGGAGGTGGATCGGAGCGGTCTATCGGTGGAGATCGGAAAGCTGCGCAGGCAGGGGGTGATTGAGGCGAATCGGAGCAGGTTCAGGCTTTGCAAGCCCATTGAGATCTGAGGGGTGTAGGTGCCGCTGCGTTTTGCTGCCCACCCTGCTACTCAGGTGGTTTTCCCGCTTTTCGTGGAAAAGGTATTGTCAGGCACCCTGATTTTTGATAGGAAAATTGTGGACGTTCTGGCGCAAGCTGCCCCCGTGTTCAGGCTGAGGCGGGGGCTGGAAGGCACTGTGGCCGACCAAGGTGGCAAATAACTGTGCCACCCAACGGGACGGTCCCTTGCGACGGAGCAAAGTAAATCCCGATGGGAACCTGCTCTGACAGGCGGCCGTTCGGCCGTCGGGGCAGGCTTTGTTTTGAGAAATCGCGTATTTTGTGAACAAACATCGGTTCCTTTGTAAACATTAGCACTCTCCGCTTGACAGTGCTAATTTTGTGGTGTATGCTACAGTCATAAGACAGAGGAGGGGCCGTAAGGCGCCGCTCCTGCCACAATTTGATTGGAGGAATTGATATGTTGCCCAGTATTTTTGGTGAAAATCTGTTTGACGAGTTCTTTTCCGACCCGTTCGACCTGATGCGGATGCCCGCGCTCCACAATGGCCAAGATCAGCTGTATGGTAAGCACGCCCGGAACATCATGAAGACGGACGTCCGGGAGGTGGGGGATAACTACGAGGTGGATATTGACCTGCCCGGCTTTAAAAAGGACGAGATCCAGGTGGAGCTGAAGGATGGTAACCTCACCATCACTGCGTCCAAGGGGCTGGATAAGGACGAGCAGGATCAGCAGGGCCGCTACATCCGCCGGGAGCGGTACGCGGGTACCTGTAGCCGCAGCTTCTATGTGGGCGATCTGCGGCAGGAGGACATTTCCGCCAAGTTTGAGGATGGTATCCTGAGGCTGACCATGCCCAAGGCAAAGCAGAAGGAACTGCCTCAGAGCAATTTCATCGCCATTGAATAACGGCTCTGTTTTCACAAAAGCCCCCGCCGGCATCTGATGCCGGCGGGGGCTTTTCAACATGGAGCTGGCGCTGTGCGCAACGCCCTGCGGTGTGCTGGTTCAAGTACCTTTTCATCAGTCCGCCCCGCCGTTGTTGGCCAGGTACGGCAGCGCCTCATAGTCCCGGATACACACCACGATGTCGGGCTGCACCGTCCGGATATAGTCCCGGAGGCTCATCTCCTTGTAGTAGCGCAGATCCAGGGAGTGCATCTCGTTGAAGCTGAGGTAGGTCACGCACTCCATGGCGTTGGTGAAGCTGTCCCCGTAGATCAGGATGCTGGGCAGCTCGTCCCGGTGGGTGTCGATGACGGTGCGGGGCCAGTCTCCCCCCATATACAGGTTGTAGGTCACCAAATCGTCCTCCGAGGCGGGCAACTGGTAGATCTCCGCTGGGGAGGGGTTGCCGTTGTCCGTCCGGGTGAAGGGCACCTCCTCCACCGGGCGCAGAATGGACAGGGACTCCTCCTTTGTCACCAGATTCAGCAGCTTGCGCTCCCGGGAGCCCATATATTCGTTGGGCAGGGTCTGGAAGGTCACGTCTGACCGGCTGAGTATGGGAAAGGCAAAGCCGGACTCCGCTGCCACCTTCTCCATCACCAGGCGGTAGGTCTCAAAGGCCCCTTCCATGGTGTAGTGGTTGTCCACCCTGGAGCCGAAGCCGTCCGGATGGCCCATGGCGTCGAATTCCGCCCGGATATCCAGGAAAGGGACGTCCCGCTCCGCCAGGGCCTGTCCCATACTGGTTACCATGTCCTGGCTGTAGTCCCCTCGGTTGTAGAGATACCAGGGGTAGTCATCCTCAAAGTAGGCGTACTGGCAGGGGACTGCCACATAGCAGAAATAGCCGCCATACTCTGCCGCCGTGTCCTGGATGCCCTTCAAGTTCTCCGCCATATTGGCCGACCACCGTTTTACAGTGGCTGAATCCACAATCTCCCGGCCCACGGGCAGATAGGGCAGCAGGCGATCCTCGGTGAGTACGATATCGTTCACCACCGGGCGGTGGAGCAGCAGGTCGGCCTGGGTCTTGACCTTTAGCAGGGTGTTGCGCAGGGCGGCGTGATCGTCCAGATACCGTTCCAGCTGTGTGGTGTAGCTGCCGTCCCCCGCCGACTCCCGGGTGAGTGCGGGAAAGGCTGCCAGGGTTCGGTTCTCAAAGAAGGAAACCTTTTCTGGCTCCCGGCCCACAGTAAACAACAGTGCCGCCGCCAGAAAGCCCAGGAAGCAGACGGTCATAAAAAGCTCGGAGATCCGTTTCATACTGTCCCGCCTTTCTCAGAATTGGAAGTAGATGAAGGGGTTGAAGCTGCCGGTGGCCAGCTTCAGGTAGGACAGCCCCAGCAGGGCCAGCGCCGCCAGCTTGGGGGCCCATTCCCGGGCCAGGGCGGCGGGGAGGGCCTCCCGCCCCGCCAGCCTGTCCTGGAGCCAGCCCTTCACCGGCATGGCCGCCAGGACACAGGCGATCCACTCCGGCCAGTATTCCAGCAGCAGGTAGACTGCCTGACCGTCCCTCGCCCCGGCGCCCAGGCCGAACATGGCGGCGAGGTAGCTAAAGGCGGCGGGCAGGTCGGGGGCGCGGAACAGCACCCAGCTGAGGATCACTGCCAGCATCGTGTAGATGTGGCGGAGGGGGACGGGGAGGCGATCCAGGGCTTTGCCCCACAGGAATTTCTCTCCCAGAAGCAGCAGCAGGAACCACCCACCCCAGAGCACAAACGTCCAGCTGGCCCCGTGCCAGAACCCGGTGAGCAGCCACACCACCGCCAGGTTGAAGATGTTCCGCCCCCGGGAGCAGCGGCTGCCCCCCAGGGGGATATAGACGTAGTCCCGGAACCAGGTGGACAGGGAGATGTGCCACCGCCGCCAGAACTCGCCCACCGACTTGGAGATATAGGGGTAGTTGAAATTCTCCTCAAAATGGAAACCGAACATCCGCCCCAGGCCGATGGCCATGTCCGAGTAGGCGGAAAAGTCGAAATAGATCTGGAAGGTATAGGCGACGGCCCCCACCCAGGCGTGGGAGGCGGAGAGCCAGATTGGGGGCGTGGTGAACGCGGCGTCCGCGATCTCCCCCATGACGTTGGCCAGCAGCATCTTCTTGCCCAGGCCGAACAGGAAGCGCACCACGCCCTGAGAGAACTCGGACAGATTCTCGCTTCGGAGGGTGATCTCCCGCTCCACGGTGGAGTAGCGCACGATGGGCCCCGCCACCAACTGGGGGAACAGGGCCACGTACAGCGCCACATAGAGGGGGTTGCGCTGGCAAGCGGCGTTTCCCCGGTACACGTCGATGACGTAGCTCAGCCCCTGGAAGGTGAAAAAGGAGATGCCGATGGGCAGCACAATCTGGGGGACGGGGAGCTGAGCCCCCAGAGCGTTGAGGTTTTCCGCGAAAAAGCCGGCGTACTTGAACCAGGCCAGCATCCCCAGCCCGAAGGCGCAGGCGCTCCACAGCCCTATCCGACGGATAGCCCTGGGCCGCCCCTGAGCCGCCAGCAGGCCGCACAGGTAGTTGACCGCGATGGAGGAGAGGAGCACGGGCATATAATTGACCCCGCCGCACAGGTAGAAGAACAGGCTGAAGGCCAGCAGGACGAAATTCCGCGCCGCCCGGAACCGCTTGGGGACGCAGAAATAGAGCAGAAGCAGGGCGGGGAGGAAAAAGAGCAGGAACAGGATGCTGCTGAATACCATAAACACGCACCTCTTGGGGTATCAGATTTGCCGTCGGCCTTTGGGCAGGCCGTGCGCGGACGGATTCCGGAATGACAGGGGCCGCTCCCAAGAAGCGGCCCCTCAACAGCTGAACGGGCTATTTAAACTGGACAATAACACGATAGCGGCGGTCGATGGTTTTGACAACCGGCTCATAGACCTCCTTTACCATCCTGAGAGCCAGCTCGTCCGCGGCCTGTCCGTTGGCCGCGGTGTCAAACTGCTCCTCCAGCCGGGCGCGCAGATCCCGCTCAATGGCGCTGTAGTCGGCCACGGTCAGCCTGATATCTCCCCACGCCAGCAGGCTCTCCTTGACCTCGTCGATGATGATGTTGTTTGGATCAATCTCGATCGCCTGCAAATAGGCGTGGCCGATTTGGAGCGTAACCGTTTTCTTGTCCCTGTCCTGTACCACGTCGGACGGGGACAGCTTGTCCAGATCCACGACAAAATAGCCCGTTCCGGTGTAGGACACATCCTGCGTCTTTTTCAGGAAGTCAAAGTCGAGCTGCTGGATGAGGCGGTCGGTCAGCCTGGTGGTGACCGTGCCGCTTTGCGTGCTGACGATCAGCTTTCTGGTCTCGTTTTGGCCGGAGAGGATGACGTCGGAGAAATTGACCTCCACACCGCTGGACGGAAGATAGATGGTGTCCAGATCGATCTGCTCAATGCCGTCCGAAACCGGCGCGTGGGAGGGGCCGCCGCCATGGACGCAGCCCCAGACGATGACGGCGATGAGCAGCACGAAAAGCACCACGGCGGCAATGTTCAAAACTTCCTGTCTGTGTTTCATGGCCGTTTCTCCCCCATAGAGACGAGCTCGGAGTCGGATTTGGACTGGGAGTCCGGCTCGGCGCCGCGGCGCCGTTTCCCGGGCCGGATGGGCGGCAGGGGGATCGCGATCTGGAACAGCTCTCCCAGCATCCATTTGAGGATGAAAAACGTGAGCAACGGCATGAGGCAGTTGGTCAAGATCAGGATGGCAATTGAATTCATGCACCTGCGAATGGTGTTCTGGAAATGGAGCAGCAGATCGGCGATGCCGTTGATGGCAGTCTGAAACAGGTCGGACAGCTTTTCAAATATGGTTTTGTCCTCCGCGCCGCCGTCCATGGCTTCATTCAGCTTGTCTGAACCATCCTCCGTCTCCTCAATCGTATCATTGACATATGCCGTGAGGTCGGAGGCGACGATGTCGGTCAGGTGGGTGCTGCACGGAACCACAAAAGCCACCGCCAGGCCGAGAATGCACAGCCGGATGGCCAGACTTTTCAGAATGTCCCTTTTGGTGGCGACGAACAGGATTCCGACAGAGCAGGCCAAGGGGATGAGGATCATAAACGCCGCCTTGATTCCATACCGGATCAGGATCTTCTCCAGAAACAGAACCACGAGGATGGCCACAAAATAGGTGTTCATATCCGCCAGGTTGTCCGCCAAAGGCGTTGCGAAGTCATCCGGCAGCGCGGAAATTGCCAGGGAGGTGGAGAGGGTAGCCGCCGAGAATTTCATCACGGTATTGCTGCTGTCCTCCACAGACGCAAGCGACTCCTTGACAAATCTGGACTCCGGAAGCTTTGCTGAAACGACGAAGAATGAAAGGGCGGCCGCGAGGAGCAGCAGCAGGATCTTGACGGCCAGGGAAGCGTGCCTGGCAGAAAGCATCAATGGCATAGCGGGTTCCCTCCTTGTGTCGATGGGCTTATGAACGGCGACGCTCAATCTATGATATCATATCACAGGAGCGGAGAAAGTACAATATTCGGCAAACAGCGGCAAACGAGGACGCAAGTCATAACCGCCCTGTTGGTGGGGGTGCATCATGATGAAACCGGATAAACGGCGGCTCGACTTTTTCATCAAGCAAAAGCCCATATTTTTGAGGCCGCCGGAATGCATTACCGTGAACCTCGCTTTCGCGATAACGCCGTAGCCGCTCCAAATCCAGCTCCGCGAGGTAGATCCCCTCCGCCTCCTCCGCCTGCAAAATGCAGGTGTCCCGGGAACCCTCCAGCTCCGGGAGATAGGCCACGCCGTCAAAGACGCTGGAGCCGCCGTTGCAGTCCGGTACCGAGCCGGGATAATTACAGGTGGCGACGGCCAGCATATTCTCGTAGGCCCTGGCCCGCAGCTGGGAGAGGCGGTTGATCTCCATGGGGCAGGCGTTGGGGACGAGGATCAGCTCCGCGCCCTTGAGCATCAGGATTCTGGCGCTTTCGGGGAACTCCCGGTCGTAGCAGATCATGGCCCCGACCTTGACCTCGCCGCAGGCGGTGTCCAGGGCGGCGACATAGAACTCCTCGCCCGGCGTCAGGTTCCGCTCCACATCAAAGTCACAGGTGTGAACCTTGGCATAGGTGATTTTTCGTTCCCCAAATCGATCAAATAGAACCATAGAATTCCGAGGCCCACCCTTATACTGTTCCAAAAAGGTAACGCCGATGGCCATGTGGAGCTCCCTGGCAAGGACTCCGAAGGCGCTGACAAATTCGCCGTGGGCAGGGATCGCCTCCGCTTTCCACTGCTCCACGGGGCGGCCATAAATGCGGTAGCCGTTGCTCCACATCTCGGGGAACAGCGCGATATCGGCGCCCAGCCCGCCTGCCCTTCGGCAGGAGGCGATACCCTTTTCGAGATTCCCTTCCAGGGTGCCGCAGGGCGCAATTTGGAGCAGGGCGATTTTCAAGGTTTTCATATCCCGAAGTCCTTTCTGGCGGTATTATGCCGTGTTGCTTCAAGCTATCCAATGGGGCAGGGCATCCTTTAGGCTCCGCCATGCTTGTCAGCCCCGTCAAATCGAACTGCAAAGCTGCTTTAGAGCGACATTTTTTCTATCATACCACATCCTTTTCCCGTTGGGAAGATGTGCGAGCAATGCAAAATACGATGGCAGCGCGATGGGCGAGCGGTGACCTTGAAAAAGCCGCCGCAAGCGATGGGACGCTTGCGGCGACGTGCCTTGTGCGCTATTTAAAGATGACGCTCTGATCAATCAGCAGCCAGAGTAAACCCATCCACTAACTGCTTCAAGGTGTTTGCCTCGGCGGACAGCTCCTCGCTGGCGGCGGCGCTCTCCTGGGCGGTGGCGCTGTTGGTCTGCACGACGGAGGAGATCTGCTCAATGCCTTCGGTGACCTGGGCCAGCGCGGTAGTCTGGTTCTCCACGGCCTCCACCACCACATGCATTTGAACAGATACATTGCCCGCCAGCTCATTGGTTTGTTCCAGAGATTCGGTGACCCGATCCACCGCCTGGCTGCCCTCCGAGACGGACATGATGGAGCTCTCGATCAGATCCTTGGTGGCCTTGGCGGCCTCGTCGGACTTGGAGGCCAGGTTGCGAACCTCGTCGGCCACCACCGCAAAGCCTTTTCCGGCGGAACCTGCGCGTGCGGCCTCCACGGCTGCATTCAGCGCCAGGATATTGGTCTGGAACGCGATATTCTCAATGGCCGCGATGATTTTGGAGATCTCCTCCGAGGAGCTGGAGATGCGCTCCATGGCGGCGTTCAGCTCCTTCACGTGCTCCACGCTGGTGCCAAGCTGAGCGCCGGCCAGACCTACGAACCGGCCCGCCTCCTCCGCGGCTGCGGAGGTCTTTTTGGCGCTGGCGGAGATGTCGTTGATGGTGGCTGCCAGCTCCTCTACGGCGCTGGCCTGCTCCATGGAGCCCTGGCTCAGCGTCTGAGCGCCGGTGGACACCTGGCCGCTGGCCGAGGAAACCTGGCCGGCGGAGGAATCGATCTTCCGCATGGTGCCGCTCAGCTCCAGCTTCAGAGTGCGCATGGACATTAGGATGCTCTGGAACCCGCCCACATAGGCGTCCCGGTGGGGAGACTGGATGTCAAAATTTTTGTTGGCCATTTCGCTGAGCAGATAGCCAATGTCGTCAATGATGGTGTTCAAACCCGCCACCATAGCCGCGGTGGCGCGGGTCAGCTCCGCGGTTTCGTCTTGTCCGGTGGCCTGGGGAACGGGGGACTTCAGGTCACCCTCCACCAGCAGCTTCATCCGCTCGGCGCAGGCCCGCATGGGCACGCTGATGTTGCCGGATAGCTTTAGGGCCACCACGATGGACGCGATGATGGAGACCACAACCACCAGCACGCTGATGAAGATGCCGAAGTATGTATTCGCCAGATAGTTGGCCTTGGGCGCGGCCACAGCCAGGCTCCAGCCGTCGGTTCCGCCCACGGGGGCGTAGGCCAGATAGCGGGGCCCGTCCTCCGCCTTGATGGAGCCGAAGCCGGTTTTGCCCTGGCGCATGGCCGCGTGGAGCTCGGCCCGGCTTTTCAGGGAGGGGTCGCTCTGAGCTTCCCGCTCAATGTTCTGGGTGGTGATGGTGTCCAGCGTGATATCGGCAATGGTGTCGCCGGACTTGTTGATCATGTAGGCCCGGCAGTTGTCCCCGATCTGGATGGAGGAGACAATATCGTTTAGGAAGGTCTCCGGGGGCACAAAGTAGACCACGCCCACGATACCGGCCCCGCGGCTCCCGTTCGCATAGAGGGGCGCGGCCACCATGATGGACAGCGCCCCGGTGATCTTACTGACCAGCGGCTCGGAGACATAGACATTGCCCTGCATGGCCTGCTTCACGTATTCCCGATCCGAGTAGTCATTGCCGTCGAAAATGCTGATGCCGTCGGCGCCGATGATGTTGCCGCGCTGGAAGCCGTGCATGGACACGCGCTCGTCGATGATGGCGCGCTTTTCCTCCAAGGGTGTTTCATCGTCTGACAGCTGCGGAATGCAGCCGGTGTCCATGGCCACATTCTTATAGGCGGTCAGCTCCTGCTCAATGCGCTGCGCCGCTAACACCGCCGTCTCACTCATCATCTGGTCTACGGTGGCGACTGTGTTCCGGTAGCTCAGGGCGCTGCTGGCCGCTCCCACTGCGATCAATGCAGTCAGAACGGTTGCCATCAAGCATACTGTAATTTTTTACGAATGCTTTTCATCTCTTTTCACCTCAACATAATTGTGCCGAAGCCGTTTTTCTCCTCATGGGAGCTTATATCCATTATAGGATCTGAAAGGTTGGCCTGTCAATAGCTTTTCGCTATGGGCATAACCAATTCTATTGCACTCAAAAAAATATTATGGCAGGGAAGTTCTCAGTGCCCGGAGAATTGCTCAATTGCTATCTTGAACGCGCCCTTCTGGACGCAGGGCAGGCATTACAGCTCAGACAGCCCTTCACCTTGTTTTGAGGCGGGAGACTGTTTCTACCATAGGGATATCGTTTTGAAGCCGGTGGCAGTCCCCAGCCCCAGCAGCAGAAGGACCAGAGCCACAAAATATTGCCCATAGATGCCGTCAAACCAGGGATATACGCTGAAGGTCCAGTCGAACAGGGAGCATTGCGCCAGTGCCAGCGGCCCCTGTAGAGGGGCCACCACTTCAACCCGCCGCACACGCTGATGGTTGTGAGCCGCCTGCTGACTGAGGGACACAGTCAGCATCCCGGCAATTCGAGTATATTCCGCTCCCCGGTGACAGGCAGGCTTTTGACAGGCACAGCGACCTGCGTAATGTAATCCGCGCTGTTTTCGCCGCGGTTGGGCGGCCCCTCCAGATAGATGGATCGGAACGGCCCTGTGACCTGGATATTGTGTTCCCGGATATGCTTTGCCAGCGCACATACGGCTGTTCCGGTTCCCTCGTAGGGCCCCCGGTAATAGACACACAAGGCAGCGGTTTCCGCGAACTCCATCCGTTCAGGACCGTCAAAGCTGCACTCCATGGGGATGCAGCACATGAGATCCAGTATGCCAGGGTCCTGCGCCATACGCAAGGTAAACATTCTTCCCGTCATGGACATCTTCTCTGTGCGGGCGGCGGCGATGTAGGTGTCGCGCAAACGGATGGCCGCTTCAGCGGTGTCCGCGCACTGATATTGCCGGCAAAAGCATACTTGTCCGGGGAGGACCGTACTGTGTACGGTCAGATCGCCTCGCTTTGCCGAGCGCACCTGAAGCATCTGAATATTTCTGTCCAAAGCGTTTCGGAGCGTCAAAAGCCGCTGTAAATGATGATCGATATTTTCAGTGTCGTAGTAATACTCTGCCACCTCTTTTAGTGACAGGCCGAGGGATTGCAAGGAGCGTATCGAACAGATTTGCGTCATATTGTCCGCGGTATAATATCGAAAACCACTCTCTTTGTCCTTTACTGCGGGGGTCAGAAGTCCCATTTTCTCGTAGACCAGAATGGCTTTCCGGGTGACGCCGAGGATTTTTGAGACCTCCCCGATTTTGAATAGATTCTCATCCTGCTTTTTCATGATATCCCACCAATCTCCTAACTGTTCCCTGTTTGCATTTCAGGGCAAAAAATGCGCATTTCATGTCGCCACCGTAGCGTGGTTCCCAATCTGCGGTATGATGAAAAAAATTTTAGGCGTTTATGCTCCAAAGAGCTTGACTCGTCCCCCTGGGTACGATTTATAATGATAGTGTATCAGAATCAAAAGCAGTTTGTAAAGAGATATCGGTAAAATTTGTGCCGGAGCATTGCTGCAAGGGGGGAGTGCCGTGATAAAAGCAGCGTTTTGCGACGACGATATCAATGCGTTGGGTGAAATGCAGGTATTCTTTGACCAGTACCGCAGGGAGCGGAACCGGGAGATCCTCTATACGGCCTTTCATAGCCCGATAGAGCTGATGGCCGAAATTGAGCGGGGCACCCGGTTTGATGTTCTGTTTCTGGATATCCTGATGCCCGGAGAGAATGGGATTGAAACCGCAGCAGAGATTCGCGCGTATGACCGCAATGTAAAGATCATTTTTTTAACCTCCTCCACTGAGTTTGCCGTGCAGTCCTACACGGTGGAGGCATATTTCTATCAGCTCAAGCCGCTGCGGTGGGAAAGCTTTTCCCGTGTGATGGACTCTGCGTTGGAAAAGTGTGAGCAGGAGCAAGAAACCAGTCTGATCCTGCACTGCAAAAGTGGGATCACCCGCCTTGACCTGGGGCGTCTAGAATTCTGCGAGGTGATTCACCGGACGCTGCTGTTCCATCTGTCCTCCGGGAAGGTGCTGGAAAGTACCGGCAGTTTGGACGAGCTAAGCCGCCGTCTGGCTCCTCTGGGCTGTTTCCTGCGTCCCCACCGCTCCTATCTGATCCATCTGGGCTATGTGCAGAGTATTTCCTACCGGACCGTCACCATGTCCAGCCTGACGAAGATTCCCATTCCCAGAGGAAAATACAATGAGATTAAGGACGCGTTTTTGGCGTATGCGTTCCGGAACGGGCAGGTGAACTTATATTGAGAGCGCCAACCCTGATCTCTGTGTTGAATGACGCGGCGGTGAGCATATTTGGTGGCTTGCTGTCCGCTTCCTTCTGTGGTGCCCTGGCCGTCCGACGCAGCCGCGGGATATTCTGGTTGGGCATGGCGCTGATGCTGTTTTCCCAAGGCGCGGTATATCTGATTTGGGACGCGGAATTCCGGCGGCAGGTCTATCCCCTCGTCGTACATCTGCCGCTGCTGATGCTGCTCCGTGTCCTGACCGGAAAATGGTTGTGGTCGGCAGTCTCCATTCTGTCCGCCTATCTGTTCTGCCAGATGCGGCGATGGCTGGCGCTTTTTGTGGCGGCGGCGCTGCCAGAGATGGAGATGATACAGCAGCTTGCCGAGCTGGCGTTCACGGTGCCGCTGCTGTTGATTTTTCTGCGCTTTGCTGCCCCCGCTGTCCGGCAACTGATGGAATATCCGGTAAAAACCCAGTGCCAGTTTGGCTTGATCCCAGCCCTGTACTATGCCTTCGATTACCTGACCCGAATTTATACAGACCTTTTGTCCAGAGGCTCTCCGGTGGTGGTGGAGTTCATGCCCACTGTCTGCTGCGGGGCCTATCTGGTCTTTTTGCTGCATAATTCCGCGCAGGAGCACAAGCGCAGCCTACTCCGGCAGACGCGGGATAATCTGAATCTTCAGGTAGCCCAGGCTGCTCGGGAAATCAGTGCCCTGCGGGAGTCTCAAGCCCTGGCTGCCTGGCACCGACACGATTTGCGCCATCATCTGCAATATCTGCTGTCCTGCATCGAAAACGAACAGACAGAGCGGGCAAAGAACTATATTTCCAGGATTTGTGCGGAGATTGAATCCCAGCGGATACAGCGCTATTGTGAAAACGAGGCCGTCAATCTGATCCTCTCCTCTTTTGCCAAGCGGGCAGAGAGAATAGGGGTTGATCTGGATATTCGGGGGACGCTCCCCGACGTGATCTCCGTTTCAGACAACGATCTGTGTGTGCTCCTCTCCAATGCGCTGGAAAACGCCCTCCACGCCTGCTTGCCTCTCGCTGAGGCGGGAACTGCCTGCACCATCAGCGTAGAGTTCCTGTATCATGAGCTTCTCGGTCAGAATGGCAGGCTGTTCCTACAGATCATCAACCCTTGTCAGGGGGAAGTGCTGTTTGAAAAGGGAATTCCGGTGTCCAGTCAGCCGGGACATGGGCTCGGGACTCAGAGCATCTGCACCGTTGTGGAGCGGTACGGCGGCGGATGTTCCTTTTTCACGCAGAACGGCCAGTTTATCCTGCGGCTATTTCTCTAAGGCCACTGTCGATTCAGTACAATTTCGGTGCGATTGATGCGCCACCCCTCCTTTTTGAGCGGGCGTCGCTCATAATGATGACGCGGGCTGGCAGTCCGCATACATAAATCAGGAGGATTGATTTAAAATGAAAAAACTGGTGTCCCTTTTGCTGGCGCTGATGATGTGCGCCTCCCTGGCCGCCTGCGGTGGCGACGAAACCCCCGAGCCCACCGATAACGGCGGCGGTACAGGCGTTGTCACTGACGAGGCCCTGAAGCCCCTGGCCGAGGCCTACAACAAGCTTGCCCCGCTGTATAACGAGGCGTATGAGAACGCCGAAGCCAACGGCTGGATGGAGGACGAGCAGACCGCCGCTGAAATCCAGGCGCTGGGTGCCACGCTGGGCCCCATTGGCACCAGCCTGACCGGGGAATCCGATGCGCTGGAGGGCGCTGACATCGAGGGCATGACCGCCACGCTGGAGGGGCTGCTTCCCACCGTCGAGGAGCTGGTTGAGCGGGTTTCCGTTCCCTACGAGGGTTGAGAGAAGTTCCATTGATACGGCTGCGGCGGATGCGGGCAAATCCGCATCCGCCGTTTTCCGCTTTCTTATACGAAGAAAGGAACATGAATTATGGGAATTGTTATTGCCGTTGCGGTCATCGTACTCCTGGTGCTGTGGGCTGTCTCCTGCCAGCGGAAGCTGGCAGTGATGGACGAGAACATCAACAACGCCATGGCCCAGATCGGCGTTCAGCTCTCCTCCCGCTTTGACGCACTCACTGCCCTGTTAGATTTGACTAAGGGCTACGCCGACCACGAGTCCCAGACACTCATCGAAACTGTTAAGTCCCGGCGGAGCGTCATCACGGCCACCTCCACGCCGGACGACGTGCTGAAGCAGGAGGGCGTGATCTCCGAGGCTCTGGGCCGCATCTCCATGGTAGCGGAGCGGTATCCCGAACTGAAAGCCAATGAGAACTACGCCAAGTGCATGAATGCCGTGGACAGCTATGAAAAAATGGTGCGCACCAGCCGCCTGATCTACAACGATTCCGTCACCAAACTCAACCGCGCCATCCGTATGCTTCCCACCTGTCTGATTGCGGGAATGCTGGGCTTCCGGCAGCGGGACTACCTGGAGGCGGCAGAGGATAAGGCGGATATGCCCAACATGAAGTGAGCTCATGAGAAAAAAGCTCACAGCCGTTTTCCTCGCGTGTTTTTGTGCCCTGCTGTGCACCCCGGCGGCACTGGCGTCTAACCGGGTGCCAGAGCTGGAGATTTCTGTGGCGCTGCGTCCCGATGGATCCGCCACCGTCACCCAGGTCTGGACAGCGGAAACCGATGAGGGAACAGAATTCTATCTTGCCTGCAAGGACAGCGGCTATCTGACCATCACGGATTTTTCCGTCTCTGATTCAGACGGGGCCTACGCCTTTGTGGAGGACTGGGATGTGAACGCCTCCTTTGAGGAAAAGGCGAATCGGTGCGGCATTGTGGAGACAAACGACGGTGTGGAGTTGTGCTGGGGGATCAGTGAATACGGTCCCCGCCGGTATACCATTACCTATGTTCTCCACGGTCTGGTAGGCGCCTATTCCACTGCTGACGGCTTCAACCACCGATTTGTGGACGAGATGAGCACCTTTCCCACAACTGTGTCATTGACTGTTTCCAGTGAGGATGGCACGCCTCTGACCGAAGAAAACTGCGGGATCTGGGCTTTCGGATATGACGGATCCATCTGGTTTGAAAGCGGTGTGATCCGAGCCAAAAGTGAAAGTCCGTTGGAAAGCGGCCAGCACATGACGGTTATGGTGTCGCTGGAGAAGGGGATCCTCACCCCCCTGCGCCAGGTGGACGGCAGCTTTGATGTGGTGAAGGAGCAGGCCTTTGAGGGTAGCGACTATGAGGAGGATGCCGGCCCCGCCGAAATCCTCATGGTGCTGGGCATTCTGGCCGCCATTGTCGGGATCATTGTCCTGGGCGCCACAGCCGCCGCCCGGATGCGGAAGGCCAAGCTGAACCGGCGGACAAAACAGGTGGAATACTTTCGGGACGCACCCAACAACGGCAATTTGAATGTGACTTATCGGCTGGGAACCGCCTGTGAGCTGTGCAGGGAGGATTCCCTACTTGGGGCCTATCTGCTGCGGTTGATCGGCGACGGTGCTTTGGAACCGGAGGAGACCGGGGCGAATTCCCCCCAGGTGGATCTGAGGCTGATCCACCCACCCAGAAACGGCAATTCCTATGACGATGCCTTCTACACCATTTTGGAGGCAGCGGCGGGGGTCGACGGAGTGCTACAGGCCAAAGAGCTGGAGCAGCTCTGCGATCGAAACGCCAAACCCCTGGCCGGCTTCGCGAACTCTTGCCGGCAGGACGCCGACCGGACGCTGATCCGCGCCGGCTGCTATCGGGGCGCGGTCTGCGAGGGTGTAAAAAGCCTGACGGAACAGGGGCAGCGGCAGCTGGATGAAATCCTGGGGCTGAAGCGGTTCCTGCTGGACTTCTCCCTGATCCATGAGCGGGGCGTGGGGGAGACGGTTATCTGGCAGGACTATCTGATCTACGCCCATCTGCTTGGCATAGCGGATCAAGTGGCGCCCCAGATCCGCAGGCTCTATCCAGAGGCGTTGCCCCAGGTGGAGCGTTTTGAGCGGTGTATCGGCTATGCCGGGTATTACAATGGCTTGATGTTCAACGCCTATACCCGAGAGCTTCAGAGGCAGCAGGCGGCCCGCAGCGCCGGAAGCGGCGGCAGCGCCTCCTTCGGCGGCGGGGGCTTCTCCGGCGGTGGAAGTGGGGGAACCCGGTAACATGTTTGCGGCATCACACCAAAATGAGGAGGTACATTATGGGACTGTTTTCCAAGAAAGAAGCCTGTCCAGTCTGCGGTGGAGAGGTAAAAGGGCTGTTCCTTGTCAAAATCGGGGACAAAAAAACCCTGTGCAAAACCTGTTCCAAGCAGGTTTCCATGCAGAAAAGCCTGTTGGAGAACGCCACGCCGGAGTTTATCCAAACGCATCTGGCCTACCGGCGGGAGAACGCGGAGAAGTATGCCACCCATCGCTGGACGGTAAAAATCACCTCCATTCCCGGGCTCCAGTTCGGCCTGGACGAGGCGGGACGGGCCATCTATCTGATCCACGACGATCTCCATGTGGATGAGGAGAACCCGGTTGTCTTTTCCTTCGAGCAGCTCACCGGCTACGAGCTGCTCCGGGGAAAAAAGAAGCTGGACGGCATGGAGGACACCGGCATGGTGGTGCTGGAGACCACCCTGAGCGCCCTGGGAGGGATTGCCCGGCTGGTGAACAGCGACAGCTCGGCCCATTACGACACCTTCCATCTGAAGCTGACCACCACCGACCCCTACTGGAGTGAGATCGACCTCAAGATCGAATTCACTGACAGCCAGCTCCACGGCCTGGGTGGGTTCGCCGGTGATATGCAGCGGGTCTGCCAGATCATCAAAAGCATCATCCGCAAAGAACCAATTCTATCTGCCCGCTGACAGGAGGAATGAGTCATGGGATTATTTACAAGCAAGAAAAACCCCTGCCCCTTCTGCGGAGGGCCCACCCCTCGGCTGTTGGCCACCACCATAGAGGGGGCGCCCATCTGCGGCAACTGCAAGGATAAGATCGATCTGCCCGACGGCACCGCCAACCTGTCGCTGGAGGACGCCCGGCAGTATCTGGCGTACTATGATGAAAACAAGGCCCAGCGGGACATTTTTAGCGCCACCTTCAAGTATAACTTCAGCGGATGGAACGACCTCCTCCAGATTGACGTGCCCCAGCGGCTGTTCCGCATCAGGGACAAGGGGGATTCCCTGGTGATGGAGCCGTCCTGCCTCAAGGCGTTCCGGATTTTAGAGGACAACACGGTTTTGTTTGAGAGCACCCCAGAGGGGCTAAAATGGTATGAGAGCGACACGCCGGCCCGGGTCAAGGCCGTGGAGCCCGAGATCGACCGGTACCATGCGGATATGGATCGGTATATGCAGGCGAAGCGGATGAACGAGATGATCGAGGAGATGGAGAAACGGGGGGATGTTTCAAGAGGTTCCCCGACCCCTTTTATCAGCGAGCCGATCTTTAGCGTTGACACTCCCATCAAAAAATTCTATGTGGAGCTGACGCTGGATCACCCCTATTGGGGCGGCGTACGCACGTGGGAGAATAATGCCCCCGATTGGGGTGTCCTCTCCCCCAGTTACATAGACTTCATGCGCAAGTATGAAAAAGAGACGGAGCTTCTGCACACCCTGGCGACCAGCCTCATGAGCGTAATTGATCCGGACGCGCCGCCGGAGGAGCACATCCTCCTTTCCGCGCCCGCAGGAGCGGCCGCTGCCCCCGTGGTGGAGTCCCGCTCCGCTGCCGATCCCGTGGCGGAGATTCAGAGGTACAAAGCGCTGCTGGACAGCGGCGTCATCACGGAGGAGGAATTTGCTGCCAAGAAACGTCAGCTTCTGGGAATTTGAAACAGGAGGATACCTTCATGAAAAAGAGACTGCTTGCGCTACTCTTAGCCCTGGCCCTGGCCTTGTCCCTGGTTGCCTGCGGTGGGGAAGATGCGGAGGTCAACAGTTCGGCCCCCTCCAAAGAGCCCAGCACCCCCACCGCCAGCCTGGGGGGCGATGAAAGCTGGGCGGTGTACTGGTACCTGTGTGGCAGCGATTTGGAGAGCGGCGGCGGCTTCGCCT
Source organism: Oscillospiraceae bacterium (assembly GCA_021771675.1). Next base: position 9,888 of record JAETOP010000034.1, on the reverse strand, counting down.
CCACGGATCTGGGCGAGATGATGGAGGCAGAGCTGCCCGAAAACGTCACCGTAGTCATCCAGACCGGCGGATCATCCGCTTGGCACAACGACCAGATGGATCCGTCCAAGCTCCAACGCTGGACCTATACCAGTCAGGGCCTGAACCTGGTGGAGGAGCTGGACAGCGCCAGCATGGGCGATGCCCAGACTCTGTATGAGTTCCTGGACTTTGCCCACACCAACTATCCCGCTGACAAGGTGGCGGTCACCTTCTGGAACCATGGCGGCGGCTCGGTCAGCGGCGCGGCCTTCGATGAGCTGTACGACAATGACTCCCTGAACCTGATTGAGATGTATCAGGCGTTTAACGAGGTCTGGCCCGCCGACACGGCAAATCCCGCCTTGGAGCTGGTGGGCTTCGATACCTGCCTGATGGCAACGGTAGATGTGGCGGCGGTATTCCAGAATTTCTCCAAGTACTTGGTGGCCTCCGAGGAGGTGGAGCCGGGCAACGGCTGGCTCTACTCCGGCTGGCTGGGTGAGCTGGCCCAGAATCCGGCCATGGATGGAGGCGACCTGGGCATCGCCATCTGCAATACCTACTACGAGGGCTGTGAGGCCGTGGGCACTGAGGAGCAGAGCACCCTCTCCGTTACCGACCTGACCAAGCTCACTCCCCTGCTGGATGCCTACGAGGCCTTCGGGCAGGAGGCCTTTGCGGCAGCGGCGGAGGATCCGGGCTTCTTCGCCCAGCTGGGCCGGGCCGCCGCCCAGAGCGAGAACTACGGCGGCAACACCCGGGAGCAGGGCTATACCAACATGGTGGACCTGGGCCACCTGGCCCGGCAGACGGCGTGGATGCTGCCCTCCGCCCAGGGCGTTTGCGACGCGCTGGCCGACTGCGTGATCTATCAGGTGGGAGGCCCCTATCGGTCCGAGGCCACCGGCCTGAGCTGCTATTACTCCTACAGCGGGGATGTGGACGACTTCAACGGCTACGCCAACGTGGGCGCCGGGCTGGCCTTCAAGCATCTGTACGCCTACGGCCTCACCGGCGAGCTGGGCGAGGGCGGCGAGGAATATCTGGCCTCCCTGGACATACAGGATCTGCCCAAAATCGTCACCCTGGCCGACACCGACTGGGACGGCGCGGCCCTGGACGTGAACGACGAGGGTACCGCCTTCCTGACCTTGGGCCCCGAGGCCGGCAGCATCCTGGCCGGCATCGGTTTTTCCCTGTTCTATGTGGACGAGGAGAGCGATCAGATGATGTTCCTGGGCACGGATAACGACCTGGAAGCCGACTGGGAAAACGGTGTATTCTACGACAACTTTCGGGGTGTGTGGGGCGCCATTGACGGCCATATCGTATATATGGAACTGTCCTTCGAGGGAGAGGACTACAACCTGTACTCTGTGCCCATCCTGCTCAACGGGGAGGAGTACAACCTGCAGGTTGCCTATGACTTCTCTGCTGGGGCCTGGTCCATTCTGGGCGCGTCCCAAGGACTGGACGAATCCGGCATGGCCTCCAAGGAGCTGCGGCTGCTGGAGGAGGGCGATGTGATCACCACCATCTGGCAACTGGCTTCCTTCAGCGGGGATGACGACTTTGAGATGTACGCCGCCGAGGAGCTGACCGTGACAGCGGATACCTCCTTTGGGGAGACCGCCCTGCCTGATGGGCAGTACGGCATGGTCTTTGAGCTGCGGGACGCCGCGGGAAATTACGCCTACTCTGACGCTGTGCTCTTTGACTGCGTGGGCGGTGAGATCAGCACCACAGTAAGCGCGGATTAGCAGGCAGAGGGAACAACAGACGTCAACAGGCCGTTTTGAGTGTCTGACGGCACTGGAAGTCCCACAGCGGCAGCTTGATTTGGCGCCCTTTTTCAGTAGAAAAGGGGCGCCAAATTTTATACACTCAGCCCAGACAGCTTTTTATTTGAAGGCCGGAAAAACTGTCCCAGGAGTGGCCGCCCCCTTCCCATTCCTGGGACGGTATGATATACTGGTTCCAACCATTTTTAAGGAGGTATGATTCCTGTGAAAGTCCTCATGATCAACGGTAGCCCCCGGCCAGAGGGAAATACATCCATGGCCCTGCGGGAGATGGAGCGGGTATTCCAGGCGGAGGGTGTGGAAACCGAGCTGATCCAGGTGTGGAACCGGGATGTCCGGGGCTGCGTGGCCTGCGGCGGCTGCGCCAAGCTGGGCAAATGTGTGTTTGACGATATCGTCAACGAACTGGCCCCTAAGTTTGAAACCTGCGACGGCCTGGTGGCAGGCAGTCCGGTATACTACGCCTCGGCCAACGCCACCCTGGTGGCCCTGCTCACCCGGCTGTTTTATAGCACCCCCTTCGACAAGACCATGAAGGTGGGGGCCAGCGTAGTTGTCGCCCGCCGGGGCGGTCTGTCCGCCACATTTGATGAGCTGAACAAGTTCTTCACCATCTCCGGGATGCCGGTGGCCTCCAGCCAGTACTGGAACAGTGTCCACGGCAGGTTGCCCGGGGAGGCCGCCCAAGATGCGGAGGGACTCCAGACCATGCGCGCCCTGGCTCGGAACATGACGTTCCTGATGCGGAGCATCGCCCTGGGGCGGGAGAAGTACGGTCTGCCGGAGAAGGAACCCCGTCAAGCCACCAATTTCATTCGGTAACGGAGGTACCATCATGCGGAAAAATTTTGGAGCACAATGCCTTTACCGGGCGAGATTGTGAACGCCAGTGTGGATGAGTCCGTCCTCACCCCGACGGAATGGTGGACGTGTCCAAGCTGGCTCCCATCACCTTCGATCCCATCAACAGTGCTTACCACCGGCTGGGCGGGCAGGTGTGGGAACGCGTTCGCGGACGGGTTGAACCTGAAATAGCAGACTATTGGACGTTGAATGCTCAGATTTTGGCGCTGTTTGGCGGTGTGTCCCACCGCCCTGCCAACTTGGACAATGCCGCGGCGCGGCTCTGCCACACGCTGGACGGCCTCAACTGCTGCACCCTTTGGCCCGTCTGCACTGGGGGCAGCCGTGGGCTCAATTTATCTCGCCCTTTTTGTTGATTGGTTTCCGCCCCAAATCCTGGAGTGATCACCCTCTGACAGATGGAGGCGGTCCCATATCTCGAAATTATACGGGGCTAGACAAGTACAAGAATTTATGCTATAATTAAGAAAACACAGAAATGAGGGCCCCTACCTATGCGTACTGAACATCGTGTTATCAACGCAAATGCTTCTGATATGTCCGAAATAAAAAATGAATCCATTGCTCTTGTTGTCACCTCACCTCCTTATCCGATGATTGAAATGTGGGATGATTGTTTTTGCGGACAGGATGCCAGGATCATAGGGGATTTACAAAACGGAAAGGGCACAATTGCCTTTGAATGGATGCACCAAATTCTTGATCGGGTTTGGCACGAAGTTGACCGGGTGGTGATTCCAGGCGGCATTGTTTGCGTCAATATTGGCGATGCCACGCGGACGGTAAACGGTGTGTTTCAAATGTTTTCCAATCACAGTCGAATTATCTCCACCTTCCACAATATGGGATATTGTGTGCTTCCTGATGTTATATGGCGCAAACCTTCCAATTCGCCTAATAAGTTTATGGGCTCTGGAATGTATCCAGCGGGTGCTTATGTCACCTATGAGCATGAATATATCTTGATATTTAGAAAAGGGGACAAGCGAGCTTTTACCTCTGATAAAAAAATGCGGCAAAGAAGTGCATATTTTTGGGAAGAAAGGAATATCTGGTTTTCTGATTTGTGGGACATCAAAGGGATCCGGCAAAAGGTTGACAAAAAAACAGACCGCGCGCGTAGCGCAGCATTTCCTTTTGAAATTCCATACCGGCTTATCAATATGTACTCCATTTTTGGGGATACCGTTCTTGACCCTTTTGCAGGTACCGGAACAACCATGCTGGCGGCTATGGCAGCTGGAAGAAATAGTATTGGCATTGATATTGAGCCTACGTTTGTAAACTATTCAATTTCAGCCATGCAGAAGGATCCTCAGGTTCTGAATCGGTACACAGAGACGAGGCTTCAAGCTCATCAACGGTTTATTGAGACACTTTCGCAAGCGCAACAGGAAAAGTGCTACCAAAATGAAAACTACCCGTTTCTGGTAAAAACAAGGCAAGAGGTCAAAGCGTTTTTCCCAATTATCTCTGAAAGCGAGCCGGCTGAGAATGGAGTGTACTGCCGTTACCATCCTTCTGCCATGAGGTCAGCTTCTGTTTGATTTTCTCTGGGTTTTATCAATCTTCCGTTTCAATTTTAAGCCCTGACTTTTTCTTTGTGTAGTATATCATCTTGACGTCAATCGTTTCTGAAAGACGGCCCATTGTTTTGTATGTATCCGGTTTGATGGAATAGGGGATATCGCCAACATACCCATCGATACCTTTTGCTTCTTCTTTCGGATCCGCAAGTCGGTAGGTTGTCCCCATTCTCTCTGCCAAAGAGGCAAGAATTGCTTTTTGGATATATAGCCCATGGAAGGTTTTTACAATTACCAGATCCTCAACCCATCGATCGACCATTTCTTTATCAATCAGTTGTATGGCGGCTTGTAAATTTTTGATTTGGGCATATATCCTATCCGCTGCTTTTTCAAGCGCGTCGGGGTATCGCTTGGTATACCAGGCTCTCCAAGCATCAACAGTAATGTCTTTCCCAGAAGACATAAATTCGGGAAACAGTTCCGACATTTGTCCTACAACAGTGGGCCGAGTGCCCTGTGCATTTTGGTTTGCCCAGTTGATAAGCTGAGATGTGTATTTTGGAAATGAGCTGCCTGTGCTATTATTGTAGTCTGCGATTTGTTCATTTGACAACTTGTATTTCATACTGTGCTCTCCTCTACAACTTAGTATTAGATTTATGGCTAATCTGAACTTTTTTGGAGGTGTGCCACTAAAGATGTTCACAGCTTTGATTATAGCACAGGAAATTGTTGCCTACAAGGGACCGTGAATGGAAGAATGGGCTCTGTCTATTTGCACAGCCTATCTGGGTTGCTAACAAAATGCTGGGGGAAGGATAGTAGACGCAGATAGGTAAGAAAAAGATGCCCTATGGCATCATGCAGTCTATTTTATCATTCTTTTCAGGTCTAAAGCGGTGGCCGAAGGAGGTAGATAGGAAAACAACCGAATTTTCTGTTGCTTACATTCACACCTATGGGAGTGAGGTTCGACAGTTTGTAACGCTGGATAGGCATGATGCAAGGATACGGGAAGCAAACAGGCTCCTTTAAATATTATATAGTGAAAAATATCTATATTGCTGGTAGGGTCCTCTTAAAGCTGGAGATAACCGATATAACGATTGTTGGTTAACTAATCTGCGCGACTTGCTGACTCAAGACTTTTTAACAGCATGTTTTATCTCAATGGTTTAAGCAGCAGTTAGAAGTGGAAAACTTTGTGGAAATGTAGATAACTCGTCTATTATTCCTATATCATCCCTATACTAATATTTCTATACTTAGTGAAAGGCGGAATGGAATGAATAAAAATACAGAAAGGAGAACCGTATGAGCAGATTGACCGATGAAGAAATCAGGGAAATGCCGCTCAATGAGGCTGATGCATACCTCGAAACACATCCTGATGAGGCTCAACATTTTGCCAAGGTGTTTGCAACAGCTACTGCCAAACAGGCAAAAAAGCGATTTTTTATTTGTGTGATGGCGCTGTCGAAAGTTGCCGAAAAACAGTTGCTACAAAAGAGGTCTCGAATGTCGGCATACGGTAGAGGCCAATCATGCTCTGAACTATGAGCCTCGCAACCTTGTCCCCGATGACCAAAGCAATCTGTGGGAGGCTTCTCCCGAAAGTTGAAAACACCCTTTCTAAAAGAGAGGAAAAGGAGGAGACTGCCACCAACAGTTCTCCTCCTTTTGTGTGTTTAAGCGTATCTCGCTATCAGGTCTACGACCCGGACATCTTTGTACTGCTCAGCGATCCTTTGGACTGCATTGTTGCAACTCAAGTAGCAGAGGAGCGCTGCATTTCCATACTGCCAGCGACCGTTTGAATCGGGCCAGCCAAGTTTCCGGATGGTATTCACGAGTGCTATACTCATATGCTCAAACACCTCCTCTCTTTTAAAAATGGCGTTTTCTCGTTTCCACCTCCAATATGTCACAGATCATTTTTCTCCTTTCATACACTATAGCAGGGTCGATTCTTAAAGTCAATTCGATACATACGGCATAGTTGTCAAAAATGAAGCGGCAATTCATAAATTTCTTAGTTTTGGATTGGGCTGTTAAAATCGTCTGTGAGATATATTTCCCAGCCGTCAGTATCGCCGTCTGAAACAATTTTTGCAACGGTTTCCAGAAAATCATTTTGCTTTTTCACGTCATCTTCCAAACCAAGCATAACAAATATGCTTTTGGCCTTTTCAAAATCTTCAGCAGCTTCATTGTACCGTGAAGCAAGCATCAAAGCGCAGCCCATATTTTCGTAAGCAACAGCAGTCTCGTAAGATTCCCCATACCATTCTTTTGTATAGTTTAATCCTTTTTCCATTAGATCACGGAATGTTTCGATGGTATCCACACTAAGTTGATTATTTTGTATGGCTCCTTGAGCCAATGTAGTATAAGCCAATTGCCAATAAGTTTCTTGTATTCCCTCTCGTTTGTCAGTAGATAGGTCATCGTAAATGCTCAGGGCTGCATTGCAATTTTCTATTGCATCAGTCAGGGAGTCTTCGGTATTAAGCATAGATAAAAGCTCAGCCCTTTGCGTCAAAATAACAGCTGTTTCAACGTCCGCCCCATGTATGATGTAACATGGCTCAGGTGTTGTAGAGAAAACAGGTTTGCCATTGTATTGTAACATTGGCGCGATTAGGGAAATTCCATAATCATTGTAGGCATTAACAACAATAACATTGTTTGAAACTAAATCGTCTTTAAAGGTTAATTGTGCACCCTTATATTGCAACGCCGATTCGAAGCAACTCATTGCATCAAGCCAAGTAACGCCTAAGTCAGTTCCGCCATGAACAGGGTATGGTGAATGGGTGCCGTAGTAAGAGGCTGTATAAATCTCTCCACGCAGATATAACACAAGAGAAGTTGAAAAGTACCCTTTATCTTCAATGTCTTGCTCCAATATTTCAGAGCATTTATTACAGTCTGATAATGCCCGCGATAAATCACGGTCTTTTAGATATGCGAAGCCACGCAGATAATGTACATACCCCAGTTCATTATAAATGTACCCTAACTTATCAAGATCGGTTTCTGCACTCGAAAGATATTCTAAGGTTCCGATTGCGTCAGAATACCATTGGATAGCAATATTCAAATTTCCCAAACGCTTGTTAAGTATACCGATGGCATACTGTATCTTTGCTGTGTTCATATCTGCATGGGAGATGCGTTCGTATTCTGCTAATGCAGCTTCAAACCGCTCTGAAGCAATCGTATAATTATTTTGGTCATATGCTTCCATCCCTTGACTGTAAAGTGCACTACTCCACGTCAAATCCGGAGGATTTTCATAAAGAACATAACTGGGTGGAGTCGGATTTTGCCCAGTTGGGTTCTCACCATTTGTTGGACTTAGACCGAAGTAGCCCAGTATTCCTGTTATATTAGCACATACGGCAATAAATGCCGTAATTCCACTCAAAACGGCGATTACTTTTTTGATGTTGCTCGTGCCATGAGATTCTTTTTGCGGGGCGGGTGATGGTTGCTTCCGCGTCTTTCTTTTTCGTTTTGCTTTTCCCATAGCCTCATCCTCCTCATCCAAAATTTTCACAAGCCTTTCCTGTCACTCGTACAAAATCAATTATATTATAAAAACAATGTTTAGCAGCCGATATATGCTACCAATAGATTTACTCAGTTAGCAAAGATGGAGCAAGCTGATATGTTGCAGTTCCTGAGCCATCTACATCATTTTCAAAATATGTTCTATTGATGGAGATATAAATCGTATCTCTGCTGCGCGTTCCCTGTATGTCAGAATATTCAACATATAGAACAATGTATAAGTTTTCTGGCAAGGATGCACATTTCACAATTTCATGAATCAAAATCGAGCATGCCATTGGCAATGGGAGATTATTTTGATCCCATTCGAAACAAATATCTCTGGCAGTACCAATGCCTATATTTACAGCTGTAAAACTTTCCAATTCCCCATTCGGAAATATATTGACGGGTAGGCTGAATGTCCCTGTAATACTTCCGTCCTCGTTAACCTCATAGTTACCATCTGACTTTTTGGGTAAAGATAAAAGCCAATTTTCTTCACCATTAGCATCCCACGAAATTTGAAAATTTGTTGCATTCATAAGGACTGCTGGTTTGTAAGCGGCATCACGATCTTTTCGCATTTCATTGAGGGTTAGCAAAACTCCAATGAAAGATAAACAGGCTATAACCGCCATAAATATTTGTATCATATCAGAAAGTAAAAAAGACAATCTCCTATTCCCTAACTCCATAGTTATCTCTTTGATATGAACTTTGCTTCGATTTTTACGCTGCCTATTGTTGCTCATGTATTTGCATCTCCTGATAATATCTATCAATAGTACGCACGGTCATTTAAGCTGTCCGCGATTCAATGACAGTTCCAGCAATAGCATCTTAAATTCCGGCGCAACCCAAGAGGCAAACTCACAGGAGATCATGGGATGGGCAAAAGTTCCGCCGGATTTGCCCTGTTTAGAGACGATACCAATTACTTTCGTCCGCTCAATCCACAGCTTTGGTGTCAATGTAAAGGAAGCCGCTTTCTTTTTCTTCAGCAGTTCCATATAGCCCGCTTCATTGTAATCAGGGTTATGTTCTTTCTCCCATAGATTCAAGAATGCCAAAGTATTTCCACTCCGTAGCCAACTCTGAATCACATATCCTGGCGCATCCTCACTGTGCGCTCGGGCAATTTCGGTAAGAGAAGTATAACCTTCATCCTGCTCATTACCCTGCGGCACAAACGCTTTTCTGTGTGTGGTACGCTTCAACACTTCATCTTTACTCCGGCCATAACCGGCGAAGCCAGAAAGCATATACCCATCAAGGTCATTTTCCCTTGCAATTCGCAACATGATCCTGTCTCGTTCCTCACACGTGATATTATCTGCTGCTACGAGGTATTCCAGCAGATTACTAATCCCAACTAAATCCACAGGGTTGAGCCTCTTTTTCTCTGCCATATGCCTCACCTCTTGAGGCTATTGTAACAGATATTTATGAAATTGGAAATAGAAATTATATTTAGAGCATGGAAGGCGAAACATAGCGGGTTGATCTACGGGGCGAACCTGCCTTGTCGTAGTCAATATTGCATCGGGCAGATTTTGCAAACTGCACCTCTGTGAAAAGCTCAAAGCCAACAACAGCAATATATTTAGAGTTGGAAAGAAGATGGTCAACCGCCGCGCGAGTCCATTTTGCTTTTCCTGTCGGAGAGGTGATCTGTTTTTTGTAAAGCATATCAACAACCTTTCCTAAGCTGGCTCCGGCAAGGTAGTAGTCAAAAATCAGACGGACGATTTCAGTCTCATTTTCTTTGATCTCAAGTGTGCCGATAGAAGTCAAGTTAAAACCATAAGGAATTCTCATGTCTCATTCTCCTTAAAAATAAAATTTCCCATGTTTTTACCTCCAGACGGAGATAAAACATAGGAATAAGCCATAGATTACTTGTTGCCTGTGGTTATTTCACGCAATAATTTGGCCGCTGTTTTGTGCGTTTCGCAGAGGAAATAGCAAAACCCGAGTATAGTCATGCTATACTCGGGTCAGTCTGTCGAAAAAGTCTGCCGTGGGGCAGACTTTTTCATATTTATGAGGTAAAATAGAGCAGGGTGAGAAAAATGATGGAAAAGGGGAAAATGGAGCGGGGCGTGGTGGAACTG
>JAETOP010000033.1 GCA_021771675.1 Oscillospiraceae bacterium | reverse complement strand
CAGGCAGCTCACTTTGTCAAGAACTTTTTTAAGAATCCTTTAACTTTCTGTGTCCTGCCCCCGTAGACAGCTTCCATATACTACCACCCCCATCCCCTTTTGTCAAGAACTTTTTTTCGATTCTATGAATTTTCTCGGAGCACAGGTCGAAAGCCTTGGAAATGCCGAATCGCTCCGTCGGATGACGGAGCGATTCTTTTGGTATATTTAAGGCAACACCGCATAATGGGGCAAGAGCTTTCGGCGAGGGATTTTGCTCCAGTTGAAAGTTTGAAAAGGGCGGGAATACTTTGTGTATTTCCCACTTTTCAAACTGCACAGATGGGGCAAAAGATCCGCCGAAAGCCGAAGCTCCCATTGTGCGGTGTTGCCTTAATTCAGATTTAATTTTTTATCCATCAGCCAATACATCAGGAAATACCCTGCCACCGCAATGGCCGCCGTTATCAAAAGGGTATAGCAGAAGAATGCCCGCACGCCCAAATCGCTGGCGGCAACCTGTATTGACAGGATTGCACTGCCTATGGACATAGCCACATGAATTCCGTAGTAAACGCCCACAGCTGCCAGTACCTTGTGCTTTTTAGCGGCGATGGAGCCAATGGTCACGGACAGCATCAGCACCACCAGCTCGCAGATGCCGCTAATCAAAACATTCGACAAAAACAGGGCCGTGTTGCCCAGGCCAAATTCCTCAAATACCTCATGAGCCGACTCCCAGAATCTCGGCAGGACATCCCGGAGCGCCTCTGTAAACCCTTCCACAGCGGAAAGGCCGATGAAAAGCCACATCATAACGGCGGCGAAGATGACAACGAACATAATGATCATGCCGATGATGGAATTGACCATGCTGGACAGCAGATTCTGGTGGACGTTCACCGGAAGCGTAAAGGTCAGATAGCCCTCGTCGGTAAAGCGGCTCTTGTAGAATCTCCCGATCAGCAGGAACAGCGTCGCCACTCCCGCCGCTCCCACGGCAATCACAGCAGCCACCATGGCAAGCGCGCTCAGCACAATAATTACATCATGCTGCATCTCCCGCGCTGTATCGACCCATATCAGATAGCGCATGGTCAGGCCGCCCAGCAGACCTGCTCCCAGGCTGACCAAGCAGAGAATTCCCAGAGTGCCCCGGGTGGCACGCCATTCGTGTTTTAGCAGTTTGGTAAACATTTGAACACCTCCCGAAACAGTTCATCCAGGGACTTCCCGGTCTCTTCCCGAATGGCATCTGCCTCGCCCTTCTGGATCACCTTGCCCTGATACAAGAACACAAATTCATCCAGCACCCGCTCCACGTCGGAAATCAGGTGGGTAGAAATCAGCACCGTTGCGCTGGGATCATAATTGTTGATGATGGTATTTAGAATGTAGTCTCTGGCAGCGGGGTCTACGCCGCCAATGGGCTCATCCAGCAGATAGAGTCGTGCTCTGCGGGACATGGTGAGCACCAGCTGCACCTTCTCCTGGGTGCCCTTGGACAGGGTGCGCATCCTTGCCCCCGGATCGATGCCCAGAGCAGTGAGCATCTGCTCCGCCCGGCTCCGGTCAAAGTCCTGATAAAAGTCTCCGAAAAAGTCCAGCAGCTCAGAAACCTTGCGCTGCTTGCTAAAGCAGGTGCGGTCGGGCAGGTAGGACACCATTGCCTTACTGGCCGGGCCGATCTTCTCACCGCAGATGGTGAGCTCTCCGGCGGTGGGGGTCAGGAGCCCCGCCGCCATTTTGATGAAAGTGGTCTTGCCGCTGCCGTTAGGGCCCAGCAAACCGATGATTCTGCCCTGATTCAGCTCCAGGTTCAAGTTATCCAGCGCCGGATTTCCGTGATAGCGCTTGGTCAAACCGGTGGCTCTCAGCACACAGTCCATTTACATTTCCTCCTTCTCTTTTTCCAAATTCAGCAGCAGCTGTGCTGCCTGGGTCGGCGTAATGCCGAACACCATAAATTTTTCCGCGCACTCCTGCGCCAGCTCCCTCAGAGCACCATCCCGCATTTGCTCCAAAATTTCTGAATTCTCCGTGATGGTACGTCCGCTGGTTCCGCCGCTGACAAGCAGCCCTTCCCGCTCCAGTTCTGTCATGGCCCGCTGCATGGTGTTGGGGTTGACCTGGGCCTCCGCCGCCAGATCCCGGACGGAGGGAATTTTCCCCCCGGGGGGCAGCTCCCCTCTCAGGATCGCCCCTCGAATCAGCGCCATAATCTGCTGATAGAGCGGACGGTCCCCTGCAAATTTCCAGTTCATAGGCGCCTCCTCTGTGCTACTGTATTAGTGCATTAGTACAATAACACATTCATACAGAAATGTCAAGACCTTTTTATAAAAATCCCCCTGCGGTAAACCGCAGGGGGGAAGGGGTATTGGGTTATTCGGCGTCGTCGATCAGTCCATAGCCGCCGTCGTTTCTCTTATAGACCACGGCAAAGGAACCGCCGTTATCTTCGTCCCGGAAGGCAAAGAAGGTATGGCCCAGCAGGTTCATCTGGAGCACGGCTTCTTCTCTGGTCATGGGGCGGAAATAGAAGTGCTTGGTGCGGGTGATGCTCAGGTCGTCCTCAGCGGTTTCGGGGGCGAAGGAGGTCTCCTCCTGGACGCTCCTGACGAAGGCATCCTGCCGCAGGCGTCTGGCCAGACGGGTTTTGTTCTTGCGAATCTGCCCCTCGATGGTAGCAACGGCGGCATCAATGGAAGCAAACATATCGGAAGTACTCTCTGAAGCCCGGAACCAGGTACCGGCCCCGTGGACGGTAAGCTCCACATTGTTCCGGTTCTTCTCCACAGAAAATACAATCAGTGCTTCCGCATCCTCCTCAAAGTAGCGCGCCAGCTTGGTCACTTTTTTCTCTGCATAGGCGTGAACCTTCTCGGGCAGCTTGACTTTTTTTTCACTGTACTGGAATTTCATATGCGGCAGCTCCTTTCTATGTACCGGTTTTCCGGTGTAGTTAAACTATACCACCATTTAGGGCTTTCGGCAAGGGGTCAGGAGTCAATTTCGTCCTCTTCGTCCAAAAGTTCTGCCATGGTCATATTATAGATAATCTCCGCCTTCTTCTCAAAGAGCTTTCCCAGCCGAACCGCCTGGCGCTGATTGGGGGCCACCAGCTCCAGAGTCATCAAATTGCCGCTCTCATCGTCCAAAGAAAGTATCACAGAGCAGTCGCCGCCCTCCCGGGGGATGACCTGGGTCCTCACGAAGCTGCTTCGGCGGAGCTGGCGGTTGAACCGGTTGACAGCATTTTCCGCCCGGCAGCGGACGGTATAGGCGATAGAGTCCTGGGTCAGGGCCCCGTCGGCCTTCCCCTTCTCGGTAATCTCATATAAATCCGGCTCCTTTTCCACCAGATGGCCGGACTTGACCATCTGAGGAATGGCAGTACACACATCAAAATAGCTCACACAATCATCCTGATAGCACAGCTCGTAAATCTGCTGGATGGTGGCAGGATAGCTGGCTCTGGACATGACAAACAGAATCAGCACCTTCACGTCCAGCATATCGTGAACAAAACCAAGTCTTTGCAAGAATATCCCTCCTCTTATCAATTATTATACAGGCTGCTGTCAAAAAATCAAGAAAAAACATCTTGTAACCCCCCCGGCCCTCATGTCATATTCTGGAACACAGGAGTGATGACTATGGCAAACATTCTGATCTATCCCGCTGGGTGCACCCCCGCCTGCCTGGCGGCGGCAAAGGAATTAAACCGCCGGGGAGTGGCGGTGGCGGACCATATCACGCCGGAGGCCACCCATCTGCTGCTGGATGTGCCCAGCTTCAAAAGCGATGGCACCTTACGAAGCGGGGCTGATTTTTCTCAGCTGCTGTCCAAGTTTCCCGAGGGAATTGCTCTGATCGGAGGGAGAATTCCAAAAAACCTGTATCCATCCCACCGTGTTTTGGATTTACTGACAGATGATACATACCAATTTGAAAACGCTGCCATCACGGCGGAGTGCGCCCTTCGGGTGGCATCGGAGCGGATTCCCTTCACCCTCCGGCGGTCATCCGTGCTGATTGTGGGCTGGGGGCGCATCGGAAAGCACCTTGCTTTCCTGCTAAAAGCCTATGGCAGCAGAGTTACCATTCTCTCCCGGGATCCCGGCCACCGTGGGGAGGCCCGCTCCTTTGGAATGCAGGCCCTTTCCCCGGAGGCCATTGCCAGACATATCCATGAGTTCCAGATCATTTTCAACACAGCTCCCGCCATGATGATCCATAAAGAGTTGTCCGTTCAATGCCCGGATGCCCTGAAAATTGAGCTGGCCTCCCTGAGCGGGATCGAGGGGGACGATGTGGTCAAGGCCAACGGCCTGCCCGGGATCATGGCCCCGGAAAGCGCCGGGAAGCTGATGGCGGATACCATTCTCCGTCTGATTGAGGAGGATACATGATGAATATCGGATTTGCAGTGTGCGGGTCCTTTTGTACCTTTGCAAAGGTATTCCCAATAATGGAGCAGCTGGCAAAGGAGCATACGGTCTACCCCATCTTTTCCACCGTCTCCGCTTCGACGGACAGCCGCTTCGGCAAGGCAGCGGATTTTCTTGCCCGGGCCCGGGAAATCTGCGGCAGAGAGGTGATTACCACCATTGCTGAAGCGGAGCCCATCGGGCCGAAAAAGCTGCTGGATGTGCTTGTCATTGCCCCCTGCACCGGCAACACCCTGGCAAAGCTGAGTAACAGCATTGCGGACACCCCCGTGGCCATGGCAGCCAAAAGTCACCTCCGGAACGGGCGGCCGGTGGTAGTCGCCGTATCCACCAACGATGGTCTGGCCGGAGCCGCAGAGAACATCGGCAGGCTGCTGGCCAGGAAGAACTACTATTTCGTCCCCTATGGTCAGGATGATTCCCAAAAGAAGCCCACCTCCCTGGTTGCGCATTTCGATTTGATTTCTGAAACAATGGAATTGGCCATGCAGGGGGTACAGCTCCAGCCGCTGCTCGTATAGCAGATCATCAATCTATATATCAAGTAAACTGGCGGAGATGCCGATGGAATTTCAGCATCTCCGCCCTTGATGATTCACTTTTGGCTTCCCGGTTTTGTTCTGCGAATTGTAAGTTGGCAGTCCGTTGAGTGGTGAAGCGTGACGGTTTCTGAGGGAGGCCCCTCTGTGTAAGGGGGGCTGTCAGCGAAGCTGACTGGGGGACTGTACAACAGGCACTGAAATGATCTTAAAGTCCAATGTGGAAAGGTGTTTCCTTTTCGCCCAACAATGTGTGAATTCGCAACATTTTACTGCACAGTCCCTCAGTCACGGCTTACGTCGTGCCAGCTCCCCTTGCACAGGGGAGCCTTCCTCAGAGGCCTTTACCCATTACCACTCAACGTACCGCCAAGCACCAATTTACCAGGCCGTATGCACAATTCCTAACTTCTAATTCCTAATTGGCTTCCTGGGCCAATTCTTTCAGGGTTTCAGCCAGATCAGTCCGCTCCCAGGGGCGGTCCTCCACGCCGAAATGGCCGTTGGCGGCGGTGGCGGAATAGATAGGCCGACGCAGATCAAAACGATGGATGATCCCGGCAGGGGTCATATCCACAGTCTTTCGCAGCAGTTCTGTCATCCGCTCCTCGGAAATCCGGCCAGTGCCGAAGCTCTCCACCCGGACGGAGACAGGCTCCGCCACGCCAATGGCGTAGGCCAGCTGCACCTGTACCTTGTCCGCCAGTCCGGCGGCCACCAGGTTCTTGGCCATGTACCGGGCCAGGTAAGCGGCGCTGCGGTCCACCTTGGTGGGGTCCTTGCCGGAAAAAGCGCCGCCGCCGTGGGAGAAGAAGCCGCCGTAGGTATCCACAATGATTTTTCTGCCCGTCAGGCCAGTGTCCCCGTTGGGGCCGCCGATGACGAAATTGCCGGTGGGGTTGATGAAAATGTGCTTTACATCCTCCAGCCGGAAGCCGTAGCGCTCCAGCACCGGTGCAATCACTGCCTGGATCACATACTTGCGAAGCTCTTCAATTTCAAAGGCGTGGGTGTGCATCACGGACACCACCACGGTGTCCACCCCCACCACATTGCCCTTCTCGTCGAATTCCACAGTAACCTGGGTCTTACCGTCGGGGCGGAGCAGGTCGGTGGAGTGGACGCATTCGGTGAGCCGGTTGCTCAGCGCCCGGGCCAGGGCAATGGGCATGGGCATCAGCTCCGGGGTCTGGGTGCAGGCGCCGCCGAACATCATACCCTGATCCCCGGCGCCGCCCACCAGGTCGTTGGTGCCCATGGCAATGTCGGCGGACTGGGTGTGAATCCGGCACTGGATTTCCACGGTTTCGGCGTCAAAGCCGTCGCCGGGATAGACATAGCCGATTCTGCGGATGGCCTCCCGGGCAACAGCGGAGTAATCCACCACCGCCTTGGTGGTAATCTCACCGCAGATCAGGCAGAAGTCCGTGGTGACCATGGTCTCACAGGCCACCCGTGAATCCGGATCCTGGGCCAGACAGGCATCCAGGATGGCATCGGAAATGGAATCCGCCACCTTGTCGGGATGGCCGTTTGTCACACATTCGGAGGTAAAAAATCTTTTTTCCATGTTTGTTCCTTTCTTTCTATGCGCACTGTAAAATTCAGAACAAAATGAAAACGCACACCGAAGATTCGATGTGCGTCAGTATCGAATCCTCATCTTTCGTTGCCGCCGGATTTAGCACCTTGAATAACAGGTTGCTGGGTTTCATCGGGCCGTTCCCTCCACCGCTCTTGATAAGGCTGTATGCAGTTTTCAATTTTGTATGGATATTATAGCGCCTGTTTCAAAATTGTCAAGTATTGTGGGAAACTTTCCTCCATTGTTCACAAATCCGATATGGACTTTTCCTCCAACTGTGGTATAATAGCCGCAAAACGGCTACTATACTTAATTAAATGCCGTTTTCCTCCCCGGCTGCGCCGGGAACCGGAAAACATGACAATATTATACCATTTCGCTTCTCTTCATGGTATAATTGGTACAAGCTATTTTTAGGAGTTGAGTTCATTGAAGAATTTCCGCAGATCCTTCGAGCGCTTCTGTTTTCGCAACCGGAACAAGGGCATCAGAAATCTGATGCTCTATATCTGCTCCGGCAGTGCGGTGGTGTACCTGCTGAGCATGGTTTCTCAAAATAATTACCTGTATTACCTGCTGTGCTTTGACCGCACCCGGATTTTATCCGGTGAAGTTTGGCGGCTGTTTTCCTACCCGCTGACCTTTGGGGGCGGCAATCTGCTTCTGACTGCCATCGCACTGCTCTGCTATTACTCCCTTGGGCAGGCCATGGAAAATATCTGGGGCACCCTGCGGTTCAATCTGTTCTATCTCACCGGTGTGGTGATGATGGATATATACTGCCTGATATTTGGAGGACAGGCCAGCGTCTATTATCTGAACATGAGCCTGTTCCTGTCCTACGCCACCCTGTTCCCCGATTCCAGCTTTCTGCTGTTTTTCATCATTCCCGTCCGCGCATGGATTTTCGCTCTGTTCGACCTGGCAATCGTCCTGCTTGGGCTGTTTACCAGTTCCTTCCCCTACAATCTGTTCCCGGTGGTTTCCCTTGCCAACTACTTCCTGTTTTTCGGCAAGGACGTGCTGAATGTAATCCCCATTACCTGGCGGGCCAATGCCCGGCGGCTCTTTCGCAAAAAGCCCCAGGGTCAAAAAAGCCGGATTATCCACTTCGAGGCCGGATCCTACGAAGCCTCCCACGCCACCCCAAAAGCGCCCTACACCCACCGCTGCACCGTCTGCGGACGCACCGATGTGTCGAACCCTGAGCTGGAATTCCGCTACTGCTCCCGGTGCAAGGGCTACTACTGCTACTGCCAGGATCACATCAACAACCACGTCCACATTGAGTAGAGGAAACCGGTATGGAAAAATATATTATGGCCCTGGACTCCGGCACCACCTCCAACCGGTGTATTCTCTTCAATCACAGCGGAGAAATCTGCTCCGTGGCCCAGAAGGAATTTACCCAGTTCTTCCCCCGGCCCGGCTGGGTGGAACATGATGCTGAAGAAATTTTCGACACCATGCTCTCCGTGGCCCGGCAGGCTCTTGCGCTCATCGGAGCCAAGGCGGAACAGATAGCCGCCATCGGCATCACCAATCAACGGGAGACCACCGTGGTTTGGAACCGGCACACCGGCCAGCCCATCTGCCCGGCCATTGTGTGGCAGTGCCGTCGAACCGCTAAAATCTGCCAGGAGCTTCGCCAGGAGGGTCTGACGGAAACCATCCGGCAGAAAACCGGGCTTGTCATCGACCCCTATTTCTCCGGCACCAAAATCCGCTGGATTCTCCAAAACGTCCCCAATGCCAAGGCCCAGGCGGAGCGGGGGGAGCTGCTGTTCGGCACGGTGGAGACCTGGCTCATCTGGAAGCTCACCGGGGGGCAGGTTCACGTGACAGACTATTCCAACGCCTCCCGCACCATGCTCTTTAACATCCGCACCCTCTGCTGGGACAAAGACATTTTAGAGCGTTTGGAAATCCCCGCCGCTATGCTGCCCACCCCCATGCCCTCCAGCTGCCTCTATGGCCAGACGGAGGAGCGGTTCTTTGGCAGCCCCATCCCCATTTCCGGCGCGGCGGGGGATCAGCAGGCGGCCCTGTTCGGCCAGGCCTGTTTCAACCCCGGAGATTCCAAATGCACCTACGGCACCGGGGCGTTTCTGCTGATGAACACCGGCAGTCATCCCATTTTTTCCAGCAATGGCCTGGTGACCACCATCGCCTGGGGCTTAAACGGCCAGGTCAGTTATGCTCTGGAGGGCTCCATCTTTGTGGCGGGAGCCGCCATTCAATGGCTGCGGGACGAGCTGCGGCTGATTGAATCGGCAGCGGACTCGGAGTACATGGCAGGCAAGGTTCCGGATACCAACGGCTGCTATGTGGTGCCCGCCTTCACAGGACTGGGCGCACCCTACTGGGACGCCTACGCCCGGGGGGCCATCGTGGGTCTGACCCGGGGGGTGAACAAATACCACTTGGTTCGGGCCACTCTGGATTCCATTGCCTATCAGGTTTTGGACGTGCTCCGGGCCATGGAGTCCGACGCCGGGATCAGGCTGTCCAATCTGAAGGTGGACGGCGGGGCCAGCGCCAATAATCTATTGATGCAGACCCAGGCCAACATCACAAATGCCCCGGTATACCGCCCCGTGTGCGTGGAAACCACCGCCGTCGGCGCCGCTTACCTGGCAGGTCTGGCTGTGGGATACTGGAAAAGCCAAAAGGAAATTCAAAGCAACTGGTCGGTTGACCGGTTTTTCGCCCCACAGATCAGCCAGGAGGAACGGGAGCAGCGGGTCAGCGGCTGGCACAGGGCCGTGGAATGCTGCCGCCAGCCATTATAGATACCGCCCTGCCCACCTCAGAACAACCGGTATTTTGCCATCCGGGGGAGGAAAATGTTTTTGGTCTTTCTTCATCTTTCCGGGGGACAGGCGCATAGGATGTTCCATACATCTGAAATTTGAGGTGGTCGTATGGAACCGAATGTGAGCCGAAACCAAATCACCCTCCGGGGAAGCCTGCGGGAGCTGCCGGAATTTTCCCACGAAAACCATGAAAAGCGGTTTTTCCGATTTTACTTAGAGGTACAGCGGCTGTCCGGAGCCGTAGACACTCTCCCCGTAATTGCAGAGGAGGCCATTCTGAACACCGTGGATTTGTCCGGAGGCGATATGCTCACCGTCACAGGGCAAGTGCGCTCCCACAACCTCCGGGAGGGCGGCAAGCGGCGGCTGTCGGTTTTTGTCTTCGCCGCCACAATCACCGCAGAGGATGGGGAACCCATCAACACCGTGCAGCTGGATGCCGTCATCTGCCGGGAGCCAACCTATCGCCGCACTCCTCTGGGCCGGGAAATCTGCGATGTGATGCTTGCGGTGCCCAGACCCTTCCACCGGGCAGATTATCTGCCCTGCATCCTCTGGGGCAGAATCGCCGCCGAAGCAGCCCAATGCAGTGTGGGAGATCAGCTGATTGTGGACGGCCGTCTGCAAAGCCGTGTCTATACCAAACTCACCGAGGAAGGAGCCCAAGAGCGAACTGCCTACGAAATCTCCGCCCTGACGGCGGAGTTCCCCCCTCGCCAGGAGGACTAAGACCTTAAATTAGAAACAGAAAGGCAAACCATGGAAGAAAAAATCGCCGCCATCATTGAAATTTTGAAGGAGCGCTACCCCGATGCGGTATGCGCCCTGCACTACGGCAAGGACTACGAGCTGATGATCTCCGTCCGGCTCTCCGCCCAGTGCACCGATGCCCGGGTCAATCAGGTCACGCCGGCTCTTTTCGCCGCCTATCCCACCCTGGAGGCCATGGCAGGGGCCGACATTGCCGATGTGGAAAACTTCGTCCGCTCCTGCGGGTTCTACAAGCACAAGGCCAGGGACATTGTCCTGGCCTGTCAAATGCTCCTCACCGACTTTGGCGGCAAGGTCCCGGGCACCATGGAGGAGTTGCTGCGCCTTCCCGGTGTCGGGCGGAAAACCGCCAATCTGCTGCTTGGGGACATCTACGGCGTGCCCGGCAGCGTGGTCTGCGACACCCACTGTATCCGCATCTGCAGCCGACTGGGGCTGAGCACCGGCAAGGAGCCGGAGAAGGTGGAGCAGCAGCTGCGGAAAATTCTGCCGCCGGAGGAAAGCTCGGATTTCTGTCACCGGATCGTCCTCTTTGGCCGGGATACCTGCGCTGCCCGGAATCCCAAATGCGATCAGTGTCCCCTGTCCATGTACTGCACCCAGTTTATCCCCCAGAGCTGAATCATACCTGCCCTCCTTGCCGCATACACTGCGGACAAGGGGGGATTCCTTTTGCCCAAAACAAAACCGATCTTTTACCGTGCCCTGATGCTCACCGGGGTAAACCTGCTGCTGCGGGCCGTGGGAACCTCCTTCCACGTCTACCTGTCCCGGCACGTGGGAGCCGCCGGGATCGGCCTGCTGCAGCTGGTAATGTCCGTAGGGAGCCTCGCCATGGTGGCGGGCATCGGGGGTATCCGCACTGCCACCATGTACTTAACCGCCGAAGAGCTGGGGAAGGGACACCCCCAAAATGTGGGACGGATTCTCTCCTCCTGCTTTCTCTATAGCATCCTTTGCAGCTGCACCGTGGCCGGGGCACTCTATTTCGGTGCGCCGATGCTGGCAAAAACCTGGATAGGAAACGTTCAAACCATCCCTGCGCTAAAAATTTTTGCCGGTTTTCTCCCGGTCATCTGCCTCAGCGGGGTGATGAGCGGCTATTTCACCGCCGCCAACCGAATCGGCACCCTGGCCCTGGTAGAGGTAGCGGAGCAGCTGTGCTCCATGGGAATCACTCTGCTTGCGCTGCTGCTTTGGGCCGGACAGGACCCGGAGCGCTCCTGCATCAGTGTGGTGCTGGGCAGCTCCGGCAGCGCCTGTGTGACCCTGACGCTGCTGGTCTGGCTCCGAATCCGGGAAAAACCGAAGCGTGGAAAGCCAATCCCCGTCCGCAAACGGCTGCTGCAAGCAGCCCTGCCCCTGGCTGGGGCGGATGTGGTTCGTTCTGGCATCAGCACAACGGAAAATCTTCTGGTACCCAAACGGCTGGCCCGGTGCAGGGCGGTGGATGACCCCCTCAGCGCCTTCGGACGGGTCAGCGGGATGGTTTTCCCGCTGATGATGTTCCCGGCCTGCATTCTCTACGCTCTGGCAGAGCTGCTGATCCCGGAGCTGGCCCGGTGCAACGCCGCCGGAAGCCAAAAGCGGATTCAATACCTGGTTCGCAAAAGTCTTTGGACCGCCATGCTCTACGGTGCCTTTTTCAGCGGTCTGATTTTCCTCTTCGCCCGTCCCCTGTGCACTGCTCTGTATCACAACGAGCAGGCGGGGCGGGAATTGATGGTCTACGCTCTGATGATTCCCTTCCTCTACTGTGACGCCATCACCGACGCCATGACCAAGGGACTGGGACAGCAGCGAATCTGCGTCCGCTACAACATCATCACCTCTGCCATGGATGTGGCGTTTCTCTTCCTGCTGCTTCCGGTGTTCGGCATGAGAGGATACTTTTTCAGCTTTCTTGTGACCCATCTGCTGAATTTCATTTTGAGCCTGAGGCGGCTGTGCCGCATCACCGGCTATCGAGTTCCCTTTGCCACTCCCGCTCTGGTGACCAGCGCCGGAATGCTCTCGGTTTTGACAGCCAAACTGGCTGGGACAGGATGGGTGTATCTTCCGGTTTTCCTCGCCCTGCTGTCGCTGTTCGGCATCCTCGGCCGGGAGGATGTGGCCTGGGCAAAAGGTCTGGTTTTCCGAAAGGCCGGGTTGACCGGAGATGAGGAGCACGATATAATAGAGCATCATTTGAATGCAGGTGCACATCCATGAAAAAATACCGTTCCCTCTTTCTTGTCCTGCTGCTGCTCATTGGGGCGGGCTGCCTTCTGGTTCGGGAGTATTACCCGTTTCCGGCCTCCCCTGCAAACCCGGAGGCCCCCTTTTCCGTTCTGTTTCTGGACGTGGGGCAAGGGGATGCCGCCCTGGTGGGCTGCGAAAACCACTGGCTGCTGATCGACGGGGGCAGCCGGGAAAATGCCCAAAAAATTTATTCCCTGCTGAAAAAGCGGGGCATCACCCATCTGGATATGGTGATTGCCTCCCATCCCCACGAAGACCACATCGGCGGTCTCAGCGCTGCGCTTCAGGGCCGCACGGTGGGGCTTCTGCTCTCTCCCACCGAATCCGATTCCAGGGAGTGCTTTCGGGATTTGTGCCGCAGCGCCGGAGAAGCCGGGATTACCGTTCCCGGGGCTGGGGATCAGTACGCCCTGGGCAGCGCCATGGTAGAGATTCTTGGGCTGAACGCCGGGCCCACGGAGAACGCCGCCTCCATCGTGACAAAGGTTCGCTACGGGTCGGTCAGCTTTCTCTTCACCGGGGACATGGAGGCGGAATACTTTGACCCCCAATGGAACCTTTCCGCCACGGTACTGAAGGTCAGTCACCACGGCAGCAGCAACGGCACCAACCAGGAGCTTCTGGAACGAGTATCTCCCAAATACGCCGTGATTTCCCTGGGGAAGGACAATGGCTATTTTCTCCCCCATCAGCGGGTGCTGAACCTGCTGGATGGGCAGTGCGCTGCAGTTTTCCGCACGGATTTACAAGGAGACATTCTCTTTACCTCCCAGGGGGACACCCTGTCCGTCTCCACCCAGAAGGATGCTTCCAGCCGGGAAATCTTCACTCCGGGCGGCGGAAGCCTGGGAGAAAACACGATTTCCGCTGTTCCCCAGGGCTATGTCATCAACATCAGCTCCAAGGTCTTTCACCTTCCCGCCTGTCCCAGCACCCAGGCCATGAAGGACAGCAACAAACGCTTCACCCAGGACACCCGGGATGAGCTGATTGCTCAGGGATATAAACCCTGCGGAAATTGCAAACCATAAAAAAAGGAACCCCCCGGTAAAACCGGGGGTTCTTCATATGCGGGCATAGCCCTCTGTTCCTCGCGTGACACGTGAACGTGTAAAACGGCCCGCCAGCCGCGCTGGGGACTGTTACTTGCTACCCGTTAACGGGTCGTGGTAAGGTATTCTTAATTGTTCTCCCATCTCATCTTCTTTTAGCTGGTTCTTGATATACTCCGCAATTCGGCTCTCATTTTTTCCTACCGTATCTACGTAATACCCCCTGCACCAAAATTCTTTATTCCGGTACTTATACTTTAAGTCGCCGAATTGCTCATACATCATTGCAGCACTTTTTCCTTTGAGGTACCCCATAAACCCTGATACCGAAATCTTTGGCGGTATTTCCACGAATAGGTGGATATGGTCTGGGCATGCTTCTGCTTCGATTATCTTCACGCCTTTCCATTCACATAACTGCCGCAGTATTTTTCCTATCATCGCTCGTTTCTCTTTGTAGAATACTTTTCGGCGATATTTTGGCGCAAACACAATATGGTATTTGCAATTCCATGAAGTATGTGATAATCTATTGATGTCATTCATACTCATATGAGTGCCTCCCTGTTTTGATTGTTGATGCAGTTGGCGGACCGCATCCATAATCTTAACAGGGATTTTTACTCATCGCCATAGGCTTTTTTGAACCACTCGTTTAACGAGTGGTTTTCATATATACAACAAGGGGCAGCCTCGTGGGAGACTGCCCCTTATGACTGTATTAAAATGAAACAGCCCCGGTCGGCCCAGCGATTACTGCATTGCTTCCAAGGCCAAAGCGTTCTGGGTTCGATAGAGCTGGGCATAGACGCCGTCCTTGGAGAGCAGCTCCTCATGGGTGCCGCATTCCGTAATAACACCGTCGGAAATGGACACGATTCGGCTGGCGCTGCGGATGGTGCTCAGCCGGTGGGCAATGATCAAGGTAGTGCGGCCCTGGGACAGCTTATCGAAGGCCCGCTGAATCTTGGCCTCCGTCACGGAGTCCAGGGCGGAGGTGGCCTCATCCAGAATCAGGATGGGGGGATTTTTCAGGAAAATCCGGGCAATGGCCACCCGCTGCTTCTGGCCGCCGGAGAGCAGGGTGCCCCGCTCCCCCACGTAGGTCTGGAATCCGGCGGGCATGGCCAGAATATCCTCATAGATTTCCGCCTTTTTCGCCGCCTCCTCCACCTCTTCCCGGGTGGCGTCGGGCCTGCCGTAGCGGATGTTCTCGAAAATTGTGTCGGCAAAGAGGAATACGTCCTGCTGCACGATTCCGATATTCTCATGGATGCTCTTCTGGGTAACATGGCGGATGTCCTGGCCATCGATGCAGATGCGCCCCTGGGTCACGTCGTAAAACCTGGGAATCAGCTGGCACAATGTGCTCTTGCCGCCGCCGGAGGGGCCCACAATGGCCACCGTCTCCCCGGGCTGAACCTTCAAATCCACATGGTGCAGCACCGCCAGATCCCCGTCATAGGCAAAGGACACGTTCTCCACGTCGATTCTCCCCCGGACGTTTTCCAGAGGGGCGGCATCCGGCGCGTCCTGAACCGTGGGCTCAGTGCCCATAATCTCCACAAACCGGTTCAGTCCCGCAAAGCCGTTGGCCAGCAGCTCCGAGAAGCTGGAGAGCTTGCGCAGGGGAGTAACGAAGGTGGCAATATACAAGCTGAAGGTCACCAGGTCCCGGTAATCCAGCTTGCCGCCCATAATCATATAGCCGCCCACGGCGATCACCACCACATTCATACTGGTGAGGAAAAACTCCATGGAGCTGTTAAACATGCCCATGGCCTTGTGAAACTCCCGTTTGGAGGTCTTAAACTGGTCGTTGGCGGCCCCGAACCGGGCGGCCTCCACCGCCTCATTGCCGAAGGCCTTGGCGGTGCGGATGCCGGAGAGGCTGGATTCGATTTCCGTGTTGATGTGGCCCACCTTCTGCTTGACCTCCACCGAGGCCCTGCTCATCCTGCCCCGCATGGAGAAGACCACCACCAGGAAAATGGGAATCAGCGCCGCCACCACCAGGGCCAGTTCCCAGCGGATGGTTGCCATGACGATCAGGGCGCCGAAAATGGTGATGACGGAGGTAATCAAATCCTCCGGGCCGTGATGGGCCAGCTCCGTCAGCTCAAACAAATCCGCCGTCAACCGACTCATCAACTGACCGGTACGGTTGGAATCGTAAAAATCAAAGCTCATTTCCTGCAAGTGCCGGAACAAGTCCCGGCGAATATCCGCCTCCACCCGAATGCCAAAGGTGTGGCCGTAGTAGCAGACGATGTAGTTGAGGAACGCCCGCAGCACATAAAAAGCCACCACAATGGCCATGATGGTGAAGAACACCCCGTATTTCTCGTTGGGCAGCAGGTCATACAGCGCCTGCCGGGTTGCCAGGGGGAAGGCCAGATCAATGGCCGCAATGCCCAGGGCGCAGCAGATGTCCACGGCGAAGAGCCGCTTGTGCGCCCCAAAATAGCCCAGAAAAATCCGCAGAGGGGACTTTTCCCGATACTCTCGTGTTGTCATACTCTCTCAATCCTCCAATCCCGACCATTATACAGCAGATTTCAGAAAATGCAACGGAATCTTGCTTTTTTACATAATTTCTGCTATACTGATGGAGAAATCAGCGGTGAAGGATGGGATTTATGGACATTTTGTATTCCGACAAAAACCTGGTGGTCTGCCTCAAAGAGGTGGGACTGGACTCGGAAAAGGCGCTTCCGGCGCAAATTCAGGAGGCGCTGGGCGGTCAGGTGTTCCCCGTCCACCGGCTGGATCAGAATGTGGGCGGATGCATGGTCTACGCCCGAACCAGCCAGGCCGCCGCCGCTCTGAGCAGGGCCATTCAGGAGGGAACCATGGTCAAGGAATACTTGGCCATGGTTCATGGCACCCCGCCGGAGCAGGGGGACTGGCAGGATTTATTGTGGAAGGATGCCCGAAAAAACAAGGTATTCGTGGTAAACCGGGAGCGCAGGGGCGTCAAGCCTGCCCGGCTGGAATTCACCCGGCTGAGGGCGGGGGAGCCCTCCCTGGTGCGGATTCGCCTCCACACCGGCAGGAGCCACCAAATCCGGGTTCAGTTCGCCAGCCGGGGCTTTCCCCTGGTGGGGGATCACAAATACGGCGCCCGGGACGATTTTTCCGCTCCCCTGCTCTTCTCCTGCGCCCTCACCTTCCCCTGGCAGGGGAAGACCATGCACTTTGAGGCGCTTCCCTCCTGGGCCCAGGAGGAATGTCGTCAAAACCCGTAGTATCCAGTCTTGACCCACCCGCTACCTACCATTGTTGACATTCCCAACGGGCGAGTCAAGACTCGCCCCTACAGTGGAATCCTTAACAGTTGACGACATTGAGCCCAGGAGGAGTAATATTACAATCCCCTCAACCCAAAAGTTGAGGGGATTGTAATAATGGAGCCGGATTTTGCTTTGGAGGGGTTCTCATTTTTCGCTTGGCCCGCTGCCCTCCTCAAAATAGGCGGCATCGCACTCCAGGTTGCCGGTGAGGGAAAAGAGCACCCACCCCGCAATGTTCACCGCGTGGTCCCCAATCCGTTCAAAATACTTGGAAACCATCAGCAGGTCCACCATGGCCTCCCCATCCCGATCCGGCTGCTTTAAAAGGGTGATAAGCTCAGATTTCATGGCGTTAAAGAGCCCATCCACAATGTCGTCGTACTCGATCACAGACCGGGCGATTTTTCCATCCTGCTTTGCGAAGGCGTCGATGCTGTTATTTACCATGTGAATCACGGCAGTGGCCATGTCCTGCAGGGGCAGCCCCCGGGGGATGGTCCGGATGTTGCCCAGGCAGACGATCTCTCCAATGTCCGCCGACTGGGTGCCGATGCGCTGGGCATCCGTGACCATTTTCAGGGCGGAGGACACCGTGCGCAAATCCCGGGCAACCGGCTGCTGATGCAGCAGCAGCTTCAGGCAGATGGCCTCAATGTCCCGCTCCTTCTGGGTAATCTGCCCCAGCAGCTCCGGCAGCTCCTCCGCCAGTCGGATGTCACAGGTCAACAGGGCGTGGGAGGCCTTGGCAATGGCGTTCTCGCAGAGCATCCCCATGGCAGTCATTTCCTGTTTCAGCTCTTTGAGCTGCATATCAAATTTTGAGCGCATCATCCAAACCTCCCAGTAATATAGTCCTCCGTCCGTTTGTCGGAGGGCTTGGAGAAGAGCACCTCGGTCTTTCCCCATTCCACCAGCTCGCCCAGCAGGAAGAAGGCGCAGTTGTCGGAAATTCTCGCCGCCTGCTGCATATTGTGCGTAACCATGACCACGGTGTAGCGTTCCTTCAGCTGCACCGCCAGGTCCTCGATTTTCCCCGTGGAAATGGGGTCCAGGGCGGAGGTGGATTCATCCATCAACAGCACATCCGGCTCCACCGCCAGCGCCCGGGCGATGCACAGCCGCTGCTGCTGGCCGCCGGAGAGCCCCAGGGCGGAGGCCTTCAGCCGGTCCTTGACCTCCTCCCAGATGGCGGCGTCCCGCAAAGAGCGCTCCACGATCTCGTCCAGCCTGGCCCTGGAGCGGATGCCATGGGTTCGGGGGCCGTAGGCGATGTTGTCATAGATGCTCATGGGGAAGGGATTGGCCTTTTGAAACACCATGCCGATGCGCTTTCTCAGCCAGGTCACGTCCACTCCGGGATCATAGATATTCTGCCCCCGGTAGAACACCTGGCCCTGGAGCCTCACCCCCGGCACCAGGTCCTGCATCCGGTTCAGCGTCTTCAAAAAAGTGGATTTGCCGCAGCCCGAGGGGCCGATGAGGGCGGTGATCTCATGCTGCGGAAGCTCCACCGTCACATCTCGCAGCGCCTGATTTTCCCCATACCACAGGTTCAGGTCCTTGATTTCCAAAATTGATTCCATGTTTACCTCACTTCAAAATCACCGTTTCAGTTTTTTCCCGGCAACGCTTGCGGCAATGTTGATTGCCAGGGTCAGCGCCATCAGAATCAGGGCGATGGCAAAGGCCACGTCAATTTTCCCCTGCTCGCTGGCATAAACGTACAGCGCCACGGTCAAGGTGGCGGAGGAGGTTCTCATGGCCTTCACAAAACCGTTGAGCTTCAGGCCGAAGCCTGCGGTGAACAGCAGGGCGGCGGACTCCCCCGTTATGCGTCCCACCGCCAGAATACAGCCGGTGACAATGCCGTCCACCGCGTTGGGCAGCACCACCGTGCGAATCATCCGCCACTTCCCTGCCCCCAGGGCCAGAGCTCCCTCCCGGTAAGACCGGGGGACGGTTTTCAGGCTCTCCTGGGTGGTGCGCAGAACGGTGGGCAGGATCATCATCACCAGCGTCAGTCCACCGGCCAGAATCCCCGCCCCCAGCCCCATGAGCTGGACGAAAATCAGCATCCCCACCAGGCCGAAAATAATGGAGGGAATTCCCGTCAATGTTTCGGCGGCAAACTCAATGATCGACGCAAGACGCTTTTTTTGTGCGTATTCCGTCAGATAAATGGCCGCCCCCACCCCCAGGGGCAGGACAATGGCCATCGCGGTGAGGATGATGTAAACCGTGTTCAGAATATTGGGCAGGATGCCGATGGTATCCCGGATATAGCTGGTCTGGGTGCTCAGCAGCTCCCAGGTCAGATGGGGCAGCCCCTGCCACAAAATGTATCCGATCAGCCCCGCCAGCAGCGCCCCGGTGAGGAAGGCGGCGGCGTAGAGCGCGAATCTCACGGAAGCGTTCCAGATTTTTCTTCTTCTGTCCATCCTCACCGCTCCTTCTTAACAAACACATTCAGCAGCACATTGATCAGCATAATGAACAAAAACAGCACCAGGCCAATGGAAAACAGCGCCTCCCGCTGCAGCGACCCCACCGGAGCATAGGACATTTCCGAGGCGATGGCGGTGGTCATGAACCGCACGGAGCCAAAAAGCCTGGGCATGTTGGGCACATTGCCGGAGACCATGATGATGGCCATGGCCTCGCCGACGGCTCTTCCCACCCCCAGCACAATGGCGGTGGCAATGCCGCTTTTTGCCGCGGGAACACTGACCCGGAAATAGGTCTCCAGCTCCGTCGCCCCCAGGGCAAGGGAGGCGTCCTCATATTCCTTTGGCACGGCCCGAAGGGCGGTTTCGGATACATTGATGATGGAGGGAAGAATCATAATGGCCAGCACCACCATGGCGGCAAGCAGGGTGGCCCCGGAGGACAGGCCAAACAGCCTCTGAACCCCCGGCACCAGCACGATCATTCCAACCAGGCCGTAGACCACCGAGGGAATGCCCGCCAGAAGCTGAACCGCTCCCCGAATCACCCCCGCCAGCTTCGGCGGGGCGGCCTTGGCCAGGAAAACGGCGGTGAGCAGTCCAATGGGCACCCCCAGGGCCACTGCCCCGGCGGTTCCGTAAATGCTGGTGAGCAAAAAGGGCAGGATGCCGTAGGAGGGCTCCACCGTGGTGGCGGTGGGCTTCCAAACCCGGCCCAGGAAGAAGTCCGCCACCCCGATCTTTCCGATGGCAGGCACGCCGGAGACGATCAGGTACACCGAAATGCACAGCACAAAGCCTACGGTGATGATTCCGCAGAGGAAGAACAGCACGTTCATGCTGTTCTCCAGTGCGGTCTGTCTGGCCGATTTCCGCCTCATGGTTACTCCGCTTCCTCAGGCTGCGTCATGGGCACGGCGCCGGCCTTGGCGATCAGCCCGGCGGCATCCTGGCTGAGCATGTAGTCGAAGAAGGCCTGGGCCTGCTGGCTGAGCTGGGCATCGTTCAAGGTAATCAGATTGAAGGGCCGCTGAATCACATAGGTGCCGTTGGCAATGTTTTCCTCGGTGCAGGCCACGCCCTCCACGGTGAGAACCTTGATGCCGGTCTGGCCCTCTACCGCCGCGAAGGAGGCATAGCCGATGGCGTTTTCGCTGCTCTTCACCGCGGCAATCACCGCGCCGGTGGAGGTCAGCTCCTGGGCCAGGGCGCACTTGTCGGTGGTTCCCGTGATGGACTCGAAGCCGTCGCGGGTGCCGGAGCCCGCCTCCCGGCCGATGCAGGCGATTTCGCCCTTTCCGCCGAAGTCAGCCCAGTCGGTGATTTCGCCGGTGAAGATGACGGCGATCTGCTCCACAGTCAAATCGTCCACAGGGCAATTCTCATTGACGATGACGGCGATGCCGTCCAGGGCAAGGGTGGTGGCAGTCAGGCCTTTTTCTGCCTCAGCGTCCTTCAGATTCCGGGAAGACAGCCCAATGTCACAGGTGCCGTTGGCCACGGCCTCGATGCCGGTGCCGGAGCCGGTGGCGTCATAGGTAATTGTCACCTTGTCGTTGTCCTCCATGAACTGCTCGGAGAGGATGCCGATCACCTTTTCCATGGAGGTGGAGCCGTTGGTGGATACTGCGCCGGTCAGCTTCTCGGCAGAGGCGCCCAGCGTCATGACGCTCACGGTCATCACCAGGCTCAGCAGAATCGCAATTGTCTTTTTCATCGTAAATACTCCTTTATTATCCATGTTTTCAGCCTTTCCCTTGGCTGTACCCAAAGTTTACCATACCCCTGTAAAGTCCACCATCTCAGAAACGTAAAGAAAAAGTAATTTTCCCATGGTGCGCAAAATCGGGAGAACCCGCAATGGATTCTCCCGATATTGTTAACACAGATAAATTATTCCACATCCTGGATGGCGTCGTAGCCTTCCTCGCCGGTGCGGACCTTGACCACGTTCTCCACATCGTAGACGAAAATCTTCCCGTCGCCGATATGGCCGGTGTAGAGCACCTTCTTGGCGGTCTCAATGACGGTGCGCACGGGAATCTTGCTGACCACCACGTCCACCTGAATCTTGGGCAGCAGGTTGGTCTCAACGGCGACGCCGCGGTAGTATTCCGGCTTGCCGCCTTGGACACCGCAGCCCAGCACATGGGACACGGTCATGCCGGTGATGCCCAGCCTGGTCAGCGCCGCCTTGGAGCAGATCACCTCGAAGAGCTTTTGGGCCTGGCGGCGCTTCAGGCTGTCCTGGGGGAAGAAGAACATCCCGACGCCGTAGTCCCCGGGCTTCCCCAGGGGCAGGCCCAGCCTGGAGAAGAATTTGTGGGAAATTTGCAGCAGCACCCCCACGCCGTCTCCCACCTCCCCGGTGGCGTCCTTACCGGCCCGGTGCTCCAGCCGCTCCACAATGGACAGCGCATCATTTACAATGCTGTGGCTGGCAAGCCCATCGATGCTCACCACCGCGCCGATGCCGCAGGCATCGATGCTCAAAGCCCTCTGAATACAGAGGATAATTTCGTGTTTCCATGAGGAACCTCCGTCGATAAGCAAAAATCCGAGGTCACAGGGGCCCCGGATTTACACAGCCATGGCGGCAATTCCTTTGCCGCCGCCATGGCTTTCTTTCAATATCCGGCGCCTCACTGCACCATCTTGTGGTTTCCAATCATTCCGATGACAATTATCTGACGCCGAAGAGGATTTCGCCGTAGCTGGGCACCGGCCAGTATTCGGCGGAGGCAATGGACTCCATGGAATCCACGCTGATGCGCAGCGCGCGCATGTCGTCAAGGATGGTGGTCTTGAAGAAGTCGGCCATCTCCACGGAATCGGCAATGGACTTTCCTTCCAGCAAATCCCGTTCCAGCTTCCCGGCTGCCCGGTAGGCGGCTCCCAGCAGGGCGCTGATGGTCTTGACACTGTCACGCTCATAGCTGCAATCAGAATCAGGGATGGCCGTGAGCTTTGCGGTGATCCCGGCACTGAGGTCGGCGGTGTAGCGGGCCATGGCGGGCAGGTAATCCTTTCGGGCCATATCCAGCATTGTCTGGGCCTCGATATTGACCACCTTGCAGTAGTTCTCCAGCTTCACCTCATGGCGGGCTGCCAGCTCGGTTTCGCTGTAGACCTTGTGCTTGGCAAAGAGCTCCACATTTTTGGGATCCATCAGGTGGGCCAGGGCATCGGGAGTGGTCTTCAGGTTCAGCAGTCCCCGCTTCTCCGCCTCCCGCACCCAGGAGGCATCGTAGCCGTCCCCGTTGAAGATAATCCGCTTGTGCTGGGCGATGGTCTTGCGGATCAGCTCATGCAGGGCGGCCGCAAAGTCCGCCGCTCCCTCCAGAGCGTCCGCAAACTGACCCAGCTCCTCCGCCACGGAGGTGTTCAGCACCGTATTGGCACAGGAGATGGACTCGGAGGAGCCCAGCATTCGGAACTCGAACTTGTTGCCGGTGAAGGCGAAGGGACTGGTGCGGTTCCGGTCGGTGGCGTCCTTCTGGAACTTGGGCAGGGTGTGGACGCCGATGCGCAGCACCTCCTTCTCGTGGTTGTCATAGGGGGTCTCCTGCTCGATGGCTTCCAGAATCTCGCTCAGGTCGGAGCCCAGGAACATGGAGACAATGGCAGGAGGGGCTTCGTTGGCCCCCAGCCGGTGGTCGTTTCCGGCAGAGGCAACGGTGATGCGGAGCAAATCCTGGTATTCGTCCACCGCCTTGATGACGGCGCACAGGAACAACAGGAACTGGGCGTTTTCATAGGGGGTCTCCCCCGGCTCCAACAGGTTCACCCCGGTATCGGTGGAGATGGACCAGTTGTTGTGCTTGCCGGAGCCGTTGACCCCATCGAAGGGCTTCTCATGGAGCAGGCACACCAGACCGTGGCGCTTGGCGACCTTCTGCATCAGCTCCATGGTCAGCTGGTTGTGGTCGGCGGCAATGTTGGTGGTGGTGAAGATGGGAGCCAGCTCATGCTGGGCGGGGGCCACCTCGTTGTGCTCGGTCTTGGCCAGGATTCCCAGCTTCCACAGTTCCTCGTTCAGCTCCTTCATGAAGGCGGCAACCCTGGGCTTGATGGCGCCGAAATAGTGATCGTCCAGCTCCTGGCCCTTGGGGGGCTTGGCGCCAAACAGGGTGCGGCCGGTGTAAATCAAGTCCTTCCGGCGGTCGTAGTGAGCCTTATCCACCAGGAAATACTCCTGCTCCGGGCCAACGGTGGTCTTCACGGAGGTCACGTCCTCGTTGCCGAACAGCTTCAATACCCGCAGCGCCTGACGGTTGATGGCCTCCATGGAGCGAAGCAGAGCGGTCTTCTGATCCAGAGCCTCGCCACCGTAGGACAGGAATACCGTGGGGATGTAGAGCACGTCGTCCTTGATAAAGGCATAGCTGGTGGCGTCCCAGGCGGTATAGCCTCTGGCCTCAAAGGTTGCACGCAGACCGCCGGAGGGGAAGGAGGAGGCGTCAGGCTCACCCTGAATCAACTCCTTGCCGGAGAATTCCATGATGACTTTCCCACCGGGCTTGGGAGAGATGAAGCTGTCGTGCTTCTCCGCCGTGACGCCGGTCATGGGCTGGAACCAGTGGGTGAAATGGGTGGCTCCCTTCTCAATGGCCCAATCCTTCATGGCGTTGGCTACCACCGTGGCCACATTGGGATCCAGGCGCTTGCCCTGCTTGATGGTGCGCTGCAGCGCCTGATAGGTCTGCTTGGGGAGGCGGGCCTCCATTGTGGCATCGTCAAATACCATGGCAGAAAAAATATCCGTTACCATACCGATTTCTCCTTTTTGAAAAATGAAAAAGCGACAAGGGTCATATGGGGCTTCCATATGTGACATCCTTGTCGCTTCATTTACAATTTGCTGCCCCGGGAGGGGCTTTCTTTGTTTGTGAGGATTCTACCTCCAATTGCCCCCCATGTCAACAGCTTTTCGTGGAAGCACTCAAGTTTTGTAACTTCTCACAGCCTGCTCCCGGCAAGGCGGGAAAACTTTGTGCCATTTTTTCAAGAATTTTTCCGTCGTAAGGCAACATTTGTTTTCCTGTGGAATACTTGCAGGGCCTTCCGCTGGGAAACGTGCGCTGGCAATTTGCCGAAACAGGGCGTAAATCTTTAAGAAATGCAGACCAGGGCTTGCGTTTACCGCCCGTTTGCGTTAAAATAGGGCTGTGTTTCAAGTCACCTGGAAAGGACGTGTTCCATTATATGATAAAACTCGACATTTCCAATATCTGGGGAGGTGTTGAATTTGGCGACCTGATGGCCATTGAGAAGGAAGTGGCCGCCGCTCACTCTGCCCTGGCGGAGGGAAGCGGCGCCGGGAGCGAATATCTTGGCTGGATGAATCTGCCCACCCGGGAGCTGAATGGCGAAATCGCCAGGATTCAGGCCGCCGCCGAGAAAATCCGGGCAAACAGCGACGCCTTTGTGGTCATCGGCATCGGCGGCTCCTACTTAGGCTCCCGGGCAGTCATCGAACTGCTGCAGGGCCCCAACCGGAACCTGAACCGGGGTAAGGGAGACCCTCAGATTTTTTACGCCGGGAACAGCCTGAGCACCCGGCACTGGAATGAGCTGTGCCGGCTGCTGGACGAGAAGGATTTCTCCATCGCCATCATCTCCAAATCCGGCACCACCACCGAGCCCGCCGTGGCCACCCGGGCGCTGCGCTGGATGCTGGAGCGGAAATACGGCACCGACGGCGCCCGGGAGCGAATCTACGCCATCACCGACCCGGTAAAGGGCGCATTGCGGCAGATGGCAAACGAGGAAGGGTGGGAATCCTTCTCCATCCCTCCAAGCGTGGGGGGGCGGTTCTCCGTGCTCAGCCCCGTGGGGCTTCTCCCCATGGCTGTGGCAGGCATCGACATTGGCCGGCTCCTGTCCGGCAGCATGGATGCCAAGGAAAGCTACCAGCTGCGCTCCTACGAAAATCCGGTGTGGCTCTATGCCGCCGTCCGGAACCTGATGCTCCGCCACGGCAAGCAGATCGAAATTTTTGAGAGCTTTGAGCCGGGCTTCCAGCTCTTCGGCCGCTGGTGGCAGCAGCTCTTCGGCGAATCCGAGGGCAAGGATGGCAAGGGGCTCTTCCCGGTGACGGCGGAATTCACCGCCGACCTCCACTCCCTGGGCCAGATGATTCAGCAGGGGCGGCGGAACATCTTCGAGACCATGCTTCGCTTTGACCCGCCGGAGCAGCGCTTCACCATCGGCACAGATGTGAAAAATCTGGATAAATTGAACTATCTGGCGGGAAGACATCTGGATTATGTGGACGAAAGCGCCTACCTCGGCACTGTATCCGCCCATGTGGACGGGGGCGTGCCGGTGATTACCATGGAATGCGGCCAATTGGATGAGGCTGCGGTCGGGGAGCTGATTTACTTTTTGGAGCTCTCCTGCGCCATCTCCGCCTATATTCTGGGAGTCAATCCCTTCAATCAGCCGGGAGTGGAGCTGTATAAGCGCAATATGTTTTCCCTTCTGGGCAAGCCCGGCTATGAAAAAATATAGTTCACGAAAAATTCCCACAAATAGTAGTTGCAAATTTTTCGGATTCCTGATAGAATGTGACTAAGCCAATCATTCTGGCATAGCAAAGGAGGACATTCCGATGATTCATGTTATTATGGGCCTGAAGGGCTCCGGTAAGACCAAGAAGCTGATCGACGGCATCAACACCGCACTAGCCCAGGCCAGCGGCGACGTCGTGTGCATCGAGTACGGCAAGAAGCTGACCTACGACGTTACTTACAAGGTTCGCCTGGTGGATTCCCAGGAATACGGCATCAACTCCGTGGAGATGCTCAAGGGCTTCCTCAGCGGAATGCACGCAGGTAACTTTGATATTACCCACGTCTTCATTGATAACCTGTACAAGACTATCAACGCCGACCTGGCTTCCGCCGAGGCTTTCATCGCCTGGGCCGCCAAGTTCGCCGCTGACAACAGCATGGAGATTACCGTAACCCTGTCCGAGGATCCCGCCAACGCCTCCGAGGCTCTGAAGCAGTACCTGTAATTCCCCCCTACATCGACCCCCCGTATGACGATCCATACGGGGGGGATTTTTTCTGCCTTCGCTTTTCCAGGGTTGAAAACAGTCCTTGAAAAACATATATATATCCCCTATAATAGAATTGTAATTTTGACAATTTTTGAAGGAGAAAAGAAATGGCAAAGCAAGTCTCGGCTCCCGGCGGGCTCCAGGAAAACAAGATGGGGGTCATGCCCATCGGTAAGCTTCTGTTCAACATGGCCCTGCCCATGATTATTTCCATGATGGTCCAGGCACTGTACAATGTGGTGGACAGCATCTACGTCTCTCAGGTATCCGAAAGCGCAGTGACCGCCCTGTCCCTGGCCTTCCCGGTGCAGAATATGCAGATCGGCTTCAGCGTGGGCATTGCCGTGGGCGTCAACTCCCTGCTGTCTAAAAGCCTGGGGGAGAAAAACCAGGAGGGAGCCAATTACGCCGCCGGAAACGGCATCTTTCTGATGCTGATCTCCGTGGCCCTGTTTATGCTCTTCGGCATCTTCGGTGCCCGGCCCTATTTCGCCATGCAATCCAATGTAGCCGAGACGGTGGAAAGCGGCACCGCCTATGTCCAAATCTGCTGCGTCTGGACCATGGGCTGCTTCGTTCAGATTTTGGGAGAGCGGCTGCTCCAGGCCTCCGGCAGAACGGTGTACGCCATGATCTCCCAGACCACCGGCGCCGTCATCAACATTATTCTCGACCCCATCTTTATCCATGGCAAATTCGGCATCCCCGCCATGGGCGTGGCCGGTGCAGCCATCGCCACGGTCATTGGCCAGTGGGTGGGCGCAGCCATCTGCGTCTATCTGAATTTGAAGCGGAACCCGGATGTGGAGCTGGGGCTGAAATACATCCGCCCCAGGAAAGCGTCTATGGAGCCCATCCTGGCGGTGGGTATTCCGGCGCTGATTATGAACAGCATCGGCTCCGTGATGAATTTCGGCATGAACCAGATTTTCCAGGGCTTCCAGGAGACCGCCACTGGCGTGTTCGGCATCTACTACAAGCTCCAGAGCTTCTTCTTCATGCCCCTGTTTGGCATCAACAATGCCACCATCTCAATCATTGCTTTTAACTACGGAGCAAGGAAGCCGGAGCGGATGACAAAGACTCTGAAAATTGCCTGTGCCACCGCCTTCTGCTTCATGGTTTTGGGCCTGACCGCCTTCCAGCTGGTGCCGGAGGTGCTGCTGAGCCTGTTCAACCCCTCGGAGGAATTCATGGCCATGGGCGTGAAGGCGCTGCGGATTATCAGCATCCATTTCCCCGTCGCCGCCTTCTGCATTATGCTGGGGGCCAGCTTCCAGGCCTTGGGCAGCGGCATCTATTCCACCATTGTCTCATTGTGCCGTCAGCTCTTCGTTCTGCTGCCTGTCGCCTATTTGCTGAGCCTCACTGGGAATGTAAACAATGTGTGGTGGAGCTTTCCCATCGCCGAGGTGGTCAGCGCCGCCGTCACCTTCACCCTCTACCGCCGGCTGTATCTTGGCAAGATCAAGCCCCTTTATGAGGTGCGCCAATGAGAAAGCACCTGCTTCGTCTTCTGTCGCTGCTGCTGGTGCTGAGTCTGACCCTTCCCGCCTCTGCGGAGAATGCGTTTGCCAAGCTGGGCGACCTGCTTTCCGGCATCTTCCAGCTCCCCGCCCCGCCGGTCATCGCCTACGAAGACATGGAATACACCCGGCCGGATATGGAAGAAATGCAGTCCCTTTTGGAGGAAGTGCGTCGCCTGTCGCAGGGGGACGATGCCTCCGCCATTCTGGATGGGGTGTTTGAATTCTACGATGCCTATGACTGGTTCTTCACTGCCAGCAATCTGGCGTATATTCACTACAGCATCGACCTCACCGACAGCTACTGGGAAGAGGAGAACAGCTTCTGCACCGGCGCTGTTCCCACCGTACAGCAAATGCTGGAGGATTTGAACAACACTTTGGCCCAAACCCCCTGCCGGGACAAATTGGAGCAGGAGTTCTTCGGTGAGGGCTTCTTTGAAGGATACGGCGAGGAGATTTTCTGGGATGATGACCTGGTGGCGCTGATGGATGAGGAAAACCGGCTCATCAACCAGTATTATGCCCAGTACCGCAAGACCACCTCGCCCCTGGGCCGGCTGTTCTTCCGTCCCCAGGAGGTTGCCCAAACATTGGCGGATCTGATCAATGTCCGGAATCGGATGGCCGCTTATGTGGGCTATGATTCCTACCCGGATTTTGCCAATGATTTTTCCTACTATCGGGACTTCTCCCCGGAGGATATGGCCGCATACTTGGATGGTATCCGGGACACTCTGGTTCCCCTGTACCGCATCGCCTGGGAAAATGCGGAGGGCTTGGAGGAATGCCAGCCCGACCAGGCTCTGGACTATGTGCGCCAATCCGCCCAGGCCATGGGGGGCAGGGTGCAGAAAGCCTTCCGGCTCATGGAGGAAGGGGGTCTCTGCCACATTGAGGCAGGAGCCCACAAATATGACTCCTCCTTTGAAATCTATCTGCCCAGCTACCAGGAGCCCTTCCTGTTTCTGAACCCCTCAGGCACCACCTACGATTTTCTCTCCATGGCCCATGAATTCGGCCATTTCTGCAATGACTATGCCAGCGGCGGCTCCATAGCGGGGGTTGACGTCAGCGAGTTTTTCTCCCAGGGCTTTGAATATCTGTCTCTGTGCTTCCATCCGGAGGCCCAAGGGCTGGCCCGATACAAAATGCTGGATTCCCTGTCCGTCTATGTGGAGCAGGCCTGCTACGCCCGGTTTGAGCAGGAGATATACCAGCTTTCAGAGCCAACGACAGAATCATTGTGCCAGCTGTTTGAGCAGGTGTCGGAGGATTACGGAATGGTGGATGAATACTTCTCCCCCTGGAATTTTGTGTTCATCAGCCATTATTATACCAATCCCATGTACATCCCCAGCTACATCG
The DNA here is from genome assembly GCA_021771675.1 of Oscillospiraceae bacterium. The sequence goes on along the minus strand of JAETOP010000033.1, from coordinate 2,440 downwards.
TCTCCAACGATGCCGCATTGCAGCTGTATCAGCTGGAAAGCAGCCAGAGCGGCCAGGGTCAAAAATTATACCAGCAATCCCTGGACACCCAGCAGCCCTATTTCCTGGCTTTCCTGGAGGAGACGGGACTGGAAAGCCCCTTCGCCCCGGGCCGGCTGGAGGAAGTGGCCGCAACCTTCCGGGAATTTTTTCCCGCTGCCTGACACACATAACTTTTCCTCTCCCGGTTAAACTGTAGCTGAGGTGAAGCCAGTGAAAGAGGAAGAGAAAAGGCCCCCCGCCTGGGAGGCTGTGGATCCCAAACCCCCGGTGGTTCAGTCCGGGCATCTGGAAAAGCGCCAATAAGAACTATTTTAGCGGGAGGAACCACGTTTGCGGTTCCTCCCGCCAAGCTTTGGGTGCATGTTGATTTATCCGGCAAATTGATGTTTGGTGGGTTGTCCGTAGGGCTTATGTCATGACCCCGCCGCTCCGCCCCATGGATTTGAATTGGTCGGTTGGCTGCTGTGGTGCTTACGGTACCTTATGTCATTTTGTGCCCAGCCAAAAGCCGTAGGGGTTCGTCTGGGTCATGACATAAGCCCTACGAAGCACCAATTTACAGCTTGCCAAACTGAGTATCATTCCTAATTCCTAACTCCTAATTCCGTGATGGGGTGCTCCCGGATATAATCATCCAAAATCTGGGCAGCCAGGGCCACCAGGCGGGCGCAGGGACGCTTGCGGTAAAAGTCCGCGTCCCGGGGGGTGGGGTTGGGGTCGGAGGGGGGATTTTTCAAAATCTCCCGGCAGACGATGCTCTGCTCTCGCTCCCGGAATTTCCCGGCCAGTTCCTGCACCAATTTATAGTGGGCCCGCTTGCTCTCATCGTCCCCGGGGGTGCCGTAGCCATACAGCAGTCCCGCCACCAGGAGCATTCCGCTCACCGCGCCGCAGACCTCCCGCATCCGGCCCATGCCGCCGCCGAAGGAGCTGGAGAGCCGGGCAGCATAATGGGGCGTCATCCCCGTCACGTCGCAGAAGGCCACCACCACGGACTGGGAGCAATTATAGCCCCGCTTGAAATTCTCTATCGCCAGTTCACTGTGATTCATACGATGCGCCCCGATTCAAATGGTAATCAGCTCATAGCTATCTTCACCCAGGCCGATCTTTTTGCCGTGGCGAATCTGGGCTCTCCAATCAGAGACGGGGAAGTCGGCGGTGAAATGGTCCAGGCCGGGCTTCGTCATCTTCTCCAACCGGCTCCCGGGGTTCACAGGCTGCTTCAGGACCGCCTCGGCACAGGCCAAATCCAGGGCCACCGGGTCAAAGGAGGCGAACATCCCCACATCGGGGACAATGGGCACATCATTCTCCGCATGGCAGTCGCAGTAGGGGCTCACATCCCGCACCAGGGAGATGTGGAAATGGGGCCGGCCGTCCACCACCGCCTTGGCGTATTCGGCAATCTTGTAGTTGAGCATCTGCACAGCTTTCTCGTTGCTGTGATAGATGGCCTCCATGGGGCACACATCCACGCAGCGTCCGCAGCCCATACAGTTGACCCAGTTGATCTTCATCCTGCCGGTATCGGGGTCCAACTGGGGGCCGTCGTGGGCGCAGATTTTGGCGCAGGCGCCACAGGCCACACATTTCTCCGGATCAACGCAGGGACGGCCCGCACTGTGCATGTCCCGCTTGCCCTGGTTGGAGCCGCAGCCCATGCCCAGATTTTTCAGGGCGCCGCCAAAGCCCGCCTCCTCATGGCCCTTGAAATGGTTCAGAGAGATGACGATGTCCGCATCCATCACCGCCCGGCCGATCATGGCCTCCTGGACATACTCGCCGCCCCGGACGGGAACGGCCACCTCGTCGGTGCCCTTCAGGCCGTCGGCAATGATCACATGGCAGCCGGTGGTATAGGGGGTGAAGCCGTTTAAGTAGGCGGTTTCAATGTGATCCAAAGCATTCTTCCGGGAGCCGATGTACATGGTGTTGGCGTCGGTGAGGAAGGGCTTGCCCCCCAGCTCCTTCACCAAATCCACCACCACCCGGGCATAGCCGGGGCGCAGATGGGCCATGTTGCCCAATTCTCCAAAGTGGATTTTGATGGCCACAAATTTGTCCTTGAAATCGATCTGATCCATCCCGGCGGTCATAATCAGCCGGGCCAGCTTCTGGGGCAGAGTCTCTCCGTTAACGGTGCAGAAATTGGTGAAATAAACCTTTGGTGTCATGGTGTCAGCCTCCTGAATGTTATTGTTTATGTAAGCTTAACAAATTGACAAATTGGCGTTTAGCGGGATGATTCGCTCCTTGTAGGGGCATCAAGACATGCCCGCTGGCTAACGCTTTTATGAGCGGGACGTTGAGTGGTAATGGGTAACGGCTTTTGAGGGAGGCTCCCCTGTGTAAGGGGAGCTGTCAGCGAAGCTGACTGAGGGACTGTGCAGTAAAA
>JAETOP010000180.1 GCA_021771675.1 Oscillospiraceae bacterium | reverse complement strand
CCTTCACCACTCAACATTCTGCCCAGAAAGCGTTACCGGGCTGAGTTCGGGGGTAACGATTACACACTCGCCCCGTGCGAATTGTCAGCGGCGACTCGCCGCCAAACACCAATTTGTCGATTTATCCCCAGCCACCGGTTATGAATGCAGGAGCTCCTTCAATCCGTTGGCATCCGTGATTTTCACCGTGCCCCGGGCCAGCTCTACCAATCCCTCGCTCTGGAAATAGCGAAGCATCCGGGTCACCACCTCCCGGGGATTGCCCAGGTGGCTGCCGATGGCCTCATGGGTGAGCTTCAGCATATCGGTTCCCTCCAAGGCCCGTTCCTCCAATAGGAAGAGCGCAAGCCGCTGGTCAAATCGCTTCCACAAAACCTGCTCCAGCAGCCACATCACATTGGAAAAACGATCCGCCATCACTTCGTTGGTGAAGTTTGCAAGGGGGGCGGATTGTGCCATGATGCTTTTGTACAGCTCTGCTGGAATCACCCAGAGGGAGGTATCCCGCTGTGCCGTGATTGTCACATCAAACTGAATGGAGCGGAGCATGCAGGAGGCGGAGAACAGACAGATGTCCCCGTCCAGCAGCCGGTAAAGGGTGATCTCTCTGCCTTCCTCAGAGAGCATGAAGCTGCGGAGCTGCCCCTGCTCCAAAAGCAGCAGACCGGTGCAATCCATACTGCCGTTGTGGATGACAGTGCCCTGGCTTACCATGCGCTTTGATGCGCCGGCCGTTAGCTGCTCCCTCTGTCCGGGAGTCAGTTCTTCCCAGACCGGGAAAAACTCTTTCAGTTCCAAGGGTATCCCTCCTTTCCTGGTTCCATTATACCGCTGTTTCCGGCATATGTCAATTAAGTTCTTGACATATGCCAAAAATAGCTCTATAATATTTTTATACAGAGAAGCAGGAGGGGTGCGTATGCCAAGGCCAAAGAAATGCCGGAGAATCTGTGACTTTCCACAGATGCCCTCCTTTGTTCCCTCGGAGCTGTCAGAACTGGGGGACACCATCGTCCTCACCCTGGAGGAGTACGAGACCCTGCGGCTCATCGACCGGGAGGGATTCTCCCAGGAGCAATGCGGCGATTACATGCAGGTGGCCCGCACCACCGTGCAGCAGATCTATGCCAGCGCCCGAAAAAAGCTGGCGGATATGCTGGTGGAGGGCCTGCCCCTGCGAATCGAGGGCGGGGATTATCAGCTCTGTGATGGGGGCAATCACGCCTGCGGATACGGCAGCTGCCCCAGGCAGAAATTCATCCAACAGTATGCAAAACCAAAAGGAGAACACATGATGAGAATTGCAGTCACTTACGAAAATGGACAAATCTTTCAGCATTTTGGCCACACGGAGCAGTTCAAGCTCTATGATATTGAGGACGGCCGCATCCTTTCCTCCCAGGTCGTGGATACCAACGGCAGCGGCCATGGAGCGCTGGCAGGTGTTCTGAGCGCTTTGAAGGTGGACGCTCTGATCTGCGGCGGCATTGGCGGCGGCGCCCAGACGGCGCTGGCCCAGGCGGGCATCAGACTCTACGGCGGTGTGTCTGGCGATGCGGACGAGGCAGCCCAGGCCCTGGCCGCCGGAACATTGGTCTATGACGCCAACGTGACGTGCAGCCACCACGGCGAGCACCACCACGAGGGCAGCTGCGGCAGCCACGGCTGCGGCCACCACTCTTGCGGCGCAGACCAGTAATCATCCACGAAGGCCCCTCCGGCATCCAAGCCGCAGGGGCCTTCATTTGGCTATGTAAGCATCCATTTGCCAGGCTGCTGAGTTAAACCGTTAAATATATTGATAAGCAGTTGGGTTTCTGCTAAAATAGGCTATGATATGCAACGGAGGCGAAGAGCATGGATATAAGAGTGCTGAACTATTTTCTGATGGTGGCCAGAGAAGAAAACATCACCAAAGCTGCACAGCTTTTGCATGTGACCCAGCCCACCCTCTCCCGACAGCTCATACAGCTGGAGGAGGAACTGGGGGTGCAGCTGTTTCACCGGGGAAAGCACAGCGTCAGCCTGACCGAGGACGGGATGCTGCTGCGGCGGCGGGCCCAGGAGATTGTCTCCCTGTCCGAAAAAACCAAGCTGGAGCTTCAGCACAAGGAGGAAATGCCCGCCGGGGAAATCTCCATCGGCTGCGGAGAGACAAGGAGCATGACGCTGCTGTCCCAGAGCATGATGTCCTTTCGCCAAAGGTATCCGCTGGTGCGTTTCAGCATTTACAGCGCCATTGCGGACGATATTAAGGAGCGGATGGAAAAAGGGCTGCTGGCCTACCTGTTTGGCATTATTTTGCAGATGGGTGTCATCGGCATTGCCTTGGCAATGGTCTGCGACTGGGTCGTCCGGGCGGTGATTTTCCTCTGGAGACAGAAGTCCGGGAAGTGGAAAACATTCCAAGTAATCTGAGGCAAAAAATAAAAGGAGTCAAAACAATATGGACGCAAAGGATTTTCAGCAGATTTTTCCCCTGGGAGAAAAAAACGACGCCTTCGCCCGGTTTTTCGTGGGTCAGAGCTACCTGAAAATGCTGACCATGGAGCGGGTGGGGATCGCCAACGTCACCTTTGAGCCGGGCTGCCGGAACAATTGGCACATCCACCACAAGGGCGGCCAGATTCTGCTCTGCACTGCCGGGCGGGGCTACTACCAGGAGTGGGGCAAACCGGCCCAGGAGCTGTGGCCGGGGGATGTGGTCAACATAGCGCCGGAGGTGAAGCACTGGCACGGGGCAGCGCCGGACAGCTGGTTTTCCCATCTGGCGGTAGAGGTGCCCGCTCAGGGCGCTTCCAACGAATGGCTGGAAGCGGTGGACGCCCAGGAATATGAACAGCTGAAATAAAGAGTCAATAAGCTAATACTAATTCTTGATTAAAATCTTTAATATCAGCTTGGTCTATTGACGCAATACGGCGTTATCGTCACTTGCCATACATACAGTATGGCTTGCGTTCCTCTGCCTTGTCTTGC
>JAETOP010000179.1 GCA_021771675.1 Oscillospiraceae bacterium | reverse complement strand
GTCAGCAGGTCAAGCTCCTTGGCCTGGGTGATCTGTTCCGGCGTGACGTAGCCCATCTACCGTCCCTCCCGCTGGCCCTTTTCCTTTTCAGCCCGTATTACAGCGTCGGCGCGGGCTTCGATCACATCCCGCAAGTCCTCCATGTGGTGGGTTTCCGTCTTGTTCCATTCCTTGTAAACGTCTGCCAGCGGGGTCTTGGATTTCAGCAGCGCCCTGGTCTGGGCCTCCGGCAGCTCCAGCGCGGACATTTCCATCACGATGTCCTCCCGGACGGTGTACTCGGCGGCGTGATTCAGAATGTCGGCAGGGGGCTGGCCCAGCAGCCAGTTCCGATACTGTTCCTGTTCGGTGGTCATGCGCTGGTACAGCCTGGTTTGCAGTTCCTCGCCTGTCATGGTTCATCAGCTCCTTTTTCAGATAGTAATAGCCGGGGGATTTTTGAAAATCTTCCCGGCTATGTACGGTTCCTGTTGTATCAAGACGAAAAAAATGGTATAATGCGGCAAAATCAAAATTCTATATGGAGGTGCCGCATGGCAGATCGTGAACATATTCCCGCCGCGAAAAAGGTGGTGTACCTGGACAAGCAGATGTTCGCCACCATTATGTGCATGATCCCCGCAGGGAAACTTACCACCGAGGAAGCCATCTGTGAGATGTGGGCCAGACGGAAGGGGGCGGACACCTGTGAGATTAAAGATGGTGGCATTATGCCCTTTGACAAGCAGATGTTTTGGACGCCCGCCGACATTCAGCGTGTGGACTTTATCTCTGATCTCAAGTCATATCGAAAAGTTGAGCATAATTTGGAAGATTTAATCCCTTACTGGCGTATGATCTCGCTCAAAGGCACCCTGATAAACTTTGGCCGCTATTTCGACAAGGAAACGCAGAAAGAGCTATTGGAACAGGAGGGTCATGTTATCGTTCAGGACAATCCCAACAGGCGGGTGTACCGGGTGGAGAACTACAAAGCGGCGCTCTTTGATCTGAATAAGCTGATAATCAAAGAGTAAACGGCTATTCCTCCCATTTGCTGAGTTCCGCAAATTCGCTGGGCGGGTCGCCGGTCAGCCGTTTCAGGTAGTCCCTGCCGCCGTCCACGGCCACGCCCCGGCACTTGCACCATTTCAGGTCGTGGCTGTGTTCTGACACGATGATACTGCCGCACCGCTCACACTGGACTTGGTTGACGGAAATTTTCATTTTTTTGCTTTTTCTCCTATGAATTTTTTATTCCCGGTTATGTAGGGGGCGGCGCTGGCTGACTGCCAGCGCCGCCCTTTGTCACAGGATGCCCGCTTTTCTGAGGTAGCCCATACTGTCATAGCAGCCACGGAAGTAGACCGATTGCAGTTCCATTTCCACAAGCTGGTTTTGCAGGCCCGCCACCTCAATGACTGCCGCGCACTCCTGCTCGGTCAATGCCGCTGCACGTTCCACATCAAATACGCCCCTCACATGGGGGTACTGCTTGTAGATTTCCTCGATCTTATTCTGGATGGCCCGGTACTCCTTGTCCGTCCTGGACAGCTTTGCGACAACGCCGCTCAAATACTCCTGCATTGCCGTTCCCTGGGCCTCAACAAAGGTTTCAAACTTGAACTCGTCTGCCACCATTTTCACCTCCAACTATATTCTGTGCCTATTATACAGCGCAGATACCGTCAGGGCAAATGTGCGATTGGCGTTACCGCTCCCGGTCGGGGCCGTCACGGGCGGGGGCGTCGCTTTCGTCCCCCACGTCCCCGTCCACGATCTCACTTTCCCGCTTATCCATATTCAGCAGGATGTTCAATTCGTCCAGACGGGCCGACTTTGTTTTCAGCTCGTCCTCCTGGGGGAAGGGCTTTTCCACCTCCTGCTTGGCGTTGTCCAACTGGACGCTGACGTTTGCAAGTTCCTCCCGGCAGGCAATCAGCCGTTCCTCCATGCCGCCCAGCAGATTGTCCAGCCGCAGGATGTTGCCGAAAATATCCGTGCCCAGGCCGGTGGTATGGGTGAGCGCCCCTTTCAGCGTGATTCGGAACTCTTTGCTGAAGCTCTCAAAGGACAGCTCCATAGCAAAGCCCCGGTACTGGCCCAGGGGGACAGGATCGGGGCTGGTCATGGCTTTGCAAGCGGCGAGAATGGCACTGCCTGCCGCCTTTTTGTCGGTGTAGACGGTGCCCTCCACCTCCATCGGGGAGAAGCCGTCCTCATTGGGATGGGTGTTTTCTTTCAGCCGGTTTATGTCGGCGGTGTAGCACTCAATGCGCTGTTCCAGAGCCGCCGCCTTTTGCGGGAGATACTTGATGATCTGATCCTCCAGGGCGTACCGCTGGCTGAGATGGTTGGCTTTCAGCAGTTTAAGCCGCTGCACGTCAATGTCCAAATCCATCTTCTCTTTGATATGGGGGTTGCCAGTACAGAGGGCCTTGATCTCGGCGTAGGACAGGGCAGTTTCGTCAATGTCCTCCGCAGAGCGCACCGGGCTTTTGCTGGTCATGATTTGCCCGATAAACTTCTGTTTGCCCTCCACCAACTGATAGAGGTAGCTGTCAAAGGTGTTCTCGGTGACGTAAGTGTAAATGTCCACCTCGTCATTTTCGTTACCTTGCCGGATGATGCGCCCCTCCCGCTGCTGTAAATCGGAGGGACGCCACGGGCAGTCTAAATGGTGAAGCGCAATCAATTTCTTCTGTACGTTGGTTCCAGCCCCCATCTTCTGCGTGGAGCCGAGCAGTACCCGTATCTGCCCGGAGCGCACCTTGCCGAACAGCTCTTTTTTCTGTACCTCCGTGTTGGCGGTGTGGATATAGGCTATTTCTTCGGCTGGTATCCCCCTGGCAATCAGTTTGTCCCGCAGGTCGTCATAGATGTTAAACTCACCGTTTCCCTTGGGCGTGGACAGGTCGCAAAACACCATTTGCGTAGACCGCTGATCCGCCGTGCGCTGCCATATCTCAAAGACATTTTCAGCGCAGGCGCTCACCTTGCCGGTGTCGCTGTCCGGGAGCATGGG
>JAETOP010000032.1 GCA_021771675.1 Oscillospiraceae bacterium | reverse complement strand
CGCCATACGGCGTCGCTTTCCCTTGCCATACGTCAGTATGGCTGCGGAAAATCTCCTTGTCTGACGAGAAAAATCCTCGTCCATCCGGCATTCCCCGGTTATGAATACAGGTTCAAAGTTCTGAGGGAAAGAAAAGGAGTATCAAAACATGGCAGAGAGATCAAAAGTCTACTTTGCGGACTTCCGCTGCCCCAGCTGGCGGGAGAACCTGCCCCAGAAGCTGGCCCGCCTGATGATGACCGCCGGCTTCGGCAACATCGACATGGAGGACAAATTTGTCGCCATCAAGATGCACTTTGGTGAGCCGGGCAACCTGGCCTACCTGCGGCCCAACTGGGCCAAGGTAGTGGCGGACCTGGTGAAGAGTCAGGGCGGCAAGCCCTTCCTGACGGACTGCAACACTCTGTACGTGGGCGGCCGGAAGAACGCCCTGGACCACATCGAATCCGCCTATCAAAACGGCTTCAACCCCTACAACACCGGCTGCCACATCATCATTGCCGACGGACTGAAGGGCAACGACGAGGTGGAGGTCCCCGTGGAGGGCGGCGAGTATGTGAAGGCCGCCAAGATCGGCCGGGCCGTGATGGACGCCGACGTGTTCATCTCCCTCACCCACTTCAAGGGCCACGAGCAGGCCGGTATGGGCGGCACTTTGAAGAACATCGGCATGGGCTGCGGCTCCCGGGCAGGTAAGATGGAGCAGCACAACTCCGGCAAGCCCTTTGTCAAGCAGAAACATTGCATTGGCTGCAAGGCCTGCGCCAGGATCTGCGCCCACGGCGCCCCCCAGTTCGGCCCGGACGGCAAGGCCAGCATCGATACTGACAAGTGCGTGGGCTGTGCCCGGTGCATCGCCGTGTGCCCCAAGGACGCCATCCAGTGTCTGTATGACGAGGCCCCCGCCATCCTGAATAAGAAAATCGCCGAGTACACCAAGGCGGTGGTGGACGGCCGCCCCTGCTTCCATGTGTCCCTGGTGCTGGACGTGTCCCCCAACTGCGACTGCCACGGGGAAAACGACGTGCCCATCGTCCCCAATGTAGGCATGTTTGCCTCCTTCGATCCCGTGGCCCTGGACCAGGCCTGCGCCGACGCGGTGCTGGCACAGGCCGCCGTTCCCGGCTCCGTACTGTTTGACAAGGAGTGCGCCTGCAATGAGGGCGACCTCTTTAAAAAGGCCCACCCGGACACCGAGTGGGAGGTCTGCCTGGAGCACGCGGAAAAGCTGGGCCTGGGCAGTCGTGTATACGAGCTTGTGAACATCTAATAGAATAAAAACGGACTTCCGCCCGCGGGCGGAAGTCCGTTTTTGCATATACTTCTCTTACGCGAACAGGGCGTTGAACGCGGCGACAGCATCGTCGGCCCCGTCGCTCAGGGCCGCCAGCATCACGTAATTGCCGTTGGAGACGATACGGGAGCCGTTTTTCCAGCCCTCGATGCTCTCGGGATACCAGGCGCCGCCGGGGTTTGCATCGTCGCCCACCTGGTAGTCGATCCGGGCCTGGAAGATATCCTTCACCTTCTGCACGTCATCCGCGTTCCGCACCTCCACCAGGGCGATCTCGCCCACGGCGGCGGAGATCATAGCGGTGTACACCAGGCATTGGTTGGCGGCAATATCGGACAGGCCGGGATAGAAGCTGTCCAGCACCTCGCCCTCGGCCTGCATCATGGCGGGCCACTCCTCTCCGCCGGTCAGGCTCTCATAAAACGCCGTCAGGTCCACCTTGGAGGCGGGGCCGTTCTGGCTGTCCGCCGGTCTCTGCGCCGTGCCGTTCTCCGGCCGCCGGTTTTGCTCCGTTGAGCCGTCGGCATCCTGTGTCTCACTGACCTCGCTGTCCTCCGGCGTCCCCTGGGTGTCGTCCGTAGTATCGTCCGTGGTGCCGTCCGTGTCAGGCGTCGCGCCGGAGATCTCTTCCTCCGGCTTCCCGCCGTCTTCCGCAGGCGTCTGCTTCCCGCCGCAGGCGGCCAGGGACAACAGCAGCACCAGTGCCAGGATCAGGGAAATACCTTTTCTTTTCATACATGTTCTCCTCTTTGCTGTTCTTGACTTCAGGGAGCACTGTGTTCTCCCCACATTCGCTTTTGACGCAGGCAGGGGAAAAAAGTTCCCGCTCTCCCGCCTATTTTCCGCTCCTTTTTGCAGGGCATCCGCCCTGCTGTCTCTCCCCATTCCATCCTTCTTATACTTTTATGCAATCCGCACAACATTGACTTTGCCGCAAAACTGTCATATAATGCGCTGTCACAAGCTGTCTTTTGCCGAAATCCGTCAGCTGGCACAACGCACCCGCTTCGCGCACAAACTGCTCAGGGAGGTTCTTCATGAAACACACCCGCACAGAACTCCGAGATATCTGCGTCATCGGCTTCGCCCTCTTCTCCATGTTTTTTGGGGCGGGCAATGTGATCTTTCCTCCCTATCTGGGCCTTGGGTGCGGCGCCCAGTGGTTTCTAGGCTTTCTCTGCTATTACGCCGCCGACATCGGCCTGGCCCTGCTGGCGCTGTTCGCCATTCTCCGCACAGGCGGTCCCGAGGGCATCACCCGCCCCATCGGCAGAGTCCCCTCCGCCCTCTTGATGAGCGCCATCGTGCTGTGCATCGGCCCCATGCTTGCCATTCCCCGCACCGCCGCCACCACCTATGAAATGTCCGTGGCTCCCCTGGCCTCCGGCTTCAGTCCGGTCCTCTTCTCCATACTGTTCTTTCTGCTGATCCTAGTCCTTTGCCTGAAGGAATCCGCGGTGGTGGATATCGTGGGCAAATTCCTGACACCCGCTCTGCTGATTGGCCTGCTGGTCCTGATCGTCCGGGGCGTCCTGCGCCCCATCGGCCCGGTGCCTGACCGGGTTTTGGTCGACAATGTGGTCTTCACGGGCATCGAGGCGGGCTACCAGACCATGGACGTGCTGGCGGCCATGGTGTTTGGCATCATCGTGCTGAAAAGCGCCCGGGACAAGGGCTATACGGACGCCCGCTCCCAGTTCCGGGTGGTGGCCGGCGCCGGTGCCGTGGCGGGCGCGGCCCTGCTGGTGGTCTATATGGGACTGACCTATTTGGGCGTCACCACTTCAAAGTTCTTTGACCTGTCTGTGCTCCGCACCTTCCTGGTGGTCTCCATCGTGCGCAATCTCCTGGGCGGCGCGGGGACCATCCTGTTCGCCGTGGTGGTGGCCCTGGCCTGCGTCACCACCGCCGTGGCCCTGGTCAGCTCCGCCGCCTCCTATTTCTCCCGGCTCTCCGGGGGACGTGTCTCCTACTCCCTGCTGACAGTCCTCATCTGCGTGTTCAGCGCCGGAGCGTCCAACTTCGGTCTGGACCAGATCGTCGCCATCGCTGGCCCCATTTTGAACGTGGTCTATCCCCCCACCCTGGTGCTGATCCTTCTGACGTTCTTTGACCGGCGCATCCCCAACGACTGGGTGTACCGGCTGGCGGCTCTGGGCGCGCTGGCGGCAAGCCTGCTGACCGCGGCGGCGGACCTGGGGCTCCCCCTGGCCTTTGTAAAGCATCTGCCCCTCTCCGCCCTCGGGTTCCACTGGGTGCTTCCCGCCGCAGCCTGCGGACTGCTGGGGCTGTTCTTCCCCCGCCGGGAAAGACCGTAAAGCCCGCCGGAACACAAGGGCACAGGCAGCGGCCGTCCCTTTTATCTCCCAGGCCGCCGATGCGCACCCCGCCGTATTGGGGAGAATCACGCAAAACAAGGCTGCTCTTTGCCGTCCGATGCCGTCCGATCCTCCCTGCTCCAAATTTTTCATCAGATCCCCTTGACAATTATACGATTGTATAATATCATCTGATTATACAATCGTATAATTCAGACGGGAGGTCATTATGGAACAGGAAGTCAAACGGCTGGGAGACGCCGAATTGGAGATCATGCAGGCTATTTGGGCCGCTGGGGAGCCGGTCTCGTCCACCAGTGTGCAGGCGGCCCTGCGGGGCAGGCGGGACTGGGCCCTGGCGACATTGATGACCGCGCTGAACCGCCTGTGCGACAAGGGCTTTCTCCGCTGCGAGAAGCGGGGGCGGAACAATCTGTACACCGCCCTCATCGACCGGGATACCTACCAGCAGCAGGAGGGCCGCACCATGCTGGAAAAGCTGTACGGCAACTCCGTCACCGGCCTTGTGGCCGCTTTGTATGCCGGAAAGTCCATCGATGACGGAGACCTGGCGGAGCTGCGGCGGTTTCTGGCGGACTGGGAGGAACGCCTATGAACCGGGAGCTGTTTTTTGACCTTCTCCGCACCTCCGCCGCCGTGGGTGCGGTGACGCTGGCACTGATGCTGGCCTCCCCCCTGTGGGACCGGAAATTCGCCGCCCACTGGAAGAGCTGGCTGTGGTGTGTGCTGGCGGCGCTTCTTCTGGCAGGCCCCTTCCTGCACCTGCCCGCCGGAACGGCCCCCTGGACCATCCCCGTGCCGGAGGAGGTGCTGGTGGCGCGGGAGACCGGGGACTATGAGCCTGCCCCTGTTACGCCCACCATTCATCCCGAGGACATCATCACCCGAAACCCGGACGGCACCGTGCTGGTCTATCCGGTGGGACACGAGGACGCCTATCCTGTCCTGGTCCCGGTGACGGAGACGGTGGACCTGCTGCCCCTGGCGGCGGGCCTGTGGGCGGCGGGCGTTCTGGTCTTTATTCTGCTGCAGCTGGGCGGTGAGCTGGTATTCCGCCGCCGTGTCCGCCGGTGGGCTGTCCCCGTTCAGAGTGAAGCCCTGCCGGCCCTTTATCAAAGCACTCTGCCGGAGGTCACCCATCCCCCGCTGTTCGTCTGCCACGGCATTGGGACGCCCATGCTGGCGGGGCTGCTGCGGCCCAAGTTGTTCCTGCCCTGGGAGGACTACACCCCCGAAGAGGCGGTCTGCGTTTTCCGGCATGAGCTGACGCATCTGCGCCGGGGCGACCTGTGGCGAAAGCTTCTGCTCCTGGCCGCCAACGCGGTCCACTGGTTCAACCCCGCCGTCTGGCTGCTGCGCCGGGAGGCGGAGCGGGACATGGAGCGGGCCTGTGACGAGCAAGTGGTGCGGGGCGCGGCGCTGGAGGAACGCCGTGCCTACGGCGCGGTCCTGCTGTCCATGGCGGGCGCCGGAACGGCTCCGGCCCTGTCCACCCATCTCTCCGGCGGCGCGAAGCAGCTGAAGCGGCGGCTGGAGAATATCCTCTCCGGTGACAAGCGCCGGGGCGCCGTTCCGGCGGCGGTCTGCGCCCTGCTGGCGGTGTGCGCCGTGGTGCTGGCCGCCTGCGGCAGCCGCCCGGCGGCGGAGCCGATGTCCCCCTCACCGGAACCGGAATCAGCCGTGGCCTCTCACATCCTGGTTCTGGGAAGCGCCGATACCGGCGGTTTTTATGACACGATCCTTCTCCTCACCTACGATCCGGCGGCGCCGTCCCTGGACATTTTGAGCATCCCCCGGGACACCTATGTGGAGGCGCTTCCCTGGGACTATAAAAAAATCAACTCCGCACGGCCCGGGGAGACCGGTGCGGACGCGCCCTCCATGGAGACGATCGTCTCCCATCTGACAGGCTCCCCTGTGGACCACGTTGTCCAGGTGGAGCCCGCGGCGGTGGAGCGGCTGGTGGACGCCATCGGCGGCCTGGACTGCGTGGTCCCCGTCAGAATGGACTACGACGATCCCTATCAGGACCTGTCCATCCATCTGGAGGCCGGCCGGCAGCATTTAGACGGCGGGCAGGTCATGGGCCTCCTCCGCTACCGGCGGGGCAATGACGCGGCGGACAGCTATCCCCAGGCGGATCTGGACCGCATCGCCGCCCAGCAGACGGTCATGGAGACGCTGATGCAAAAGCTGTTGAGCGGCGGCATCTCCCTCACGGAGCTTTCGGATCTGGCGGAGCTGTTCCACGAGACCGCCGCCACAGACCTTTCTACCCAAGAGCTTTTGTGGCTGGGCAAGTCTCTGCTCTTCGGCGGTCTGGCGGCGGAGGACATCACCTTCCGCACCCTGGACGGCAGATATGAAATGCGCTGGTGCGATACGTTTCAGTCTAACCTGTCCTATTGGGTCCCCGCAGGACCGGCACAGCCCGGTTCCTATGCCTATGATCCCGCCGCAGGCGAAGAGCTCTATCTGAAAATGGCCCAGCAGCTGCTTGCGGAGGCTTTCTCCTTTGACGCTGGCGAGCTTGTCCCTGTGGTGGATACCGGCCCTCAGCTGGTGATCCGCTACGCCGTTTCCCAGACTCCTCTTGATGTCTATGTCGCCGAGTTCACCCCCGGCTATGACTATCCATCCTACCTGTATCATTTCTGCCATTCTCTGGACGAGGGCGGCAATGTTGCTGAGGACACGGACTTTGTGTTTGACACGGCAATGCTGGACCAGGCCAGAGCCTTTGTAAAGACCGTTTATGGCGTAGACTGCTCCGCCGCCGAGGCCCGGGCCTACGGCTATCTGAACAAGATCTCCGTCCAGCTCAAAGCTGCGGACAACCAGATCTTCCACGTGCAGTTTTACTACAAAAGCGATGCGCCTGTGGGCGTGCTGTTTTTCCACGATTTGAAAACCGCCCAGCGGACCTTGGATGCCAACAATGCCAAGTGCTTCTTTTGAGCGCGTCCCAAAGCGCCTGGAAACCATTCCCGGTGCAGAGCCCTTTCCTCCAAAAAGCGGCTTGCTGAGGCAAGCCGCTTTCTCCATAATAGGTGATATTTCCAAATAGGCTCTCTGCGTTGTATCAAAGCGCTGAATTATGATCCGGCCTTATACAAAACCCGAACCGGAATCCAGCGAAGCGCGGCTGGAGAGAAGGCGCAGCGCAATGAGTGCACTCTGACTTTTGAAAAAAGCCGGAGCAAGCGATATGCTGCTTGCTCCGATGTGGTGCGCCTGAAGGGACTCGAACCCACACGCATCGCTGCACGAGAACCTAAAGATGATGTCACCTTAGTGAAAGATTTTCAGAGCCCTCCATATCATAAGGGGAGGGCATCTTTTCCAACGCTTCAAAAGATATTTCGGTCGTGACCGGCCGAATACCTGCTAAATCATAACACACTCTGACGGAAAAGTATAGCATGATTATAGCTTGCTGAGAAAATATCATGTGCATGGATAAATTTCGTGATTATAAACGCAATAGCAGTAGCCTTTTTGATATTGTAGCGCAATCGACAGCATGATACAAAAACATATTCTTTTTGCTCTTGATTTCTTTCTGATAGTTATTATAATAATTGTTAGAAGCGATTGTTAGAACGGAGGCCGTTTTATGATTGAGAATAAGACCACGGAGTTTAAGCGCGAATATGTGGACGACATCAAATATGCTATAGTTGCCTTTGCGAATACGGATGGCGGAAAGATTTATATTGGCGTGAATGATGATGGAAGTGTCCGTGGTATTGAAAACACCGATGCAGTCATGCTTCGGATCACAAATATGATTCGAGATTCCATTCGTCCGGATGTTACCATGTTTACTGAGTGTGCCATCGAAACCATCGAAGAAAAGCCTGTTGTGGTTTTGACAGTGCAGCGAGGTACTGCCCGTCCCTATTACCTCGCAGGGAAGGGCATCCGCCCAGAGGGCGTGTATGTTCGCCAGAGCGCATCCTCTGTTCCGGCTTCTGAGACAGCCATACTGAATATGATTAAGGAGACCAGCGGTGACCGTTACGAGGATGCCCGCTCCATTAATCAGCAGTTGACTTTTGAAAAAACGGAAAGCTATTTTGCAAAGCGTAGTCTTCCTTTCGGAGATCAGCAGAAGCGAACGCTGAATATCATCGGCTCCGATGGTACCTACACCAACCTTGGTATGTTGCTATCTGATCAATGCGTTCACACCATCAAGCTGGCTGTATTTGATGGCAGCAAGAAAAGCGTGTTCCGTGACCGCAAGGAGTTGAGTGGCTCTTTGCTTACGCAGTTGGAGGATGCCTATTCCTACATTGATCAGTTCAACCATACCCGTGCGGAATTTGAAGGGCTGGAACGCATTGACAGGCGAGATTACCCCAGCGAAGCGTTACGCGAAGCATTGCTCAACGCCATCACCCATCGTGATTACAGCTTCAGCGGCTCCACGCTGATCAGCATCTTCGATGACCGCATTGAGTTTGTGACCATTGGCGGTCTGGTTCGCGGCCTTACTTTTGACGATATTATGCTCGGTGTATCTGCGCTCCGTAATCCAAATTTGGCCAATGTATTTTATCGGCTGAAACTAATTGAAGCTTACGGCACTGGTATTCTAAAAATTAATGAGAGCTATGCTGACTTCGCTGTAAAGCCGCAGTTTGAGGTTACAGATAACGCCTTCAAAATTACACTACCTAACATTAACTATGCAGGTGCTCGAAAAGACGTAACCGCGACAGCCCCATTGAAGGTCGCTGATAAAGCAGAACGGCGGGAAATACTGCTCCGACTGGCTGGAAAGCAAGGATATATCATTCGCAAAGATGTGGAAGCTGAGTTGAAAGTATCTCAGGCGACCGCTATTTTGATTCTGCGGGATATGGTTGAAAAAGGACTCCTGATTAAGGAGGGTTCCGGTAAACAGCAGAAGTACCGCATTGCGGAATAATGCCCGTACCGAAGTGGAGGTTAATATGTATATTGAATTAAAATGCCGTTCCTGCGGCAAGGCTTTCCACGTAGACTTTACCAGGAATGAGTAGGTCGTGCTTGTGAAACACACCCTTTGTCTATCTGCTTATAGTATAACCGTTCCGGTGATTTTTTACAGAACGAAAGGGCGGCGGGGAGCGACAGCCGCATGAATTTAAATAGAAAAGCTATAATTAAAATGCGCCTGACTGCAAAACGCAGTCAGGCGCAAAAACACAATGTAGGAACCCCCTGTATTCATTTACAGATCAAAGGGGATATTCCATGCTTGATATCAGGAAATGGTGACATTTCCAGTGAATGTCATGATCCCGAAAAACAGCAGGATTAGAGCTCCGAAGAAGAACAGGAATCCGCCCAGGACAGGTTTTCGGGGGCGGTTTTCCGTAATGTGGTCGGGCCGATCGGGATCGTAATAGCCAACCACCTGCCGCCCGAGATCCCGCTTGCTGGAAAGGGCCTGACGGCTTGCGTACTGATAGGTCCTGCCATTTACCGCGTACTCATAGGTTGGAAGATAAACCGTCTCCCGGCGCAGCCGATCACTGCCGTCCTTTTGGTGCTCCCACCGTTCATCGGCCGATTCCTCGATCCATACCACCTTCATCATCGTGGTGCCTGTGTACCGCCTCACGTCATCCTCGTATTCCTTCTGTGCGCTTTTTCGACGACGGACACCAAGCCATGCCATCAGCACGGCCGCGAGGAGAAAGCCAATGCCCGCTGTGATATACTGCATATATCCTGCGGGCCATGCCACAAGCGCTACTGCAAGAATGAAACCGATCACGATAACTTTGATACTCTTCATACGTCCTCCATCCCGCCGCCATGGGCGGAGATATCCTCTTATGATACCGGTGGTTGGTTCTGCACGGCATCTACAAACAAGATGGTCAGTCCGATATAAGCGGCGCAGGCTACTGCCAGCAGAACGCAGAGGACGACACAGACCGATTGAACCGGTTTCCGCAAGTAACGGCGGGAGAGAACTATCCCCAGCAGCGACAGCAACAGCAGCACCACAGCAAGCCAAAGAGGCATATTGCTCACCTCCCTCACACGCCGCGGAATGCGTCGATCATGTCCGTAAACCACTTCAGCTCGCGGGCGAAGCGCTCTCGTAGCTGCGCCGGGCTTTCATGGCCCTTGCCGATGTCGAAAAAGCCGCGTCCGCTGTGAACGGCGATATATACCCTGCCGTCGGGGTTGAGATTTACAGCAAATTTACCGATGGAGGAATCCGCCAGTGCCAGGATATGCTCCATGCGGCCAGGGGTCAGGATGCGAAGGGCTGCCGCTTCATCGTCGCTACTCAGATTGAAGCGTTTGTCGAAGACCTCGCTGCCTGTTTTAATGGTCTTGGCGCTGAACAGCTTATCCAGCCTTTCTCTCGGCCAGATGGTCAGCCATGTCGGAAATTCTTGTCCCAGCTCACACAGCATCCACTGACCGGTGTAGACAGGCTGCTCGTTCTTTTCCCACAGGCCTGTTTCCTCCCGCTGGACCTCGTTGACCTCCGTCAGCCTGACGGTACACAGCTCCGTAGTCAGGCCACGATATGTTCCCCGGACATACCCACTGCCGCTGCAATGGGTGTGTCTGGGCAGGGGTATGTTCGTGTCCTCTGCGTCCAGAAGATGCGGCGTGGGGCTCATCTGCACGTTTTCAAGGGCGGCGCTTACGATGTCCGGTGCGATGGCATCGAAGGCCTGCTGGCTTGCCTTGTCCTTGGACTTGCCCTGCACCATCTGCCCCAGGCCAAGGATCACGCCGCCGATGACGACCAGCACAATGTTGCCGCCCAGAATGATGCCTGCGATGGCGACCACACCGCCCACCAGCGAAAGGAGTTTTCCGCCCAATTTGCCGCCCTTGCTTTTGCGAAGCTGCCGCGACAAATGTTCATCCGTCATGTTCCTGCTTTTTTCTTCCATATTCTTCTCCTTATTCTGTCGTGCCGGTCAGCGCGGGGCTTTCCGTTATCATATCCAGCAGATTGCCCATACCAGCCAGCGAGGCGATGAACCACTTGCGGATGCCGTCAATGTCCCGCAGATCCAGCTCCTCCGGAACGCCCGCAAACACATACCGGGTGTTCAGAGCCAGCGTCAGATCGCCGTCACGGAGGATAAGACCGCACAGCTTGGCACTGTTGGAAGATGTCTCCAGCTTCTGTACCAGGTCACGAAGCTGCGGTGTGACCTGATCGTCCGCCTCCCGGCCATCCGCCGTGTGAGCGGCAAAGTGCTTCCGGAAAGCAGCAGGGTCGGTGATGTCGTCCTTCTTCCGCTCCTGGAACGTATCATTCAGGGCGATGTCCAGCGTCGGGTCACAAATGTCCTTGCAGCGGACCACGATGCCGCGGAACAGCGTCTCGGTTCGGGTCATCCAGTTGTCGTTGTCAGGGCCGGATTTTTCCTCTACGGTGCGGCGCAGCTCCACGTTGGCCGCGGAGAACCGCAGCCCCTTGTGCTCACCCTCGTGAAAGTCTGTCACGGTACACTCCGTAAAGGAGACCGTCGACAGCTTTGCCGCCTTCAAGTACGCCCAGTCGATGGGCAGTGTGGCCGGCTCCGGCTCCGGGCCGAAGGCTTTTGTCAGCTCCGTGCGGAAGAAGCCGCCCAGCTGCTGCTGCATCAGGGCTTTTTTCTTCTTCTGGGCGGGCTGTGCCACCAACAGGAACAGTGCCACACCGGAAAAGACCAGAATGCAGATCACAATAATATTGCGATACACAAACATCATGATGCATCCGGTGATCACCAGAATAACGCCCAGCAGGATTCCGATGCTCTCCATTCTCTGATAGCTTCCCAGCTTTTTTGACAGCTCCGTGTCGGTCATGCGCTCGGCGCCCACAGCGTCAAAGTCATTGCGTTTCTTTCGCATAGCTATCCCTCCTCAGTAGCAAAGGCTGAAATACAGGCTGCGGTAGGGATCCACAGTGTCGATGTCCATGAGGGCAGCTTCGGGCGAAATGCTGTCCAACTGCATACGCTTGGCGCTGTCTTTGTAGCTCGACGGCTGTCCCTCGGCAGCAAATACGAGTCCGTCATAGTCCTCCGGGAGATAGACGGAGTAGCTCTTGGTCAGAACCTGTGCCCAGTCGCCGACATTGTACTGCCAGTCGGTCGAGTAGGCAAACTCGATTAGGTAGCTGTTCCCCTGCCAGCTGATGGTGTGGAGATAATAGTTGTCCCCGCGCTGGCTGTTGCCATAGGCCGTTGAGGTGGTGAGCCACATCCCAGTGTAGAAGTCATAGAGCTCACTGCTGGTGACAGTCGTATACTGCTGGTCAAAGTAGGGGATGGAGTCCTCCGGGATGTAGCAGACGGCGTCAAAGTGCAACTCGCGGATGCCGTCGTGGGTGTAGTCGCCGGTCTTCGTGATCTCCCAATAGCAGTCGTCGGTATTGTAGCCGTCGCCGAGTCCTGAATAGCTGCAAACTCCGTCCTTCAGCAGGAAGGTCCCCCGCTCCACGGCGGCATTGATCTCAAGGCTGTTTCTTGTGAAGTACGGCTCCTGAGACTGGATGCCCTCCACAGGCAGGAGCGTACCGCCGTTCACGCTGTCAATGAGGTCGCCGCTGACGGTGCGATCAAGCTGTAAGGTGTCGCCGCTACCGTCGAAGTGGAGCGTGATGCCATATTCATCCACCCAAAGCGTACCGTATTCGATCACTTCATCCTGATCGTTTACAAATTCCCATGTGGCGTCATCGCAGATGCGTAGCCAGAGGTTCTTCCCTTGATACTCCCAAAGGCCCACATACTCGCTGAGGTCACTGCCGCTGACGATGACGGTGGAGAGGTCCTCCCGGAACACATAACGCTCCACGGGATCCCAGATCCAGATCAGCTCCGTCGCGTCGCCGTTTTCGTGGATGAAGCTGACCAGCACATCGCTTTCCCCATCGTCGTCCATATCCTCAAAGGAAATGGCGTTGAACGCCTGTTCCGCATCAGGGATGCTCATGGGAAAAGACACGCTGTCAAAGAGAATCTGCTCCGGTAGATCCCGGTAGAAGGCCGCGCTGCTCTCGCTCACTGTGACCAGCACATCCACGCTCTCGCCATCATGGGTGATGGTGCCGCTGCCGACCACCACGCCGGTGGTACGCCAGTCGGCTCCCGTCACATCGCCGGAACCGCAGGCGGCAAGACTCAGGCAGAGCGCCATGGTCAGCACAGGAATAAAAATATGTTTCCATCGATTCTTCATGGTTCTCCTTCCTTTCCATCACTCCATCAGGTAGTAAGAGCCTTCGTCGTCCCACACGAGAACGTCCTCGTCCAGTTCAAAGACCTTATATGACACGCCGTCGTACATCGTGGAATCGGCGTAATAGGTGCTCGCTTCGTCCGTTGAATAGGAGAACGTACCGCAGTCCATCTCTGCGCTCTCGGCACCGGGCGCACGCTGGTAAAGGCTCCAGTTGCCTTTGCCGTCGATGACGATATAGCTCTCCGCCGAGAGGTCGCCGTCATAGTACCAAATGCCCTCAAATTCGGAGACATTCCGCTGGCAGAGGTCGGAATCCCAGCTCCAATAGGAGTTGGCATCGCCGTTCAGGCGGCCGTTCCAGTCGGGCACCTCGTCCCCCGAGGGATCGGGCTCGTCATCCTCGGTGAGACGACCGCCGTCTTCATACCAAAGGTACTCCATCCCTTCGCCGGGGTTAAAGTAGCCGTAAGCGGCGCTGTAGAGCTGGCCGTCCTCCATGGCGATACGGCTGCCGGAATCGTCCAAGTTGCTGTAGGCATAGATGGCCTCCCACTCCGGCTCATAGCGGAGGTAGCCGTCGTCTACCACATCACCAGTAAGATACAGCTGCCAGTTGCCGTCTGCGTCAAACTCGATGTAATCGTATTCGTTGTTCGCCTCGCCCAGCCAGATGCCCTCGAAGCTACTGAAATCGTTGACGGTATCTTCATTGAAGCCGCCTCCCAGCCCCTCATTGGGATCATCCTGCGGGGCGATTTGTCCCTCCGCATTGCCGCAGGCTGTACACAGCAGGAAAAGCAGCAATACCAGTCCCGCCAGAAGATATGGCTTTTTTCTCTTCATGTGATATTCCTCCTCATTCTTCATCGCTCAAATACAGCTGCGAAAAAATATTTTGATAGGTCTCATCCATATCCGCCGCAGCATCGGGGGGTACGCAGAAGCCGTAAAGATAGGTACAAATGTCGGTGTCCATGACAAATACGGTCCATTCCCGGGTATCTTCGTTCTCACCGGCGGTATAGGTTACGATGTAAACCGGATAGCTTAAATTTTTGCTGTATTCCTCATGTTCTTCGGCGGACAACAGCTCATAGGTACCCGCATCACTTAAAGACAGGGCACAGGCTGTCAGATAATCGTCCAGCTCCTGTACATCCGGAACAAAGCAGCTTTGCTCCGCCGTATTGACCACAAGGAGCTGCCCATCCTCGGTGATGTCCTCATAGCGGTAGGTGCCGTCGTCATGGTTCTCGGAGAGCAGGTTCTGCATATTGGTAAAAGGCAGCGCGCCACCCATCAGAACCGGGATGTCGTCCCGTGAAATCACATCACCCCGGCCGTCGCCGTCCGCAGCATAGGACTCCACGATTTTCTGGTCATAGACCTCCTTGTCATAAGCGGTGTCCAGGAAAAGGGCAACGCTGAGATCCGGCGGCGCGAAAATAAGAAAGTCGCCGTTGTCAAAAAACATGGGAGAGCTGGGATCATAGTCAGGGTTGACCGGCTCACCGTCCTCACCGTAAAACTGAAGGCTGAAGCCCTCGTTCAGCTGCCCTTCCGTGTATTCCCCCAGGTCGATCTCGGTACTCTCGCCCTCCGCCAGTGTGGTCTCCAGGCGGTTCTCCCCCCAGTCCTCCTCCGAAGTGAGGCTGATGCGTATATCCGCAATGGGGTATGTGGTACGGTTTACAACGGTGATCTCCATGGGATACTGCTTCGCACCGCAGGCGGCAAGGCTCAGACAAAACAGCAGCGCTAAGGTGAACGTCAAAAAGGGTCTTCGTTGTCTCATTTCATTTTCCTCCTTCTTCCGCGGGGCTTCAGATGTCCCAACTATCCATCCAGTTTGCGCCCCAGTCAACAGCGGGATCATATGGTTCTTCGGGAATCCAGCCTGCGGGATAGATGAGGCCGTCTTCGTCGTGGTAGGCAAGGCCGTCTTCGCCGATGGTGTAATCGTTGCCCAAAAGGTAACGGTTCACGCCGTCGTAGTACCAGATATAGAAGGTGGAGTATTCGTCTTCATAAAACTCCGCGTTTTCCATATCCGTGTAGGCGTAGAAGTCGCCATTGCGGTAAAAGACACCGTCAAAATGCTGATCGTCCCCGTAGCGGCCGAAGCGTTCGGCGGAGAGGGTGAAGCTGTTGCCGTCGTCACCGGGGCAGAGGTAGGCGCGCGTCCCGTTGTCGTAAAGATAGAGGCCCATGCCCTCGCCCTCGTCGTCCATGGTGCCGCTCATGGAGTAGTCCGGCGAGCAGGCGATGTACTGCATGAGAGACGAGTCGATGACGATGGTCTCGCCCAGCGCGTTCTGCCACATGCCGTCCCAGTTGCTTTTATCCCATTCGACGATCTCTGCCTCATCGTCGCGGAGGAAGGTGTGACGGTGGATGGCGAACCCGCTGCCCTCACCGTTCTGGTTCGGCAGCAGTACGCCGTCATCGCGCAGGAGAAAATTGTAGAGAAAGCCGTTGAAGTAGATCATCGGTCGGCCGCTCGCTTCGGACAATTCGAATTCTCCGCGCCCGCCGAGTCCCCAGCCGGTGCGATAGGCGTAAAAGCCCTCCGTACTGTCAAAGTACAGCTTCGCAGTGCCGTCGATGCTCCACATCCCGTCGAGAAATTCCATGTCCGTGACGGTTTCATAGCCGCTTTGCGTATCGTCAGATTCGGTGTCGCCGCAGGCGGCAAGACTCAGACACAGCGCCAGCGCCGTCAGGAGCGAAAAAAGCTTTTTCATGCGTTCCTCTTTCCGCGGCATTACGCCATCTTCTGATAGTAGTCGTATTCGCCGCCCCAGTAGATCACATCGTCGCCGACGAGGGTGAAGTCGTAGACAACATCTTCATACACGGCGGAAGCGGCAAAATACTGTCCGGCGCCGTCCTGATTTACCTCAATGGTACCGCAGTCCACCACAGTGGGGTCACCGTCGCCGCCGGGCCGCTCCAGCAGCTCCCAGCTGCCGGAGGCGTCGAACGTAAGGATGCTGGCGGCGCCGGGCTCGGCATCCTGATACCATGTACCGGCAAGGTATCCGTAATCGCCGTCGCCGATGTTCTCGCCCGGCGCATCGCCGGTCACCTTCGTAAATGTGCCAAGCTCGGCCACGTACAGTGCGCCGACCTCATCGAACCAACTGCGGTAGGCCACACCATCGTGCTCGTTGTAGAAATAATCACAGTCATGCTCCGGCACGAACTGAATAAAGCCGCTGGCGGTCAGCTCTTCGCCGACATCATACAGCGCAAAGCGCACCTCGTCACCCTCATCATTGTTGGCGATGATCAGCGTGCCACCGTCCTCGCCCGTCCATGCGCCGCCGAAGATATACAGGTTCGCCATCTGTTCGCTGTCCTTGACCAGTCCCTCAAAGGAATCTGGAGCATCGTAAAAATTGCCGTCGCTGCCGTCGTTGTCATCATAGTCGCCGCCGCTGCTGCCGCAGGCGGCAAGACTCGTACATAGCAGCAGCGCCAGTGCAAGCGCCAGATATTTTTTTAAGTGTTTCATCGCATTCTTCTCCTTTTTCAGATAAACAGTGTCAATGCTCCTGCTCCGCCATGGACAATATCTCATCGTGGCTCAGCTCCACATCGCCAAAGCGGACAAAGATGCCGTTGGTCACAGCGCTGTTCCACACCCGTGAATCCGCAAGCGGGCGAAACCGGATCTTATCAAGATACGGCTTCATGTCCAGCAAAAGTCGGCTGCCGGATACAAAATCCACCTGCAAAACATGGTCGGGCAGCGGTGTGACGGCTGTGAGATACCTTCGGTTCAAGTGTGCGCCCTCCTTTCTGCAAAAATAAAAATCCACCGTACAAACATTGTACGGTGGATCCTATGGGATAACCATTAACCAAAGGTTAGGCCTTTTATCTGAGCAGCTCGGCAAGCTGCTTTCGTTTGGTTCGGGTGTCGCCCTCGATATGGAGCTTGGAATAAATCTGATTGACATACTGCTTGACGCTCCCCTCGGAGAGATAGAGCTTTTCCGCAATCTCGCGGTTGCTGAGGCGCTGCGCCATCAGCTCCACGATCTCAAATTCCCGCGGTGTCAGCACGTCGAAGGCTGCCGGGCGAGTGCCGGCTGCGTTTCGCGCTGTTGCCGCTTCGCCAAGCTCAATGATTTTTGAGATCAGGTCATTTTTTATCTCCCGTGCCAACAGAGGCTTCAGGATATCATAGTTTTCTACAAACGGCATCACAAGACCGTCCGGAGCAGCGTCGGAAAGTGCCTTTTTCAGCCATGCGTGGGCTTCCTCACTCTTGCCCAACCGCTCATAGGCTGCCGCTGTCTGGATGCGTAGGTGCAGCGCCACCAGCTCATAGTGCATGGATTCGCAGACCGGCAGCAGCTCTGCGCTATACCCCACCACCCGGGCATAAGCGCCTTGGGCAAGATACACCTGATTTTCGATCATTTCCATCATAGGCTTACCCGGCGCAAGCATATTGATATCAGAGAGCCGGTGCTGCGAAAAGATTTCAGGGATACTGTCCGTTTCACCCCGCAGCGCATGGTAATAGGCACTGGTGGCGTTCCAAAGGTTGATCCATGAGGCGTCGTGATAGCGCAGCAGCGCCGCGTATCGCTCCGCAAAGGTATAGCGCTGCTCCACATCGGTATAGCGCGAGAGCCGCCATGACAGAAAGTCGCAGCAGAGCGCCATGTTGATTTGCCCGTTATTCTTCGCCTGCGCATAGGCGCGCTCCAGTTCGATGTGCGCATCGGTGAAACGTCCTTGACAGAACAGGGCCTCCGCGCGCATGATGGTCTCCGCACCCTGCCCGTGGTGGTTGGTGACCTTATAGTAATGGGGCATACACTCGTCCATCTCGGCAAGCTCGCTTTCGAGTTCTCCCGGTGCGCGGTAGAACATCATCAGAACGGACGGCGAGCCAAAGGTCCAGCCGCCGCTATTCTGGATGCTGATGGCGGGGCGGGACATCTGCTTGCTGGCGCTGCGGTGCAGGCGGCTCATGGCGCTGATGTCGTTGTAGCAGAGAAAACTCAGAATGAGGTCGCACTCGCCCAGCAGGTTGCCGCGCTCTTCTTCGGAAAGCTCCGGGTGCTCCTCAATAGCTGACAGTAGCCGTGCCTTCAGCTCCAGCATTTTCGGAATCTGCCGCCATGTGAACATCCGGCGCATCAGCACCAGAATGGCGAAGGGATAGGCCTTGAGCGTTTCGGCGGGGCACTTATCCAGCGCCTCCAGAACGTCCTCAGGCTTTAGCGACGCCAGCAGGATGCCCGCATCACTGCGGATGACCCGCAGCAGCGCATCGTAGTTTTCGCTTTTCCGGTAAGCAGCGATGGCATGAAGATATTGCTTATGTTCTTCATACCAGAAACCGAACCGCTCCCAATAGCGTTTCTGCGTTTCTGCTTTCATCGTCAGAAAGCTGCGCTCTGCGCACTCCTTCATCATGTGGTGGAAGCGATAGGTCGCGCCGTCAGGCAGGCGCGTGACAAAGGCGTTTTGCGCAGTCAGCATGGAGAGAATTTGCCCAGCGTCCGCGTCGCCTGTGATACACTGCGCCATTTCGACGGTAAATTCGTCGGCAAGCCCCATGACCGCCAGAAACTCCCGCTGCTGTTCCGGCAGCGGATCGATCATGGCGGCGGTAAAGGTGGCGTAGATGTCAGAATCGCGGCTGGGCAGCACGCCGCGCTCGGAGAGCGTCCGCAGATTCAAATATACGGCGGAGAACCAGCCCTCGCTGGAATAGAGGAGGCTTTCGATCTGCGCATCGGAAAGCTCTGTGCCGCAGCGATGTGCATAGACGGCAAGCTCCGTATGGTTCAGGCGCAGCTGCTCCGTGCCGATCTGATAGACCTTTGCTCCCAGCCGCACCGTCTGTGCAGCAGGCAGGAAACGATCCCGGCTGGCGATGATCAAATGCACATTGATGGGCAGACGGTTTGCGAGCATACAAAGAAACAGCGAGGCGCGCTTGTCCGTCAGCAGATGAAAATCGTCAACAAAGATATAGCAGGGGGATTCGTCCGCCAGCATATGGCAGAGGTCGTCCACCAGCAGCCCACTGCCCGCGGCGTCCGTAGGGCAGGGATACTCCCGCAGGAAGGGGAACCCTGCGCGGGCAAACGCCTCCTGTACGCTTTTCCAGAAGATGGCGAGGTTGCCGGAGTATACGCTGATGCGGATGACGTGCAGTGTCTCCGACTTGGCTCGTTCACTGAGATACCAGTTCACCGCTGTGGTCTTCCCGTAGCCCATAGGCGCGACCACGGTCGTCATGGCGCAGCGGGAAATGGGCCGCAAGCTCTCTTGCAGCCGCTCGGATATGTAAACAGTATTCAGGTTCCATTTCGGTTTTGGCATGGTCAACACCTCCGCACGAGTAACAATCTGTGCAAATATTATAGCCGCATATGCAACCATAGTTCCCAAAATACATCATGGAAAT
Organism: Oscillospiraceae bacterium; assembly: GCA_021771675.1. The sequence continues at coordinate 13,490 of JAETOP010000032.1, read as the reverse complement.
ATTATGCATACCATCAAAAGTGTGGCAATTATTCTTTTTCCGTTTTTTCTCCTTCTATCCAGCAATCTGCTGAACATAGACATTATCCCTGTCGAACAGGTATGCCGCAGGCTTGTTGTAGAGATCGTTAACCGCCCGGATATTTTCAACAAACGGAAGTGTCACGCCCATGCGTGTCTGCGCAAGTCCTTCCAATGCTACAGCAGCGCGTTTCTCCCTGTGGTGACTCAGTCTGCCGCCTGCCTCAATCAAGTTCTCATCCAACTGGGATTTGCTGATAACCGGCACTTTGGCAATGGTTTCACCCATGAACTTGCTTGCCACAGCTAAACCGCTTAACATCCCGGACTGGATAGAGGACTTAGAGTAATCTTCCATCAGGGAGTAGCACTCAGTATATAGGGATCGGTACTGGAAGGAATACTCCGAGATACGCTGCTCGACACTGTCCAGGTAGCCTTCGCTGAAGTTCCCCAAGAGCATTACTTCCAGGAAAGTGGAATAGGAGTACAGATATAGCGCCAATTGATAGTCTTTGAACTGCGCCTGAAGCTTCTTCAAGGTTCCCTTGACCTCCTGATCACTGTGGATCAAGGAGCGCTTTTTCAGCTTTTTGGCAATCTGATCACGGTACAGAATAATACTTGCCTCGGCTTCTTTCTTAATTTGCTGAACGAGGATGTGTTTATTCGTCTTGTATGTATCGTTATTCCAGTTGTACTTAAAATTGCTCATAACATCGCCCAGAACATTGAGGTTTCCCTGCAGAACCGCACGCTCTTTTTCCTCCAAGAACTCCAGAATCTCCTCCTGGGTTTCCTGAATGGCATCAAGCTTTTTCTCAATATTCATCAGCGCAGCGGCCATGAACAGCATTGTAGGATCGCAGGCAAGTGCAGTCATTCGCGCCTGACCGCCGCCGACTGTTCCGGATGCAGTCTTCAGGGAGCCGATAAATCCCTCGCTGGTTGAAAACATCTGCATGCCTTTGGTGTTGACATAGTAAAGGCCAGATCCACCGCCGCCAGTGACTGCTGTCTGAATCGCTGTAGTAAGCGGCTGGAAGGCAACTCCGAGTGCGGACAGATTTGCCAATGGGATCTTTGTGGCATTATTCATAGCAAGGTCGAGATCCGGCATAGCCGGAAGACATTCGACATCCATCATAGACTGCAATGTTGTGTCACGTTTTTTATCAAGTTCGTTACTCATAATGGTTAGTCTCCTCATTTGTTAATTAGATATTTCCATAAGAGGATTTGTAAAAATCGCGAGAAGCGATCCGCTGCAACGTTTATGCCTTTGGCAGGCATTGTTGCAGGACACTGCTACCTGGATACAATTTTCCATGTTAAATAATAACATATTCTGCCGAAAAAGTATAGTTTTGCTGTAACCATATCAGAACATTTGCGGAAAAGAGAAAAAGTTTCAGTAGCTTTCCAAGCGGTTGTGTGGTAATGTGTGTTGCTACCAGGAGGTGCAATACATGAACAAACTACTCAAAGACCTGTACGATTGCTTCTATACTCCGCCAGAGCTCCTGGCACAGAAGAAGGAAATCGAGGAATGCCACCAAGCCCTCATCGAGGTTCTGGAAAAACCGGAACGGCGGCTGGTGCTACAAATCATCGACGCCAAAGACCGCATTGTGGAGGACACATCCATCGACAGCTTTATCTCTGGATTTGAGCTGGCGTGGCGGCTCTCTATGGAACTGAATCAACATGAAAAAGAGCGCTCAGTCTCTCGCTGTACGGCGAAAAGATTGGGCGCTCTTTCCATGTCCAGAAAGGAAGAAGCAAAATGAAGAAGCTAATCATTACTGTAGCCGCATCCGCCGCCTGTCTGGCCCTGTGTGCCGCTATGTGGCCGCAGAACGAGCCAGCCGTGGAAACATCCGCGCCGCCCACGCCGCCCGCCGTAATCGCCGCTCAGCCCGAAGTTCCGGAGATGCCAGAAATTGAAGAAATCATAATGCCAGAGGAAGAAAAGTCGGATGTAACGCAACCGGAGCCAGTCAAAGAAGCTGCCACTGCACTGGGGTCATCGCCTATTCAAGCGCCTCCGTCGGGTGAAGTACAGGCTTCCCCTGAACAGAATGCCACACCACCGCAAGAAACGGAGCCTGCCCCGGCATCACCTGACAGCGATCCGGACAACATGGTCTATGTGCCGGGCTTCGGCTGGATAGAAAGTCAAGGCCCCAACCATGTTGAATACGCCGAGGACATGTACGAGAACGGCAATAAAATCGGCATCATGGGATAAACGAAAAGCAGTACGGTATCAGACCAAGCCTGGTGCCGTACCGCTCATTCTGTTTCCTTCTCCAATGTGTCACTGAAAATCTCATGGACACGGATCAACGCAGCGACCTCGCAGATAAACCGCACCACTAACTCCTTTTCATCCAGCCAAGTCCTCTGCGGCATTGTGTATTGCCCCGCGTCCTGCTCTGCTTCCACTTTGGCGGCGCGGATGGCCTTCTGCGCAGAGAGCCACCGACCGTAGGCCCCGCCATACAAGTCCTTCTTCAGTTTCCGCAGCGCGGACTTGTACGCCTTCTCCGCTCCGCTGGGGCCGTTGTAGTTGAGATAGATCGCCAGCTCCTGAAAGGTCATGCCAACCTCGTCCGGCTGGCCGATGCCGAGGTAGCTTCGCACCAGATTCAGCTCTCTGGGCGTCAGCACCTCCTCCATCCGTTGGAGCAGAAGTGTCCGACGCATGAGGCGGTCATAGGCAACGGCGGGATTGCCGCCGCAGCTGACGGAGAACACAGCATCCCCCAACTGCCGCGTGCAGCACAGCGCCTGGTATTCCTTCAACAGTGCCTCGGCCGACTTGGAGGATACCTTCAGCTTTTCGCATACCGCCTTGGTCAGTTCCGATTCAGATGCATCCTGCGCCTCGGCGCAAAGGTGCACCACAGTGCGGAGCTGGCTGCCGCGGCTGGTTGGAACGGACAGCGGAAAGGCGTATCGCGAGGCATAGTCGGACATCGCCGCTTCTATCGCTGGCGTCGCATAGGTTAGCAGCTTCGTTCCGTAGGCGGGGTCAAAGCGCCCAGCCGCGTCCAGCAGCGCCAGCGCCGCCTCCTGCTTCAAGTCCTCCAACTCACACCATGGTGTGTACGCCCGCGCCAGTTCGGTGAGGTAGCCCTCGTTCTGTGCGATGAGCCGCTCCGCGGCGTTTTTGTCTCCGGCTTGCATCCGCAAAGCCAGTTCTTCGTTGCAGGGGCCGTCCCCGGCAACGGTGTACATATTTTTCGGCACAGGAACGCCCCCCTCCTCATTTCAACCGCTTTTCCGCCTCCGCGTAAATGTGTTCCAATTCCATGTCCCGCGCATATCCGTCAGCGGCATAGCCGTTGTCCATCAGCGCCTTGTCCCGATAGCTCTCCGCAAGATAAAGAGCCTCCCGCCGCAGGTCATCGGAGATTTTTCCTCTCTGGTGATGCTTGCGGATCGTCCCGGTTCGGGTATTGAACAGGCGGTAGACCGGGTGCTGTTTGTTCTGCTCCTTCTGGTGCATCATCGCGCCGTACTGCCGGCAGGTATAGCGGCTGTCCTGCGGGGCAACGCCGTCGCAGTATTTTGGAATGTGACCGTTGGTGGTCAGAAAATATTTCCCGCAGCCTTGGCACTGGCTGGGTGCGTGGCCGTGGTGCAATCCGTTCATCAGGTCGAATACATAAAAGTCAATGGCACGCTTGCAAATCACGCGCTGCGCCGTTTTCCATTTTTCCTCATTGTTCTCATCCTGAAAATATTTGAATCCTGTGATAACTCTTGGATAAGAGAAAAATTCCTCCACTCCGCCAAACGGCATTTGCTCCAGCAGGATCAGAAAGCTGTCATCCTCATCAAAGCACTCATGCGCCGCCTTTGCGAAGGCGTCTGCATTACGCCGCTTCAATCTGCGCAGATATTTCTTCTCGAATGCGCGGATGAGCAGGCAAAAATTATAGATCGCCACCAAGATTCTCAGGATCGGCTCGCAAAAGGAAAGCGCCAAGTACGGAAGATGCGCCTCCTCTTCCTCATAGTCCCGATCGAGCCGCTCCTCGCTCAAAGCATGTTCAAGAGCCTCATACGCGCGTTGCTCTTCGCAATAGCAAAACGGAGGGCAAGTATACAGCCAGGAAACCGTGTCATGCAGCAGCGGTTTCAATTGTGCCGCAATATCATGGCGCTTGCTCTTTTCGGCTGTGCTCAAATCGTCCACAAGCGCCGTCAGCACAGTGATACGCTCCAGAAGAGAATCGTGGATCTCTCCGGCAAAGTTCAAAATCTCCGCCGCAAAATATCCTGCCGGAAACTCCTTTCCCTCGTAGTACAAACGGTCATTCCAGCAGTCCATGGTCATGGTGTCAAACGTGTTATACTGATCCGTTCCGATCTTCAAAAGCCCGCCCCCCTGTCCCATATCTGTTTTATGGCTGTCCGGTGATATTCTCATTCTATCAAAAAATACAGAATAATCAAGTGAAAGGGTTAGAACCTCGACTGCAGCGAGGTCTCTGCCCTTATCTTTTTATCCGGAGGAACAAAAATTGAAAAATGAAAACCGATTGCTGACCATCGACGGAGAAACGCTGATGAGTCAGCCGCTCACGCCGCTGAACTTCGTGGTAGATACGCTAATCTCTCAAGGTCTGCACATCCTCGCGGGCTCTCCCAAGGTGGGAAAGTCCTGGCTGGCGCTGTGGCTGGCCGTCACGGTGGCAAAGGGCGATCCCGTCTGGGGTATGGGCGTGAAGCAGGGCACCACGCTCTACCTCTGCCTGGAGGATTCCACCCTCCGCATCCAGAACCGCCTGTTCGAGATCACGGAGGACGCCCCCGCCAACGTCCACTTCTCCACCAACAGCGACATCCTTGGCAAGGGCTTGGAGGAGCAGCTCCGCGCGTTCCTCTCAGAGCACCCCGACACGGTACTGGTTATCATCGACACGCTGCAAATGATCCGCGGAGCCGGTTATGACAACACCTACGCAAATGACTACCGTGACCTCTCTGTGCTGAAGCACATCGCGGACACCCACGGCATTGCCATTCTGCTGATCCACCATCTGCGGAAGGAGCTTGCCGACGATGTGTTCAGCCGCATCTCCGGCACGACGGCTATCAGCGGCGCGGTGGATTCCAGCTTCACGCTGGTGGAGGACAAGCGCGGCAGCGGCAAGGCGACACTCTCCTGCATCGGGCGCGACATCGAGTACCGGGAACTGACGCTGGAGCGCAACGGTGAAAATGTGTGGGCGCTGGTGTCGGACAGCCGGACGCAGCCGGAGCTGCTGGGCAGCCGGATCGTCATTCTTCTCTCTGAGCTGATGCGTGACCGCGCGGAATTTGTCGGCACTCCCACGGAGCTGTCCGCGCAGATCGACCCTGCGGGCAGCGAGGGCATCACGCCGAAAAAGGTATCCCGCCTGATCCTGCAAAGCGTTGATACTCTAAGGGAAATCGGCATTTCCGCCGTGGTGCGCCGCAGCAACGGCAAGCGGCTCATTGAGCTGCGCCGTGCCGAAAGTGACGATGCGCAGGATACCCAAGCTGTTGACCCTATCGACCCTGCCGATGTCTCAGGCGGTGAAAACGCCCCGTGTTTCGCCCTGTGAGCCGCTGTGTGCGCGGTTAGGGGAACGGGTGGCGTGTGTACCCGCTGAGGGGATATTTTACCCACACGGGGCGAGCACCGCAGTGGCGCGACACAGAGAGCGAGTCCTGCCGCTTGCGGCGGGACGAGGGATTCGCCGTCCGCTCGGACGACGGCCAGCATCGCATTTGTCTGGTCTGCGGCGAAGCCGCTGCCCTGCCAAACGCACTGGGCGGGGCATGGCCCCACACCCCATTTTCGGGCAGAAGCCCACACCCACCAAGCTGCGAGCGTTTCTGCGGAAACGCTTTTACCCGCCTCCGGCGGCGCAGCTTCAAAGGGGGACCAGTCCCCCTTTGAGGAACCCCCAGCTCTCCGAGGGGACGAGAGAAATCATTTCAGAAAGGTCATTGATTATGAAAAAAGATATCAAATTCAGCACGCGCATGGCGTCCACTGACCGCGAGAAGATCAGGGCGCTGGCGGCGAAGGCCCACATGTCCATGAGCGACTACGTCACCGCCTGCTGTCTCGGCAAGCGGATCGTCGTCATCGACGAACAGAAAGAACTGCTCCGCCAGCTCAAGGGCATCGGCAGCAACATCAACCGCCTCACCGTCCTCGCCAACATGGGCAAGGTGCAGGTTATCGGTCTCGACAAGGCCGCGCAGGAGCTGTCCGAAGTCAGCGCCGCCCTGCGGTCAGTCATGGAAGGTCGGTGAGCCGTATGGCCATCGTACATTTTGTGAACTACAAACGGGGCACACAGTCCCGCGCCGCCATGCGCGGCGTGATGCTCTATGTCATGCAGGAGAAGAAAACCGCATGGGAGGACGAACCGCTCATCAGCGGCATCAACTGCCAACCGCAAAGCGTCTACGACGATTTCCTGAACACCAAACTCCTCTACCACAAGGACGGCGGCGTGATGTTCTATCACATGGTGCAGAGCTTTCCGAAGGGCGCGGCGATTGATCCCCGACAGGCCCACGAAGCCGCTCGGCGGCTGGCGGAGTATTTCGATGGCTGTGAGGTGCTGGTCTGCACCCATGTAGACCGCGAGCACATCCACTCCCACTGCGTCATCAACTCCGTTAACTTTGAGACCGGCAAAAAGCTGCACATGGCGAAAGAGCAGATCCAGGAACTAATGCGGCGCAACGATGCGATCTGTCAGGAGATGTGCCTGCCGGTCTTTGAGTCGATCACGCAGCAGGCCCACGGCATGGGCGGTGCGGAGTACCACACGGCGCTGAGGGGCCAAAGCTGGAAACTGCGGCTCATGAACACCATTGATGAGTGCATGAAATACGCCGCCGACAAGGACGCCTTCGTTTCCCTGATGGCGTCCGAGGGCTACGCCGTCCGCTGGGAAAGTGGGCGCAAGTACATCACCTACACTACCCCGGACGGCTTGAAATGCCGCGACAACAAACTGCACGAAGAAAAGTATTGCAAGGAGGCCATGGAACGTGAATTCAGAATCAGAGCAGAGATTGTCTCTGCAAGAACTCAAGCAGCGCAACCCTCGGCAGACAGAACTTACGACGCCGACACCACCTCACGAAGCGTGTCCCTCGAAAACAGACTGGGAGCGAATGATGAAAGATCTGGATACACTGTGGTACCATGCGGATCGGCAGACGGATCTGTTGGAGCGCATCAGCAGGCAGATGTCGCGGCTTCCCACACGGACGCAGCTGGACGATCTTCTGAAGACGGTACGGCATCTGGAGCAGATGAGCGAACAGGCTGGGAAACCGAAAGAGAACTCTTTTTCTCTGCACAGAATCAGACTTCCCAGACTGCATCTACCACACATCAGTATTCAGGCATTGATCTTTCTGCTAATGGCGGCGGCAGCACTGCTTCTGCTCTGGTGGGGCTTGGGCACCGTCTGGAGCAGCTCCAGTCTGCTGCCCCTGTGATGCCCGTACAGCACCACACCGACAGAAAGGTACTGCAAAAAGAACGCGAAAAGAAGATTGCCCTCGGTCACAAGGCAGATGACCACGAGGACGAGGTGAGTTATGACTGGCAGCAGACCATGTGAGGTCTGCTATTTTTATTGCCCGAATTGACTTCGGGAGAAAGGAACGCTATGGGTAGAAAGAGAAAAGAATCCAATATTGCAAGCGTCATGTACTCCTATGTGGGTACGGACGATCAGTTTGATGATTTTCTGAAAATGATGCTCCACGACTATCTGTCTGTGGATAATCCGTACACAAATCAGGCCCCGGATTTTGTTGGTAAGGTAGAAACTGAAGTTGCCTGATTTGTTTTGATAGCTATTCAAAAACTTGCGTGCTATGGTGTGTCGTGAATAATCGGCACACCATAGCGGAAAGGAACGATTATGAAAGTCTGGCTCTATTACCGGCTGTCCAGAGATGAGGACGAAGAACTCAACTCTCTGAATAACCAGAGAAAAATCATATACAACTTTGCTGTCAGCAACGGTCACGAAGTAGTTGGCGAATCCTTCGATGACAATGTCAGCGGTATGCACTTCAACCGTGAGGGCATCGACAAAATCTATGAGGTGGTCGAAGCGGGCAAGATCGAAGCGATTATCGTTAAAGACCTGTCCCGCCTGGGCCGTCACCGAACGCAGACAGCACTCTTTATTGACTACCTCCGAGAACATGATGTGCGGGTCCTGTCCGCAACGGAAAATATCGACACCTTCAATGAGAACGATGATCTCATCATCGGATTCAAAGGATTGGTCAACGACTTCTATGCTCGCGACGGCAGCCGCCGTGTGCGGACCGGTTACCGGCAAAAGCAAAAGGAAGGTATTGTGACCATCCCACCCTTCGGTTATTTCAAGGATAAGAACACAAAAAAGGTCGTTGTCGTAGAAGAAGCCGCCGAAACGGTCCGGCTGATTTTCTCCGCCTATGTCGGCGGCAGCGGCATGAAGGCCATCGCCCGCACACTGAATGAACAGAGGAGGAAAACGCCGGCACTTATGCAGGCGGAACTGCTAAATAAGCGCCTGCCCAACACCCAGGATGGCATCCTCAAAAAATATCTGTGGGACGCAACGATGGTGGCCCGAATCTTGAGAGATGAAAGCTACATCGGCACCCTGATCTGCCACAAGAGCGAGCGCAATAAAATCAATAAGACCTTCCGCTTCACAGACCCGGAGGAGCAGTTCCGCCACGAGAATTATCTGCCAGTGATCGTGACCTGTGAGATATGGGAGCAGGCTCAAGCACTCCTTGCAGAGCGCAAAGAGAAAAATGTCCGTGCGGGTACCAACCGGGGCATCCTCCGGTACGGGGGATTACTCCGCTGCAAGGATTGTGGCCGAACCTTTATCGGGAAACGAATCAAGCTGAAAAGCGGGGAACGGGTCGCCTATGTCTGCGACACCTACCATCGGTATGGCAGGGAACACTGCTCCTCTCACATGGTAGACGAGGAAACATTGGACAGATTGATCGGCGCGGAGATCCTGCGAACAAAGAAAATGTATGAGGAAAACTGGTCGCGGATGGAATGGCTCATTGATAAATGGACGCCAAAGGCTTCCGTGGCCAGCTCTAAAATAACTAAACTGAAAGAACACATTCTCCTGCTGGAGGAAGAAGTAGAGGTGATCCTGATGGAACGCATTCGGGATAAGGCCAACGCGGAACGCTACGACCGCATGATCGCCAAGCGCGAGGAGCAGATCGCGGAGGCCAAAAAGCAAATCGAAGAATTGCAGAATATTTCAGAAATGCTCCGCAGCCGACAGGCCAAGCTGAAGCGGGACATCAGCCTGATCGACGACATCCTGCGAGAGGGCAAAATGTCAGAAGCACATCTGAGGATGCTGGTGGAGAAGATCCTCGTTCATGAGGAGGACGGCAGGCTGGATTTGGAGATCCGGCTGAAAGCACCCTTCCGTGACCATCTGGATATCTTCGAAAACGGGGCGCAGACAGATTGCTTCCCCTCCGCAGATTTTGACTATGACAGGTTGGGAGCGGTGATCTACGGCGATTACTATGCGGGGTAGGTGATAACAGATGCGGGTATGGCTTTATGCGCGGCTATCAAACGATGATGACCAAGAGATGAACTCTTTGCTGAATCAGCAAGAAATCTGCCAGGCGTTTGCTGATCAGCACGGGTACATCATCGTGGGACAATCATTCGATGATAATGTAGGCGGCATGAAATTTAACCGCCGTGGGCTGGACGAACTCACGGCGGCTGTGGACGCTGATAAAATTGACGCTGTCATCGTAAAAGACTTATCCCGGCTTGGCCGTCATAGAACCCAGACCGCATTGTTTATTGATTACCTGCGGGAACACCAGGTGCGCGTGATCTCTGCCACGGAGGGCGTTGATACATTCCGCGACGAAGATGACTTGATCATCGGAGTCCGTGGCCTGATGAATGATTATTATGCAAAGGACATTGGCAAAAAGATCCGGGCTGGATACCGGCAAAAGCAGAAAGACGGCATCGTGATCACGCCGCCCTTCGGCTACTGGAAAGACAAAAATACGGGGCAGATCAGGATAGACGCAGAGGCGGCGGTCACGGTGCAGCTCGTCTATTCTCTGTACTTGCAGGGGTGTGGGCAGAAAGAGATCACCCGGCGGCTTAATGCTGCGGGGCGAAAGACACCGGCGCAGCTCCGAGCGGAGCAATGTGGCAAAGAAGTCTGCACGGCAAGCAAAACCAGTGATGGGCGCTATGTGTGGACATATGCCAGCGTAAAAAACATCCTGGTGGAAGAGGCCTATACCGGGGTGCTCATCAACCACCGCTCGGAAACCAACGGCGGCAAGGCGAAGCGATTGGAGCAGGCGGAGTGGTACCGGCACGAAAACTTCTTTCCTGCTATTATTCAGCGTGACATCTGGGAGAAGGCTCAGCAAAAACTGAAAGCGCAAGCTCGTCCGGCCAATGGCAACAAGGCGAAGCACCGCTACGCCGGACTGATTCTCTGCAAAGAGTGCGGCAGCCCCTTTGTGCCGATGATCCGGTACTGGAACGGCAAGCGGCGTGTGGAGTATGTCTGTAAGGGCTACCATCGGAACGGGAAAAGCTATTGCAGTTCTCACCGAATCCATGAGGAGGTGCTGGATGCAGCGGTGCAGGAGTTTGCCCAGACCATGCGGATCAGGATGGGTGAGGAGCAAAAGGAACTGAAGCGGAAGCAAAAAATGTGGGCGTTGAGGAAACCGGTCCTCGACGCCCACATTTTGTCGTTACAGGAAAAAGTACGGGAACTGGAGCAGGAGGTAGATGAGATTACAATGGAAAGAATCTTCAATACGTTATAGGGACGTTAATTGTTAGGGTGTGCAGTACACATTTAATATCTTATTGTCGTTTGCGTACACTTCATTGAAGCAATTTTCGTACAGCATGTCATTAAACGCTTTTACCTTGGAGACATCGTCAATCGGTACAACTTCATTCTCCTTGAATGAGAATATATTGGAAATCATCATACTGACAGCAATCTCAGGTGAAATGGGATAGTAAAACACCGTCAATTGGGCGCTCGAACGCGGGTGTACAACGATGGGGGTGTCTCCAGTGATAAATGGGAGCGCTGTCCTGTTTTCATATACCACCAATTTCGATTTTAAATTCTGGGTGATATTCAGTGCCATCTTCTGTGCGTAATACAGGGTGATCAGTTTCACAAAAAAGTTTGCTTTCAGGTCAGAATAATCAGGAGACAGTTTTTTAAAATCCTCAAAGGATTTTGAAAGGTTGCCATGAATTTTGGGTGAACGAAAATATTGAATACAAAAAAATAAATTGAACTCATACTTCAAGTCTGGTGTATCTATATCGTCCGCACATTCGACCATTTTTTGAATCAATTCCTGGTCCGATAAGACTTGTTCTTGAAACATAACGCGGTTAATAATCTCATCCTTTAGCGTGTTGATCAATACCTGTGCGGTGCTATCCTGATAAAATGAGGGATTCTTTGATTTTAACAGATCAAGAAAATGATACGAATTGTCAATGTCTTCGGCAGAACACATGATTTCCTTTTCGATAAAATCTTTTTGGGAATTTGCGAGCTCCAGGGTCTCCATGTTTACGCCAAATTGAATCAACTGATCTTTCTGTATATACGCAAGAAACTGTTCATATACTCTGATATCTTTCTTGGTAAAGCCGCTGATATCGTAAAAATAGTTTTCAAACCCTATTTTCATCAGTTCGCGCTGTTCAATTACCTGCTGTGTGCCCCTTGTTTTTTTCCGATACACGAAGATCTTTCCTGTATCAAGGCTTCCGTTATTCGTCCACGGCGCAAGATACTTTCTCCAGACATAATGTTGCTTTTTGGTTGTAGTTGCCATGCTGACCCGCTCCAATCTACTCATATACGCCCTATTAAAAATAGTCACTCGTACATTTGGGGTCTTCCCACCAGGTGCTGTTAGAAGGTTTTCAGAGCAAACCATCTGTATTCAGTTTAGTTCTGATTTGATTTAGGAAAGGTTGCATTCTTCGATATGCAATTTTGGAAAGAGCCAAATGATAATCTATTTCCTTTTTTAATTCTGCATGCAAATGAATTGCGTTGCGAACCTCGTAAATCCTAATTAATTCAGCACAGAAGGGGGGCATACCTGCAATCTGTTTGATATCCGACAAAATATCCGCAGTAGGGTCATTTTGTTCAGGAATCCCCGTTAAGATACCGAGTTGGAACGCTGCAATACATTTTTCATCAAACCGAACTTTAGTAATATCTCGTTTTTGCGTAGTTTCAAAATAAGGTATAATTGTTTTCCCGTCATGAAAAAGCAGTTTATTAATAGCAGATAATTGACTGGTGGGAATGGAAAATGGCTTGTTGACTTTTTGGGTAAGCAGATTCTGAACAATAGGAGTGTTTTTGTAGTACTGATCAAAAAGGACATAATGAATCGTTGCTTCGAAAATGGATGCATACATTAGCACCTGCATTTTCACTTCGGCAAGTAGCAACTCGTCTTCAGCGGCAAGCCCTTCAAACATTTTGTATATAAATCGCGCATTTTTAAATTCTGAAATCAATCTTGCCTTGAGCGAGCTATCTTTCACAAAATCAAACGCATTCTCATACCAGATGTCATTTGGCAAATCGCGCATGCAATACGCTAAAATGGTGTCTCTAATTTCTTTTTCAAATGGCATACAAATCATCTCCAATAAAAAGCAGGCTCAACAAGAGCCTGCTTAGGTTGGTGCGGGCATGGGGACTCGAACCCCAACGCATCGCTGCACGAGAACCTAAATCTCGCATGTCTACCAATTCCATCATGCCCGCATATGAGCTGCATTCTTATATCAGCTGTTTATTATATCATAATCACGCAATTATGCACCAAGAAAAACCTACACTGAGGTGACATCACCTAAATCTCGCATGTCTACCAATTCCATCACAGGCGCCTATTTGCTTTCACCATTGGAAATCGAATTAATTATAGCATACTCGCGTGCCGCTGTCAAAATCTCATTGGAGCGCGGCGGCCATTTTTATCCCATCGGCCTAGCTTCCCCGGCAAATTTTCCGCTTCGGCATCTCTGGTATTGAACATTTCCAAAATCTGCGATACAATGTCATGGACTTTGTAATCTGATGAAACGAGGAACTCCGCCATGCCAACACCCCGTGTTGCCGCCATCCATGACATGTCCGGCTTCGGCCGCTGCTCGCTGACCGTCGCCATTCCCATCCTGTCCGCCATGGGCGTTCAGTGCTGTCCTCTGCCCACCGCCTTTCTCTCCACTCACACCGGCGGATTTGAGGGTTTTACCTTTTTGGATATGACCGACGAACTGCCCAAGGTCTCCGCCCACTGGAAGTCTCTGGGTCTGGACTTTCAGGCCATTTACAGCGGCTTTTTGGGCAG
>JAETOP010000031.1 GCA_021771675.1 Oscillospiraceae bacterium | reverse complement strand
ACATTGGACTGTACAAACATTTTGGTGATCGCTGTACAGTCCCTCAGTCAGCTTCGCTGACAGCTCCCCTTACACAGGGGAGCCTTTCTCAAAAGCCATCGCCCAGTTCCATTCAACAAATTGCTGAGTTAAACCGATAAGCACATAAAAATATACATTATTTCGTAGGGCTTACGTCTGACCCCGCCGCCCCGTGGCGATTACAGAATACTTCCGTAAAAAGCCACGAGTCCCTTTCCTATGACGAAAATGGGAAGTTTTACCATTCAACTATCCACCCAAAAAACATAACCTGGTCGGCGGAGTCAAACGTAAGCCCTACGAAACCGAACTGCATTTTTAGCTGTTACAAACTACTGCAGTGACAAAGGGGGCTTTACCCAATCAGGCACAGCTCCGGCAGGGTGACGGAGTCCCGCCAGCTGTTCAGGAAGGTGTTGGCCACCTTTTCCTCCATGCCGTTGTCGCCTCCCAGCAGTGCCGGGTCGCCGTACTGGTTGGAGGTGGTGAAATAGTAGGTATAGGGGCTGGTCGAGCCGTCGGCCAAAACATCCGCAGTGTACAGGCCGTTGAGGAACCGGAGCCGGCCGCCGGAAAACTGCATGACGCTGAAATTGTCGCTGGCGGCGCCGCTGGAGCCCTCGTTGTAGATTTTGTTGTCCTGCATCAAAAACAGCCGGGAGCGAATGGTGGAGCGGCCCACGCTCACCGGGGTATTGCCCTCCAGGGTGAATATCTCAAACAGGCAGGAATCGCCGGGAACGTGATAGCCGATTCCCGCCACAAGCAGCTCGTCGGTGCCGTCAGAGTCCAAATCCAGCCGGGCGTAGCCCACATGGGAGGCGTAGAAAATCATTTCACTCACATCATACTGGGCAGCTACAGAGTCTCCCTCATTTTTATGGGCCACGGCCTGGCGGTAGTTTTCAATCACCGCATCATAGGCCCCCTCGCTTTTGGTCACGGTAATCAGGGCGCTCTGAGAGGTGGTGGAGCCGCCGGGGCCGTCGAACCGGGCCCGGGCCGACCAGCCGTTGAGGGACAGGGGCACATTTTTCAATGCCACAGTGTCCTCCTGGGAGGCGTCCAGCTCCAGTCCGGAATGCAGGCCCATGGTCTCCGTGATGGAATAGACCTTTCCGTCCGGGGAGAGAAACTCCCAAGTCAGAATGGACGCCCCATCAGCATGGGCCACGAACCAGGTCTTTCCCCCGGGGGACAGCTTCTCACCGGTGGGATCCTTGGTGATCACCGGGGGCTGGGGGGCCTGGGTGCTCTGCGTGGGCTGGGTGGTCTGCGCAGCCTGGGTGGTCTGAGTGGGTGCCGTAGTGGTCTCCACAGGGAGGGGTTCCGGTTCCCGCCCGGAAGCGCAGCCGCAGAGCAGCAGGCAAAGTATTAAAATTGGCAACAGACGTCGCTTCAAAGCATTCCGCTCCTTATTCGTTTATATTGGGTTTAAGCTTTTGGTGGGATTCTAACATAAAGGAGCAAAAATGTCAACAATCCCACCTTTTGAGACATATTTTCATGATTAACATAACATTTTTCGATTCGCTTCATCCAGCGGAACGTTGAATGAAAGCAGGTGATGGTTTCAGAAAAAGGCCCCCCTTACACTTCAGGGGCCTTCCTCAGAAACCGGGACATGGTTCCATTCAACGAAGCACTCAGGTATTTCACCTGGCGGGAGGCAGATTGCCTCCCCTACGGCGAATGGGCAGGTACACAAAATGACTTTGGCCCAAAAACGTTACCGGGCGAATATTGATGCGGCAATTACCGGTCAGCCCCGTGCGAATGATCAGCAGGCATTGCCTGCCTTGGGGTACTCGTTGCAGAGCAGACGGTAGGGGGGCTCGTCCTCCTCGATGGTGGGGAAGCGGCCCACAGGGGGATTGAACCGGTTGTCGGTGTTGTCGTCGTTGCACTGGCTGACCTCCCCCAGCAGCACGCTTCCGGTGCCCTCCTCCACGGAGAAGTCGTGGTACAGGTACTGCTGCACGTGGATGCTCTCCCCCGGGGTCAGGCGAATCTGGCTGCCCGCCGGAACGGTATAGGTGCGGCCGTCGGTGTGAACGGTCACATCGGACTCATAGTCAATTTCCTCGTTGGGCAGGCTGTTGTACACCCGAATCAGCACGTTTCCGCCGCCACGGTTGATGATGTCCTCGGTCTTGTACCAGTGGAAATGGTTGGGGGCGTACTGGCCCTCTTTCAGGTACAGCAGCTTCTCGGCATAGACCTTGGGGTACTTGTCCGCCATGGCCCGATTGCCGTTGCGGATGGTGATGAGGGAGAAGCCGAATTTATCGAAATTGCCCATACCGTAGTCGGTGATGTCCCAGCCCAGCATACAGTCCCGCACCTCGTCGTATTCGTGGCCCAGGGTCTTCCACTGCTCGGGGGTAAAATTACAGAAGGGGGGCAGGTAGCAGCAGTGCTTGGCGCACATGGCCTCCAGCTCCTTTAGAGCCTTGTTGATCTCAGAACGCTTCATTGCGAAACTCCTTTCGATTTTTGAACGAGTTCATTATATCCCCGCTTTTGCATAAACGCAAGGAAGAAAATAATGTGCTTATCGGCTTTGCTCAGCAACCTGGCCAATTGGGCAAAATCCAGGGATTTTTTCGTTGGTTGCACTGGTGCGGGAGCACCCGAGGCTCCCCTGTGTAAGGGGAGCTGTCAGCGAAGCTGACTGAGGGACTGTCGCAGTACAATCTTACCTTTTCGCCTAACCTGATGCGAATTCGTAACATCTCACCGCACAGTCCCCCAGTCGTGCTGTTCGCACGACAGCCCCCCTTACACAGGGGGGCCTTTGCTCAGAAGCCATTGCATCGTTCCATTCAACGAACCGCTGAGTTAGACCAATAAGCATGTAAAATAATGTGCTTATCGGTTAATCGTTAAAACGTACTATGGAAACACGCAAGGCTCCCTTTACACAAGGGAGCCTTTGCTCGGAAACCATTACCTGACGGACAGGTCAAGACCCGCTCCTACAGTGAAGCCGGCAGGCGTATTATGTAACCTTGCGAACCGTGGCGCCCTTCACCAGGCAGCAGGGAATCACCAGCGTGCGGGGGATATAGCCTCTGCCTTCCTCCACGGCCCTGGCCAGCTCGTCTGCTGCGGCAATGCCGATGGCGTCGGTATCCTGCTGGACGGTGGTGAGGGAGATCGCACTGCTCACGGAAATGCCGTCATAACCGGCGGCGCTCACATCCTCGGGCACGGACAGCCCCATGGCGTCCAGCTCCTGCCTGCCTCCGAAGAAGGAAAAATCGTCGGGATACAAAATGCAGGTGGGGGGCTCCGGCAGCTCCATCAGCTCCCTGGTGGCCCGGGCGGAAGCGCCGCTGGAATGGTACCGGCCATGGCGGATGTATTCCTCCGGAAGGTCAAGCCCCAGCTTGGCACAGGTGTTATAGAAGCTGGACATCCGGATGCGGGTAACGGCGTTGTCGTCGCCGAAGATGGCGGCGATTTTCCGGTGGCCCTGATTGTAGACATATTCCACCAGGGCCCGGATGCCGCTGACATTGTCGGATTCAATACAGCTGCAATTGTCGAAATGATAGTCCAGAGAAACCACCGGCACCCCGGAACGCACCAGCTCCTGAGCAGTGGGTGCGGCATTGTCCGCCACCAGGATCGCCGCTCCATCGCAGTTGCGAAAGCGGACATGGCTGGCATAATCGCCGCCCCAGGGGCCCGGCCGATTGCAGATCAGGGTAAGGTCATAGCCCAGCTCCTCTGCCCGGCGCTTGAAGCTGTCCAGGATGCGGGTGAAATGCTCCTGGGTCAGGCCGCTGCTGACAGCGTCGCAAAAAATCACGCCGATGTTATGGGATCGGCTGGTCTTCAGGGAGCGGGCGGCGGCGCAGGGGGTGTAGCCCATCTCTGCGGCTGCCTTTTGAATTCGGGCAGCGGTCTCGGCACTGATGTCGGGAGCGCTGTTCATCGCCTTGCTGGCGGTGGCAACGGATACGCCGCACTGCTTGGCCAGCATCTTTAATGTTATCATGGCATATCCTCACTGTCGCACCTGCGACCTTCCGAAAACGTTTTCTTTTGCCTCATTATAGTTTTATTAAGAACTTCTGTCAACAATTATTACAGGGAAATCAAAATACGCTCGGTTTTTTGTTGAATTTATCAAAATTGTTGATCCTGTTTTGGTACTTATCCCGGCCCTCTGCGTCGCCTGTTGACTTTTTACAAAAAATAGCGTATATTGTTTTTGCTGAATTGTTGACTATTACGGAAACTGATTCGGAGGTAATATCCCATGGAAAAACACACCCTGAACGGGGCTTGGCTGCTGGACATTCCCGGCAGCCCCTTCCCCCGGATTCCGGCCAGCGTCCCCGGGTCCGTGTATCACGACCTGCTCACCGCCGGTCAGATTCCCGACCCCTTCTACCGGGACAACGAAAACGAAGCGCTGAAAATCATGGACCATGATTTCGTCTACAGCAGAAGCTTCCATGTCCCCGCCGCCCTGCTGCAAAACGACGCCGTGATTCTCCGCTGTGAGGGTCTGGACACCCTGGCCGCCATTACCGTCAACGGCATGGTGGTGGGCGCCGCCGAAAATATGCACCGGACTTACGAGTTTGATGTGAAGGGTGTGCTGAAGGCCGGCGAAAACCAGATTACCGTGAAATTCAACTCCCCCACCCGGTTCATCAAAGATGCTTACGCCCAGAGCCGGGCCGACGGCTCCTCCGACGCCATGGTGGGCTTCCCCCTGCTCCGAAAGGCCCACTGCATGTTCGGCTGGGACTGGGGCCCCCGTCTTCCGGATGCGGGCATCTGGCGTGACATCAGCATTCTGGGCATCTCCACCGCCCGAATCCGGGATGTGTATGTCCGCCAGCACCACAAAGACGGCAGGGTCACGCTGGAGGTGGATACCCATGTCACAAAAATCACCGGCGACCCCCCGGTGGCCGTGAAGGTCACCGCCCCCGACGGCAAGCTCTTCTCCGCCCAGGGGGAGCATGCCCTCATCGAAATTGAGAATCCCCAGCTCTGGTGGCCCAACGGCTTGGGCGAGCAGCCCCTCTACACCGTGGAGGTGACTCTGGGGGACGATCTGGACAGCTGGCGCAGGAATCTGGGCCTTCGCACCCTCACCGTCACCCGGCGGAAGGATCAGTGGGGAGAGACCTTCTGCCACTGTGTCAACGGCGTGGACGTGTTCGCCATGGGCGCCGACTACATCCCCGAGGACAATCTGCTGCCCCGGGTGAATCCAGAGCGGACCCGCCGCCTGTTGGAGGACGCCAAGGCCGCCAACATGAACTGCATCCGGGTCTGGGGCGGCGGCTATTACCCCGCCGACGATTTCTACGACAGCTGCGACGAGCTGGGCCTGCTGGTGTGGCAGGACTTCATGTTCGCCTGCGCCGTCTACAACCTCACCGAGGAATTTGAAGAGAACATCAAGGCCGAATTTGTGGACAACATCCGCCGTCTGCGCCATCACCCCTCCCTGGCCCTGTGGTGCGGCAACAACGAGATGGAGCAGTTTGTGGCCTGCGGCGAATGGGTCAGCTCCCCTCGCCAGAAGGCGGACTATATTAAGATGTATGAGTACATCATCCCCAAAATTCTGAAGGAGGAGGACCCCCAGACCTTCTACTGGCCCGCCTCTCCCTCCAGCGGCGGCAGCTTCGACGAGCCCCAGGACCCGGGCCGGGGCGACGTGCACTACTGGGACGTGTGGCACGGCCTGAAGCCCTTCACCGACTACCGCAACTACCTGTTCCGCTATGTCTCCGAGTTCGGCTTCCAGAGCTTTCCCTGCATGCAGACCATCGAAAGCTTCACCGCCCCGGAGGATCGGAACGTGTTCTCCTATGTGATGGAGAAGCACCAGCGCAATGCCTCTGCCAACGGCCGGATCGTCTCCTACCTCTCCCAGATGTACCTGTACCCCGGCAATCTTTCTGAGCTGGTGTACGCCTCCCAGCTGCTCCAGGCCCAGGCCATGCAGTACGGCGTGGAGCACTGGCGGCGCAACCGGAACGAGGAGTGCTGCATGGGCGCTGTGGTGTGGCAGCTCAACGACTGCTGGCCCGTGGCCAGCTGGGCCTCCATCGACTATTTCGGCCGCTGGAAAGCCCTGCACTACTATGAAAGGCGGTTCTTCGCCCCGGTGCTGATCTCCTGTCATGAGGAGGGCATCCTCAGCCAGAATACCAACGTCAACGCCGAGCCCTTTGACCTGAAAAAGACCGCCCAGCTGAATGTGAGCAACGAGACCCGCCGCCCCTTCACCGGCAAGGCCCTGTGGTCTCTGCGGCGGCCCGACGCCTCCATCATTCAAGAGGGCAGCTTCGACGTTCAGGTCGGCCCCATGAGCGCTCTTTGGCTTCCCAGGCAGGACTTTTCCGGGGAGGCCACCTATGACTGCTACTATTCCTACCAGCTCCTGGACGATGCGGGAAGCCTCGTTGGGGAGGGCAGCGTGCTCTTCTGCGCCCCCAAGCACTTCCACTTCGTCGACCCTCAGCTGGAGGCCAGGGTGGAAGGGGACGAAATCGTAGTCACCGCCAAGGCCTACGCCCGGAGCGTGGAGCTGATGGCCGGAGCCGACACCCTGCTCAGTGACAACTACTTTGATATGGACGCCGGAACCAAGCGGGTGAAAATCCTCCGGGGCGAAATCCCCCAGACCGTCACCGCCAGAAGCGTCTATAACATCCGATAAACTACCCTCCCCCCATCGTAGAGACAGTATAATATGCCTACCGGTCTGCGTTAGCAAATTGTAATTTGGCGGGCCCTGCCCGCTTGGGGTGAAGCGCCCTGCGCTTCAAATTACAATTTATCCGGTTGTTATGCAAATCCGATCAGCACAATTCCGAATTATCCGCAGCCATCTCATATTTTATATCTCACGTCTGCCCGGCAGAGCCGGGCAGACTTTTTTTACCCTTGACTGTCCCCGCCATTTCATGTATGATTATCACAAACATTTGAACGGGAGTGTGAGGGATTACGGACACCAACCGAATGAAAAATGCCGCCGAATGGTTTTTCAGCCAGGTTTTCACCGACGAGGCCATCAAGCCTAAGCAGCCCGACCCCTCCCGGAAGCTGCCCTCCCTGCTGCGCACTGCCCGCTCCTTGGAAGGCTCCTGGCAGTCCCGGGATGCCATCTTCCTGAAACAGGCCCGGCTGCTATCCGACTTTGAGGACGACTTCCCTTACTCGGGGACCCTGACCCGCTACTACCCCACCTACCAGTCCCTGACCGACGAGGAGCTTCGGGGGTATTTTACCTGGCGCACCAGGCTCCGACGGGGGGAGGTGGAAAAGGCCCCCCTCACCTTTGCCTTTCTCTATATTTATGAGCTGCTCAACCAGGTGGGTGCACTCAGCGCCCAGGATGGGTATGAGAAGCTGCTTTTCTTCCGGGAGGCCTACGGCGCACTGGACGACGGCATTCTCCCTTACTTAAATCGCTGGCTCCGGGATTATGTGGTTTATTACGGCCTGGATGCCGCCTTGCTGGCGGATACCCCCCAGGCCGTCAAGGATCGGAGCATCGCCGTGCTGGACAATATTCAGCGGGAGTCCCCCGCCGCCATTATGGCTGCCTTGGACCAGCTTCCCCTGCGGTGGCTGAAACGCTCCAAATTCTACCAGCAGCATACCCGGGAAATGGATGCCGTCATCGTCCCGGTGCTCCGCCGGGTGGCAGAGCACTGCGACACCCGGTGCAAGCGGGGCTTCACCGCCCAGTATTTTGGCGGGCTGAAAAAGGATTTCACCTGGCTTTTCGATGCCGCCGTGTTCTGCGACCCTCTGCGGCGAACCGATTACCAGTATGCCCTGGACAGCTACACCACCTACCGCTGTCAGAATGGCCGCTGGATGGTGGAGGGGTTTGTCTTTGAGCCCTGTATGTGCAACAAGATGGACGACCTGCTGAAGGCCATCGACTGCGCTCTACGGATGCGGCTGGACCCCAAGCACCCCATCAAAAACCCCCTGGATACCAAGTGGATTTTGAAGATCATCCAGGAAGAGACAGATTCCTTTCTGGCTGCTCAAAAGGCCGCCGAGGAAAAGAAAATCCGGCTGGACAGCTCCCAGCTGGCAAAAATCCGCTATGACGCCGCCATCACCCAGGAAAAGCTGGCCATTGAGGACGAGCTGGAACCGGAGGAGCCCGTTTTAAAAGAGCCGGAGCCTCCCGTGGAAGTCCCCCAGCCCTCCGCCCCGGACACCCCCCTGAGCCCAACGGAGTACCGTCTGCTGCAATGCCTGCTCTACGGTGCTTCCACCGGCTGGGTTCGCAGCCAGGGGCTTCTGATGTCCGTTTTATTGGACGCAATCAATGAGAAACTATATGAGCAGTTCCAGGATACGGTGCTGGACGATGACGGCCAGCTCATCCCGGACTATATTGACGACTTGAAAGAGATGGTACAGCCATGAAAATTCCAAAGCGAATCGCCCAGGCCCTGATGAACTCCCTGAAGGGCGGCGTGGTGCCCCGGGTGGGGCTCTCCTACATCACCGTGGGCCGCAAGGCGGAGATCGACGCACTGCTTCACGATGTGGACATTATCGCCGACGGCGGCGCTTCCTTCCGGTTTATCGTGGGAAAGTACGGCAGCGGCAAGAGCTTTCTGCTGCAAACCATCCGCAACTATGTGATGGCCAAGAATTTTGTGGTGGTGGATGCCGACCTGTCCCCGGAGCGCCGCTTGCAGGGCACCCGGGGCCAGGGTCTGGCCACCTATAAGGAGCTCATCCGCAACATGTCCACCAAGACCAAGCCCGAGGGCGGAGCGCTGTCGCTGATTCTGGACCGGTGGATCAGCAATGTGCAGCAGCAGGTGATGGAGGAGTCCGGCCTCAGCGCCGCCGACCCGGGGCTGACCCGGCTGGTGGAGAAGCGGATTTCCGCCGTCATTTATTCTTTGAATGAAATGGTTCACGGCTTCGACTTTGCCCGGCTGCTCACCGCCTACTACCAGGCCCACCTCAGTGGGGACGACGAAACCAAGGCCAAGGTGCTCAAATGGTTCCGGGGAGAATACAACACCAAAACCGAGGCCCGGCAGGAGCTGGGGGTGAACATCGTCATCACCGACGACGACTGGTACGAATATCTCAAGCTCTTCGCCGCCTTTTTGAAGCAGGCGGGCTACGCCGGGATGCTGGTGCTCATCGACGAGCTGGTGAACATCTACAAAATTCCCAACGCCATCACCCGGCAGTACAACTATGAGAAAATCCTCACCATGTACAACGACGCCATGCAGGGCAAGGCCCAGCATATCGGCTTTCTCCTCTGCGGCACCCCCCAGTGCATGGAGGACCCCCGCCGGGGCGTTTACAGCTACGAGGCCCTCCGCTCCCGGCTGGCCGAGGGGCATTTTGCCGGGGAGCATCAGGATTTGCTCTCCCCCGTGATTCGCCTCCAGCCCCTGACTGCTGAGGAGATGCTGATTCTCATTGAGAAGCTGGCGGACATCCACGCCGGGCTCTACGAATACGCCCAGATCGTTACCCAGCAGGACATGATCGATTTCATCGAGATTGAATTCGGCCGCATCGGGGCGGACACCCACATCACCCCCCGGGAGGTCATCCGGGATTTCATCGAGGTGCTGGACATTGTCTACCAGAACCCGGGGCTCAAGGTTCGCTCCCTGCTGGGAAGCGAACAGTTCTCCTTCGCCCAGAACCAGGTGGCCGAGGAAACCACCGATGCCCTGTTTGCGGAATTTGATATTTGAAGCGGCCAGTGGCCGCAGCCAATTTCACCCGGGGCTGGTGTGTAATCGCTTTTTCCCTAACCCGCCCGGTGACGTTTTTGCGGCAAAATGTTGGCTGCTGTGGCGCGGCAGCGCCCAAGGCTCCCCTGTGTAAGGGGAGCTGGCACGGCGTAGCCGTGACTGAGGGACTGTGCGGTGAAATGTTACGAATTCTCATTGGTTTGGGCGAAAAGGGAATACCTTTCCACATTGGACTTTCAGTGCGTTGCTGTGCCTGCTGTACAGTCCCCCAGTCAGCTTCGCTGACAGCCCCCCTTACACAGAGGGGCCTCCCTCAAAAACCATCACGCTTCACCATTCAACGCACCGCTCAGAGGCCGGTAGCTGGCGGGAGGCAAATTGCCTCCCCTGCGAAATTGCCGTAAGTGCCCACCATTCAACGTTCTGCCAAGAAAACGTTACCGGGCGAATGCTTATGCGGCAATTACCGACTATCCCCGGTGCGAAATTGTCAGCGGCGACTCGCCGCAAGGAGGCTGTCTATGGGTGCATTTGAGCGTTACGCTCCTTTCGTGCAGGACTATATCTACCGGAACAACTGGGAGAATCTCCGGGCCATCCAGGTGGCGGCGGCGGATGCCATCTTCAACACCGATGAAAATCTGCTGCTCACCGCCTCCACCGCCTCCGGCAAAACCGAGGCGGCCTTCTTTCCCATCATCACCCTGTTTTCCGAGAACCCTCCCGCCTCCGTGGGGGCCATCTACATCGGGCCCCTGAAAGCGCTGATCAACGACCAGTTTCTCCGGCTGAACGACCTGTGCGCCCGGGCGGACATTCCGGTGTGGCACTGGCACGGAGACGTGGCCCAGAGCCACAAGGCCCGGATGATGAAGCACCCCTCCGGCATTTTGCAGATTACCCCGGAGTCCCTGGAGGCCATGCTGCTGCACAAGCACGCCGCCATCCCCAAGCTCTTCGGCGACCTGCGGTTTGTGGTCATTGACGAGGTGCACTCCCTACTCCGGGGGGATCGAGGCGGGCAGACCCTGTGCCTCATCGAGCGGCTGAGCCGCTTAGCCGGGGTGAATCCCCGGCGGATCGGTCTCTCCGCCACCATTGGCGACCCGGAAAAATGCGGCCAGTTTCTGTCCCTGGGCACCGGGCGGAAGACCATCATCCCCAAAATCCAGGCGAAGGGCAGCTCCTGGCGGCTGAGCATGGAGCATTTCTATGTCAGAAATGAGCAGGCCGCCCAGGGCCGGACGGACATCGAGGCCCAGCCCCTGCTGGATGAAAAGACGGACGACGCCCCCCAGAATGCCGATCCCGGCCTGGGCTATATCTTCGAGCACACCCGGGGAAAAAAGTGCCTGGTGTTCGTCAACTCCCGGGAGGAGTGCGAAACTGTCACCACCACATTGCGGCAGTACTGCGACCTGAATCATGAGCCAGACCGCTTCCTCATCCACCATGGCAACCTCTCCGCCTCCTACCGGGAGACCGCCGAGGAGGCCATGAAGGACGATTCCCAGTGTATGACCACCGTCACCACCGCCACCTTGGAGCTGGGCATCGACATTGGGCGGTTGGAGCGGGCCTTCCAGATCGACGCCCCCTGGACGGTCTCCTCCTTTTTGCAGCGGATGGGCCGCACCGGCCGCCGGGAGGCCCCGCCGGAAATGTGGTTTGTCATGCGGGAGGACGAGACCGAAGCCCGGGCCATGCTCCCCGCCACCATTCCCTGGAAGCTGCTCCAGGGAATCGCCCTGGTGCAGCTGTACCTGGAGGAGCGCTGGGTGGAGCCGCCCCGGTTAGACCGGCTGCCCTATAGCCTGTTGTACCACCAGACCATGTCCACCCTGGCCTCCTGCGGGGAGCTGTCTCCCCGGGCCCTGGCGGACCGGGTGCTGCCATTGCACTATTTCCACCGAATCACCCAGGAGGACTTCAAGGTGCTCCTGCGCCACCTGGTGGAAACGAACCACATCCAGCGCACCGAGCAGGGCGGGCTGATTGTGGGCCTGGCGGGGGAGCGGGTGGTGAACTCCTTCAAATTCTACGGCGTGTTCCAGGAGAACGAGGAATACACCGTCCGCAGCGAGTCCCAGGAGCTGGGCACCGTGGTGCTGCCCCCGCCGGTGGGGGAGAAGCTGGCCATCGCCGGCCATGTGTGGGAGGTGCTGGACGTGGATCACAAGCGGCACCTGGTCTACTGCCAGCAGGTGAAGGGCACCATCCCCGCCTATTTTGGCCTGTGCCCCGGGGATCTGCACACCAAAATCCTGGCCCGGATGCGTCAGGTGCTGCTGGAAGACCGGCAATACCCCTACCTGATGAAAAATGCCGTGGCCCGGTTGGAGCAGGCCCGCTACACCGCCGCCCACTCCCAGGCGGGGCGCGCGCCCCTTATCAATCTGGGGGGCAGGATGTGGTGCCTGCTGCCTTGGGTGGGAACCTATTCTTTTCTGGCCATGGAGCGGTTTTTGAAAATCAAATGCGCCGACCGGCTGGGGCTGCGGAATCTGGACTCCGCCCGGCCCTACTACATGCAGTTCACCATGAAGGTCGGCCCCCAGGAATTCTACCGGGTGGTGGCCGAGGAAATTCAGAGGCCCATTGACCCCATGGAGCTGGTGTACCCCAAGGAGCTGCCCCTGTTTGACAAATATGACGAGTATCTTCCGGAATCCCTGGTGAAAAAAGGCTTCGCCTACGGCGTTCTGGATTTGGATGGCATGAAGGAAACTGTTCTGAGCTGGCAGAAGATATGAGCAAAGGAGCCTCCCGATTTCGGGAGGCTCCTCAGACTGTCGAAAAGTCCCCTCTGGGGCTTTCCGACGGCCTGCGGCTGCGCCCTATGGGTACAGCCGTTTTGTATTCAGAGGTTCCTTAGGGCAACACCGCACAATGGGAGCTTCGGCTTTCGGCGGATCTTTTGCCCCATTATGCGGTGTTGCCTTAGCTTTGCAGGCGGATAGTGGGGTAACGATTACCTCTCATCTCCGTGCGAATTGTCAGCGGTGGCTCGCCGCCGGGATTACCGGAGCTCCACTTCCGTCTGAGCGGTGAAGTGGTCGGCCCAGCCGAACATCAGCTGGATGGCGCCGGGCTCGCTGACGAGCTTGCCCTCGAAATTCCAGAAGCGGCAGGCTTCCTCCGTTACGGTGAAGCTGACCCGCTTTTGCTCCTGGGGAGCCAGGAAAATCTTCTTGTAGCCGATGAGCTGCTGCACCGGACGGATCACCGAGGCCACGACGTCACGCATGTAAAGCTGCACCACCTCTTTGCCCGGGCGGCTGCTGTGATTTGCCACGGTGACGCTGACCTGGATGGGCTTCTCTTTCGTGAGCACCGGACTGGACACCGCCATATCGCTGTATACAAAATTGGAATAGGACAGGCCGTGGCCGAAGGAGTACAGGGGAAGGGTAGCGCAGTCGATGTAGTCCGAGGCATAATGCTGCTGCTGGGGCAGAGCCGTCCAATGGGGCCGCCCGGTGCTGGGATGATTGTAGTAGATGGGACACTGGCCCACGCTCCGGGGGAAGGTGATATTCAGCTTGCCGCAGGGGTTGGCCCGGCCGAAAAGCAGATTGGCCGCCGCCGTGCCGCCCTCGGTGCCGGGGAACCACATGGACAGGATGGCAGGGGCGATCTCATCCAGCTGGGACAAATCCAGGGGCCGCCCGTGGAAGAGCACCACAGCGGTGTTGGGGTTGGCTTTGATGACCGCTTTGGCCAGCTCCAGCTGCACCCCGGGAAGCCGGATGTCGGAGCGGGAGTTGCCTTCGCCGGAATAGGTCTGGGGCTCGCCCAGGCAGAGGATCACCGCCTGAGCGTTCTTCGCTGCCTCCACGGCGGCGGGAATTCCGGCGCTGTCACGGTCATCCCACTGGCAGCCGCAGCCCCTGACCACGCTGATTTCCGCCTGGGGCAGCAGCCTGGTTACGCCCTGGGCCACGGTGACGGTGTCTTCGTCCCGGCCGCAGCAGCTCCAGAAGCCGTTGATGCCGTGCTCGTCGGCAAAGGGCCCGATGAGGGCCACCCGGCTCAGCTTCTCGGGCAGGGGCAGAAGGCCGTCGTTTTTCAGCAGCACGGCGGACTGCTCCGCCGCCTCCCGGGCAATCCGGCGGTGCTCCGGGCAGAGGTAGAGCTCCTCCGCTCTTGCCTGGTCGGCGCCCCGGTAGGGATCGTCGAACAGGCCCACCCGCTCCTTCAGTTCCAGCACCCGGGTCACGGCTTCGTCGATCTGGGCCTCGGTGAACACCCCTTCCTCCACCAGCTCTTTCAGATGGTGCAGGTAGGCGCTGGAGCACATCTCAATGTCACAGCCGTTCTGGAATGCCAGCCGGGCGGCCTGCTTTTCATTTTCGGCAATGCCGTGAACCAGCAGCTCGCCCAGGGCGTTGTAGTCGCTGATGACCAGGCCCTGATAGTTCCACTCGTCCTTCAAAATCTTCTTCATCAGCCAGGGGTTGGCCACGGAGGGAATGCCGTTCATGGAGTTGAAGGAGGGCATCAGCAGGGAAACCCCGGCGTCGATGCAGGCCTTGTAGGCGGGGAGGAAGAATTCCCGCAGCTCCCGCTCCGACCGCTCCACCAGATTGTAGTCCCGCCCGGCCTCCGCACCGCCGTAGCCGGCGTAGTGCTTGACGCAGGCGGCCACATTGTCATGATTTTTCAGGTCGTCTCCTTGAAGGCCCCTGACCTGAGCGACGCCCAAATCTCCTGAGAGCATGGGGTCTTCCCCGCAGGTCTCCATCACCCGGCCCCAACGGGGGTCCCGGCAGTAGTCCACCATGGGGGTGAAGGTCACCTGGACGCCGCTGGCGGATGCTTCCTTTGCCGCCATCCGGAAGCACTCCTCCGCCAAACCAGGGTCAAAGGAGCAGCCCAGCCCCAAGGGAATGGGGAAGATGGTACGGTAGCCGTGGATCACATCCATCATGAAAATCATGGGGATTTTGTTGGGGTCCTTGGCCAGGTGCATGTCCTGCATCCGCTTCATCTCGTCGGCGGAGGCAAAGTTCAGCACGCTGCCAATCCGGCCCAGGTCCTCCTCCGTCAGCCCGAACTGCTGCATGGGCCCGGTGATTTCGGCGCTGGTGTCCATAAACACACCGGCGTTGTACTGGGTCAGCTGCCCGATTTTTTCCTCCAGGGTCATTTGCTTCAATCGCTCTTGAATGTCTGCCATGGAAAGGCCTCCTCCATTTTTGTATGACTATATCCTACTCGAAATTCGTCTATTTTTCAACTGCCTTTGGGGGATTTTCCCCCAATCGGCTCCGGCGGGGCAGGACCCTATGAGAAACCCCGGGCTTTTCTGTCGAAAAATGGAGATAGCGGGTTTTACCCCGGCAAAAAGTCGGTCAGACGCATAAAAAATGCTTTACTTTTGGGAATACTTATGCTATGATAACTGGGCCTGTGTGAACAGGCAACCTGCCCAAGGCTCAGTTCCGGGATTCACCGCCCCATACTTAGCCCTGGGGGAATTTTATGAAAAGGTGGAAAACACAATGATTCAGAAGGAAAAGAAGACCCAGGTCATCCTGGACAACGCTACCCACGAGGGCGACACCGGTTCTCCCGAGGTTCAGATCGCCATTCTCACCGCCCGCATCAATGAGCTGACCGAGCACCTGCGTGTTCACAAGCAGGACAACCATTCCCGCCGGGGCCTGCTGATGATGGTCGGTAAGCGCCGCTCCATGCTGGACT
Source organism: Oscillospiraceae bacterium (assembly GCA_021771675.1). Next base: position 17,309 of record JAETOP010000031.1, on the reverse strand, counting down.
ATCTGGCCAAGAAGGACATCAACCGCTACCGTGCTCTGATCGCCAAGCTGGGTATCCGTAAGTAAGAATTGTCAAAGGCGACGGATTCCCGTCGCCTTTTTCAAGGTTCCCGAATCGGGAGTGATTTTAGCAATTGAAAGTACCCCCGCCCGCCGGAGGCAGTTTCAATGGCTAAACCTCCCGAGAAAACACTATTAGGAGGTAATTATTAAATGGTAACTCACAGACAGTTCCCCAATCACAAGGTTTACGAAATGGAAATCGGCGGCCGCCCCTTCACCGTAGAGACCGGTAAGGTGGCAGAGCTGGCCAACGCCGAGTGCATCTGCCGCTACGGCGACACCGTGGTACTCACCACCTGCACCGCCAACCCCATCCCCAAGGCGGGCATCGACTACTTCCCCCTGACCATCGAGTTTGAAGAGCGGATGTACTCCGTGGGCCGGATTCCCGGCTCCTTCAACCGCCGGGAGGGCAAGCCCAGCGAGCGGGGCATCCTGAACAGCCGGATCATCGACCGCCCCATGCGTCCCCTCTTCGACGAGGAGCTGCGCAACGACACCGTGGTCACCTGCACCGTGCTGGCCAATGACTACGAAAACCCTGTGGAGATTGTGGCCTCCCTGGGCGCTTCCATCGCCATCGCTTCCTCCGATGTGCCCTGGAACGGGCCTGTGGCCACCACCAATGTCTGCCACCTGAACGGCCGCTATATCGTCAACCCCTCCACCGAGGAGCGGGAGGCTTCCGACTGCTTCGTGTGCATTTCCTCCACCTTCGAGAAGGTGGTCATGATCGAGACCGAGGCCAACGAGGCTCCCGAGGCCGTGGTGCTGGAATCCATCCGCATTGCCCACGAGACCAACATGGAGATTGTGAAGTTCATCAACTCCATCGTGGCCGAGATCGGCAAGCCCAAGTTCACCTTCGAGAAGGCCGCCGTGAACCACGAGCTGCTGGACGACCTGATGGCCTATGGCCTGAATCAGATCGAGTATGCCCTGGACACCCCGGATAAGAATGTCCGGGAGGAGCGGCTCACCGCCGCCCGGCTGGACTTCCAGGAGAAGTTTGGCGAGAAGTACGAGGATTTCGAGACCCACATCGAGGTCTGCCTGTATAAGATGCAGAAAAAGGTGGTCAAGAAGTGGCTGCTCCAGGGCAAGCGGGTGGACGGCCGTGGAATGGACGAAATTCGCCCCCTGGCTGCCGAGGTGGGCGTGCTGCCCCGGGTTCACGGCTCCGGCCTGTTCACCCGCGGTCAGACCCAGGTGCTCTCCGTGTGCACCCTGAACACCCTGTCCGCTGCCCAGAAGCTGGACACCATCTACTCCGAGGAGACCAAGCGCTATATCCATCACTATAATTTCCCCGCCTACTCCACCGGCGAGGCCCGGGCCGCCCGTTCCACCAGCCGCCGTGAGATCGGTCACGGCGCTCTGGCCGAGAAGGCATTGCTCCCTGTGATTCCCAGCGTGGATGAGTTCCCCTACGCCATCCGTGTGGTGTCCGAGGTGCTTAGCTCCAACGGCTCCACCTCCCAGGGCTCCATCTGCGGCTCCACCCTGGCCCTGATGGACGCCGGCGTGCCCATCAAGCGGCCTGTGGCCGGCATCTCCTGCGGCCTGATCTCCGACCAGGAGACCGGCGAGTGGAGAACCTTCACCGACATTCAGGGCGTGGAGGACTTCCACGGCGAGATGGACTTCAAGGTGGCCGGTACCACCGAGGGCATCACCGCCATCCAGATGGATTTGAAGAACAAGGGATTGACCATGGAGATCATTGCCGACGCTCTGGAGCGCTGCCGCAAGGCCCGGCTGGAAATCCTGAATGAGATCATGCTGCCCTGCATCGCCGAGCCCCGGGCCGAGGTGTCCGAGTTCGCACCCAAGATGCTGAGCTTGAAGATTCCCGTGGACAAGATTCGGGAGGTCATCGGCTCCGGCGGCAAGACCATCCAGAAGATCTGCGCCGACACCGGCGCCAAGGTGGACATCGACGAGGACGGCTCCGTGTTCATCTCCGCTGTGGACTCCGCCGCCGCCTACGCCGCCAAGAAGATGGTGGATGACATCTGCTTTGTCCCCGAGGTGGGCAAGATTTACTACGGCAAGGTGGTCCGCATCCTGCCCATCGGCGCTTTCGTGGAGATCGCCCCCGGCCATGACGGCATGGTGCACATCTCCAAGCTGGAAAACCGCCGGGTGGAGAAGGTAGAGGACGTGCTGAACCTGGGCGACATGACCTACGTCAAGTTCATGGGCTTCGACGAAAAGGGCCGGGCCAATTTCAGCCGCAAGGACGCCCTGAAGGAAATGGAAAACAAGTAATCAAGCCGAAAGGGCGTGTTGCATTTCACTTTGCAACACGCCCTTTTGCCTGTTATTCTTGCAACGGCGCAGCCAGATTCATGACAGGAACGCCTTTTTTCAAGGCGTACTCTACCAGATTTTTTGCATTGCTGGCTGGGTGCCAGGCATATGCGATCAGACAGTCTGCGTGATCGATCATATAGCGGTTCGCTCTGGCAATGGTATATTGCCGTGGAACAGATTCCATCCCCGGCGGGTAAAAGGTTCCATCGAAACCGGGAGGCACTTCCATGGAGCGCTCCGCCGGATGATAAGGGGTCAGCAGCATCAGGATAATTTCCGGGTGCCGGGATTTTGCGCAGACAAGGGCCTTAGCGGCCAGACGGTCGAATTGTCCATAGCCTCCCACAATGAATTCCCCAACCCCATAATTCGTGATGTGCCCCTCGATGGCTTCCAGCAGCGCCGGAAGAATTTCCTCGGGGGCGTCCCTGTGACCGATAAAGAAGCAGCTTTTGAAGTTCATTGTATCGCCTCTGCCTACTTGTGTATTTCGTATAAATAATACGATAAAAATGATTAAATTGCAACGATTTATCGTACTATAATTTACGGGATATACAAGTAGCCGGGGGCGGTGCTGTGAAGGATATTCTTACCGTAATAACGCAATATCGGGAGGCGAGAGGCTGGACAGAATATCAGCTTGCAGAGCGCTCAGGCCTGCCGCAATCCACCATCTCATCCTGGTATCGCAAAAACATGATGCCCTCAATTTCATCTCTGGAAAAAATCTGCACCGCATTCGGAATCACTCTGTCACAATTGTTTGCTGAGAACAATGCCCCCGTTTCTCTGACCGAATCCCAGAAAAAGCTTCTGGAGCACTGGTCAAAGCTAAGTGAAGACCAGCAGGCCGCTTTGCTTGCTTTGATTGAGAAAATGTAGCGCAGGAAACACCAATGCGTCACTGGTCGGGGCCGAGGCAGAGGCAGAGGTACAAGCACAAATTGGGGATGGCGCTCTTCAATGCTTTGTGCTCAAATCAAAGGTGCACTGCGGCCTGAACAGTAGCTATAATAGAAGGGGACGAGGTTTCTCGTCCCCTTTTGCCGTCCTCCGGCTGCACCTTGTTGATTTTCCTGCCCGGAGGGAGTATAATAGGGAAAAAGTCCGGGAGGTGCACCATGGGAACCTGTGTGATATTTTGTGCCGGGGAGTTTGACGGACTGCTGCGGCCCATCGGGGCGGAGGACTATGTGATTGCCGCCGATGGGGGACTGCGCCACGTCCGGGCTCTGGGCGTTACCCCGGATGAAATCCTCGGGGACTTCGACTCCCTGGGCTATGTGCCGGAGGGGGCGACGGTGTATCCGGTGGAAAAGGACGACACCGACTCCATGCTGGCCGTCCGCCGGGGGCTGGCGCTGGGCTGCCGCAATTTTCTGCTCTATGGCGGCATGGACGGCGGGCGGCTGGACCACACCGTGGCCAATTTCCAGACATTGGGGTATCTGGCCCAGCAGGGGGCTGTTGGCGTTCTGGTGGGAAAGGACTATTTTGCCGCCGCCGTGAAGGACGGCGCTCTCCGCTTCCCGGCATCGGCGGAGGGGGATTTTTCCCTGTTCTGCCTGGGCCCGGATGCCCAGGGCGTCTCCATCCGTGGGCTCTGCTATGAGCTGGAGGATGCAACCCTCACCAGCTTCTTTCCCCTGGGGGTCAGCAATCATTTCACAGGACGGGAGGCCGAGGTTTCCGTCAAGAACGGAACGCTCCTGGCCCTGTGGGAGCGAAAAGCCGGACTGCCACGCCAATTAGGAGTTAGGAATTAGGAGTTAGGAATGAGGAATTGGAAGCGCAGGGCGCTTCACCCCAGGGGGGCAGGGCCCGCAGCCAATTTCGCACAGGCGGCCAGTGGCCGCTGACAATTCGCTCGAAGCTGGTCGGTAATCGCTTTTTCCCTAACCCGCCCGGCAACGCTTTTGCGGCAAAAGTTCCTCCGCACTACCCCCTTTCTCTGTAGGGGAGGCAATCTGCCTCCCGCCGCCTTGCGGTTTATGAGTATGGCGTTGGATGGTGAAGCGTGGCGGTTTTTGAGCAAAGGCCTCCTCAGAAGCCATCGTCTGCTCCCACTCAACAGGAAACTCAAAAGTCGTTACCTGGCGGGAGGCTAATAGCCTCCCCTACGCAGAAAAGGGCAGTGCGGCACATTCTTCGACAGTCAAAACGTTACCGGGCGGAACTTATGCGGCAATTACCGCACATCCCTGTGCGAATTGTCAGCGGCGACTCGCCGCCAAATTACAATTTGCCGCCCCGTATCATTCCTAACTCCTCATTCCTCATTTCCCACCAAACCCAGCACCAGAAAGGAACTATTATGGCATTTGACGCTTTTTTCCTGACCTCCGTTTTGGAGGAAATCCGTTCCCGCTGCCTGGGGGCCCGGGTGGACAAGCTCCACCAGCCCAGCCGGGACACCCTGATTCTCCACCTGCGCTGCCAGCAGGGCCGGGAGAAGCTGCTGTTTGTGGCCAATCCCACCGCCCCCCGGCTGCATCTCACCGCCGCCTCCCCGGAGAATCCGGCGGAGCCGCCCATGTTCTGTATGCTGCTGCGCAAGCACCTCCTGGGGGCCCGGCTCTCGGACATCTCCCAGCCGGAGATGGAGCGAGCGGCGGTATTTACCTTCGACTGCACCGATGAGATGGGCTTCCCGGTGCAGAAGCGGCTGGTGGCGGAGCTGATGGGCCGAACCTGCAACCTGTATCTGCTCTCCCCCGATGGGCGGATTCTGGACTGTCTGCGCCGCATCGGCCTGGACGAGAGCGCACGCCGGGCGGCCCTGCCGGGGCTTCACTACGTGGAGCCGGAGAAGGTGAAGAAAGCCAATCCCCTGCTGCTGGGGAAGGAAGATTATGTCAACCTACTAACTGCCCCCGGGGCGGATTTGCTCAGCGACCGACTGATGGACTGCCTGGGGGGCCTGTCTCCGCTGGTGTGCCGGGAGGCGGCATTGTACGCCGCCGGGGATGTGGACGCCCGGGTGGGCAGTCTGGAGACCCACACGGCGGAAAAGCTGGAGCTGTTCTTCATCGAGCATCTGCGCCATCCCGCCCCTTACTTCTGCACCCAGGCCGACGGCACCCCCAGGCAGTTTGCCTTCTGCCCCATCCGGGAGTACGGCGAATGCCGCCGGGCGGAGTCCTTCGGCGCTCTGCTGGACAGCTACTACACCCTCCGGGACCGGAAGGACCTGATCCGCCAGAAAAGCCAGGGGGTACGCAAAACCGTAAATAACCTCTGCCAGCGGCTGCGGCGGAAGCTGGCCTTGCAGCAAAAGGAGCTGGAAGCCACCTACGACCGGGAGCGGCTGCGCCAGCTGGGGGACATCCTCACCGCCAACCTGCATCTGGTGACCAAGGGCCAAAAAAGCGTCCGGTGCCAGGATTTTTATGATGAGGACATGAAGTTCATTGACATCCCCTTGTCCCCCATTCTCAGCCCCCAGCAGAACGCCGCCAAGTTCTACAAGGACTACGCCCGGATGAAGAACGCCGAGAAGGAGCTGACCCATCAGCTGGCCTTGGGCGCCGAGGAGCTGGAATACCTGGAAAGCGTGCTGGAGGAGCTGAACCGGGCGGACACCGAGGCGGAGCTGGAGGAGATTCGCCAGGAGCTGCAAGCCGGGGGATACCTGCGCCCGGACGCCGGGAAACGGCGGATGAAGCAGGGGAAGCTCCCGCCCATGCGCTTTGAGAGCACCGACGGCTTCCCCATCTATGTGGGCCGGAACAACCGGCAGAACGACGAGCTCACCTTCCGCCTGGCCCGGAAGGACGACATCTGGTGCCACGCCTCCAAGGTTCACGGCAGCCACGTCATCATCTCCTGCGGCGGCAGAACGCCTCCGGACGACACCATTACCCAGGCCGCCCAGCTGGCCGCCTACTACGCCGAAACCAGCGGAGGGCAGAACATTCCCGTGGACGTAACGCCTGTGAAGCAGGTGAAGAAAATCCCCAGCGGCAAGCCCGGCATGGTGATCTACCACACCTATAAAACCGTCATCGCCAATCCCTACCGGGAAATCGTGGTGGACCAGCTTAACGCTGAATGAATTTAGTCCGTAAATTATCAAAAAAATAACCCCCCGGGGGGCTTAAAAATGGAATCAAGGTCTGCTATAATCCAGCTATCCTAAATAGAAGAGGTGCATGAGCAAATGCATATGGCAGACGCATTACTGGCTCCGGCAGTTGCTGCGACCATGTATGCCGCTTCCGCTGTAACAGTGGGAGCCTCCGTGAAGACCCTGAAAAAAGACGAAACCACCGCCAAGCTTCCCACCATGGCGGTGACCTCCGCCCTGGTGTTTGCCGGGCAGATGATTAACTATACCATTCCCGGCACCGGCTCCTCCGGCCACCTGTGCGGCGGCATGATGCTTTCGGCATTGCTGGGCCCTCAGGCAGGCTTTTTGTCCATGGTGGTGATTCTGGCGATTCAGTGCCTGTTCTTTGCGGACGGGGGACTGCTGGCCCTGGGGGCTAACTGCTGGAATATGGCCTTCTACGGCTGCTTCGTGGGGTATTATCTGCTGTGGCGTCCAATTATGACCAGCAGGCTCTTTGGCGGCCTGGGGACCAAGGCGGCCACGCGAATCAAAATCGTGCTGTCCTCCGTGCTGGGCTGCGTCATCACCTTGCAGCTGGGCGCTTTCTCCGTGGTTCTGGAAACCACGGCTTCCGGCATAACCGAGCTGCCCTTTGGCGCTTTTGTGGGCATCATGCAGCCTATCCATCTTGCCATCGGGCTGGTGGAGGGCCTGATTACCTCCGCTGTCCTGGTGTTTGTGTATGAGGCCAGACCGGAACTGCTGCGGGATGTGAACACCGCTGGCACCGCAAGGTATTCCCTGAAAACCACCCTGGTGATTCTGGCGGTGGTCGTGGCTGTGGTTGGCGGCGGACTGAGCCTGGCAGCCAGCGGAAATCCCGACGGCCTGGAGTGGTCCATGTTCGGCAACGGGGAATCCGGCTACAGTGAAAATATGGGCTTGGACGAAGAGGATTACGGCATTTCCAGCGGTGCGGCAGAACTGGCCGGCTCCATTCAGGAAAAGACCGCTTTCCTTCCGGACTATGCCTTTGCGGGCAGTGACAGCAGCCTGGGCACTACGGTTTCCGGTTTGCTTGGTTCCGCCATTGTGGCCGGCGCTGCGGTGCTGGTGTGCATGGCAGGGGGCTTCTTCCGCAGAAAAAAAGCGGATGCAAAAGCGTAAATAATGTGATATACTATCGGAGGTACCGTTTTGGTGCCTCCGATTGTTGCTGAATGAGGTTTTGCAATGGATAAACTTACCAAGGCCCGCTCCGAGCTGCGGGAGATGGATGCTCTGGCAGCGGGGAACTCCCCGGTTCACCTGCTGTATCCGCTGAGCAAGCTGGCGGTTACGGTGGCCTACATTGTTTTCGTGGTCTCTTATTCCAAATATGATTTTTCCGGGCTGATGATCATGGTGCTCTACCCCGTGCTGATGTTCCAGGCATCGGGGATTCCGGTGAGTCTTTGCTTTTACCGGTTGCGTCTTGTGCTGCCTCTGGTCTGCGCCGTGGGGCTGGTGAATCCAATCCTGGATCACACGCCGCTGATACAGCTGGGTTCCCTGGTAATCACCGGCGGCTGGGTGTCCATGGTGACGCTGATGATGAAGGGAACATTTTCGCTGATGGCCTCCTTCCTGCTGATTGCCACCACGCCCATCGATTCCCTCTGCGCTGCTCTGCGCAAGCTCCATGCGCCGGGCATTCTGGTGACCCTGCTGCTGCTGACCTACCGCTATATTGGGGTGATGCTGGAGCAGGTTTCTGTGATGACGGAGGCCTACCGGCTCCGGGCCCCCGGACAGAAAGGGCTGCACATCTCCGCCTGGGGCTCCTTCCTGGGGCAGCTGCTGCTGCGGAGTATGGATCGGGCAGAGGAGCTCTACAGCAGTATGGTGCTCCGGGGTTTCCGGTCAGAATTCCATTATGCCCAGGCTCCCCCTTGCCGGGTCTCGGCAGTGGTGTTCGCTGCTGGCTGTATCGGATTATTTTTCCTGGCCCGAATGGTGAATATCCCCGCACTGCTGGGGAGCTTGATTGTGAGGTAAGAGGGATGATTGAATTCCATAATGTATCCTTTTCCTATGATACGCAAAATCCGGTGGTGGAAGGACTTAGCTTTACCATTCGGAAGGGGGAGGCCGTGGGCCTGATCGGGGCCAACGGAGCAGGAAAATCCACCATTATGAAGCTGCTGCTGGGGCTTCTCAGCGGCCAGGGAGAGATATTGGTGGACGATCTTCCCGTGAACAGGCAGAATCTGCCCGCCATCCGCCGGAAAATCGGCTATGTGCTCCAGGATTCGGACAATCAGATGTTCATGCCCACGGTGTATGAGGACATGACCTTCGGCCCCCGAAACTACGGCCTGAGCCAGGAGGAAACGGATCAGCGAGTGGACAAGATTCTGGAGAAATTGGGCATCGAAAAGCTGAAGCACTGCTACAATCACAAAATCTCCGGCGGGGAAAAGCGAATGGCCGCCATTGCCACTATCCTGGCCATGGAGCCGGAGGCCGTTTTGATGGACGAGCCTTCCACCGCCCTGGACCCGGTGAATCGCCGAACGGTTATCAATACCATCCGCTCCCTGCCCCAGACCAAGCTGATCGCCTCCCATGATCTGGATATGATCCTGGATACCTGCCAACGGGTAATCCTCCTGTCCCATGGCAAAATCGTCGCCGACGGGGAGGCGGAGGTGATTCTCCGGGACAAGGCGCTGCTGGAAAGCAACCGGATGGAGCTTCCCTTCTGCCTCCAGGGCCCAAGATATAAGATAGTTAAAAATTAGGAGTTAGGAATTAAATTGTCGCCCCTGCTATCGTGCAACACCCAGAAAACCACATGGAGGGCTTATGCCATGGAACTGATTAAGGTATTCATCACCGAGGACGAGAGCATTGTTCGGGAGGGGCTGCGGGACATTGTGCCCTGGGAGAAGTACGGCTTTGAGTTTGTGGGGGACGCTCCCGACGGGGAGATGGCCCTGCCCCTGATTCGCAGGCTGCGCCCGGATGTGCTCATTACAGACATCAAAATGCCCTTTATGGACGGTTTGGCCCTGAGCAGCATCGTCAGCCGGGAGCTGCCCGATACGAAAATCATCATCCTCAGCGGCTACAGCGATTTTGAGTACGCCCGTCAGGCCATCGACCTGAATGTGGATCAATACCTGCTCAAGCCCATCACCAAGACTGCCATCCTGAAAGCACTGGAGCACACCCGGCAGAAAATCCAGGAGGAGCGGGAGCAGAAGGAATTCCTGCGCCGCTATGAGCAGGACACCAAAAAGTATGAGAGCTTCTCCCGCCGGGCCTTTTTTGAGCGGCTGGTGGAGGGCTCCATGTCCGTCCAGGAGATTTACGAGGAGGCCGGCCGGCTGAATCTGGACTTGAACGCCCATGGCTACAATTTTGTACTCTTCACCGTCCAGTCCGACTCGGAGAACTCCTATTCCGAGGCGGCGGCGGTGACCCTGGACGGACTGCTGGATTATTTCCTCCGCTACCCCGGCTACATTCTGTTCCGGGGGAGCCTGTTGTCCTACGCCGCCCTGATTATGGGGGATGCAGAGAACCTGACGGGATTGACAAACCGGGCCCTGGACATCATCCAGCGCCGGTGCGGCGGAGCGGAGGAGGAACTGAATTGGTATGCTGCCGTGGGCACCCCCACCTACCGGCTCAGCGGCCTGGCCCAGTGCTACAAGGATGCAAACCACGTGCTGGCCTACCGGCACCTGTTCCCGGACACCCATGTGTTCCGGGCGGAGATGCTGCAAAATGAGCGGGACAACGGCGGCGCCGCCTGCCTGGGAAAGCTGGACCCCGGGAAGCTGGACCCGCTGATTATCCGCAATTTCCTGCAAACCGGCACTGCCGAGGAGGTGGATGCCTTCGTCCAGGAATATCTGACCAATCTGGGGGGCGCGGAGCGGTCGCTGCTGTTCCGGCACTATCTGATGGTGTCCGTCCGCATCAATGCGGAGCTGTGCTTGCAGCAGCAGGGCTGCGGGCAGGAGGATTTTGCCCGGCTGCCCCAGCCGGAGGTGAACCTGCCGCCCCAGCGGCTGCGGGAGTATGTGGTCCGTGTGCTCTCCGCCGCCTTACAGCTGCGGGACCTCAAGAGCCAGCAGGCCAGCAGCGACATCATCAACCAAGCCATCCGTTACATTGAAAAGCACTATGCCGATGAAAATATTTCCCTGAATTCCGTGGCCCAGGCCATCAACATCAGCGCCAACTACCTCAGCGCCCTGTTCAGCCAGAGGATGGAGATTTCCTTTGTGGAATATCTGACCCAGAAGCGGATGAACCGGGCCAAGCAGCTGCTCCAGCGCACCAATCTGCGTTCCAGCGAGATCGCCTGCCAGGTGGGCTACCGGGACCCCCGGTATTTCTCCTTTGTGTTCCGTAAAACCCAGGGCTGCACCCCCAGAGCCTTCCGAAACGGGGAGACGGAGGAGGAATGAGAAAGAGATTTTCCGGGGAGCCCAATTCCATCGCCGGGAAGCTCTATGGGCTGATACTCAATACCTTCCTGCCCATGGTGCTGCTGGCGGCGGTGATTCTCTTCCTGCTGGTTAACTACAATATCCGCTATTCCTCCGTCACCGGAAACATCGCCACCGCTTCCCGGTTCAACCAGGATTTCAGGGCGGATGTGGATTTGAAGATGTATTACTACGTCATTGGCTCCTCACAGGAGCTGCCCCTGGAGGAAATCCAGACCGCCCGGACCCTGGCCCAGACATTGCTCTCCAACTCCACCAATCCGGACAGCCGGAAGGCAGCGGGGAGTGTGTTGGGCCTGTGCGACAATCTGATTGCCAGCGTTGACCGCATCCAGCAGACCCAGGGCTACGACAAGCGGATGGAGCAGCTGGAAAACAACATCTATGTGATTACCCAGCTCATTGAGCAGTACATGTACACCTATCTCTACCACGAGGCGGGCCAGCTGGCGGCCTTGCAGCAGCGCTTAAACCGGATGCTGGTGGTGGAGCTGGCGGCGGTGCTGGGGTGCATGGCGGTGGTGGTGGTTCTGGCCGTCCGCCGGGCCATCCAGACCAGCCGCAGCATCACCGACCCCATTGACGCCATTTCCCACCGGGTGGTTCAGATCGGCCAGGGAGATTTGGGGGAGAAGCCCCCGGTTCAGGCCGACGACCCCAAGCTCTCGGTGCTCAGCCGGGGCATTGAGGAGATGGCCGTCCGCTTAAACCGGCAGATCGAGCTGAACCGGCAGGAGCAGATCCGTCTGCGGGGCATCGAGCTGTCTTTGATTCAGGCTCAGATCAACCCCCATTTCCTCTACAATACCCTGGACGCCATCGTCTGGCTCATTGAAACCGGGCGGAACGAGCAGGCGGAGGAGATGGTCACCAGCCTCTCTACCTATTTCCGCTCCTTTCTCAGCAACGGCCAGGACATTGTGACACTGAACCAGGAGCAGCAGCACATCCGCAGCTACCTGGAAATCCAGCAGGTGCGCTACAAGGACATCCTGGATTACTCCATTGAGATTGACAGCGCCGTGGGCGACTGCCGGATTCCCAAAATGACCCTCCAGCCCCTGGTGGAGAACGCCATCTACCACGGCATCAAGCCCAAGCGGGGCAAAGGGCTGATTACCGTCACCGGAACGCTCTCAGAGGGAAAGGTGACCATTCGGGTGTCCGACACCGGTGCGGGCATGGAGCCGGGGGAACTGGAAGCCCTGCGGGGCCGGCTGGAACGGGACGAGGCCACAGGCTTCGGCCTGAACTCCGCCTACAAGCGCTTGCAGCTGATGTACGCTTCGGCGTGCCGGTTTACCATTGAAAGCCAAAGCGGGGTGGGTACGGACATTACCATCCGAATTCCGCTCAGGAGGGAGGAAGCCCATGAAACGAATGCTTAGCATAATCGCCATCCTGGCGCTGCTGCTTACCGGCTGCGCCCGGGAGGCCCCACCGGAACAGGAGCTGACCAAGGTGGGCTTCTCCCAGCTGGGGGCGGAGTCCGACTGGCGGGTGGCCAACACCGACTCCATGATTGCGGCCCTCAGTGAGGAGAACGGCTATGAGCTACTCTATGACAACGCCCGGCAGAAGCAGGCCAACCAGCTGGTGGCGGTGCGGAACTTCATCGTCCAGGGGGTGGACATCATCGTCATCGCCCCCCTGGAGGAGACCGGCTGGGACACGGTGCTGCAAGAGGCGAAAAACGCCCACATCCCGGTGATTATCGTGGACCGGGAGGTGGCGGTGGAGGATACGGGGCGCTATCTGACCCAGATCGGCTCCGACTTCCTGGCCGAGGGAGAGCAGGCGGTGTCCTGGCTGGAAAAGGCCATGGCCCAGCATCAGGGGGATGTGAGCATCCTCCACATCCAGGGCACCTACGGCGCTACTGCCCAGCTGCTGCGAACCAAGGCCATCGAGGAGGCGGTTCAGGCCCATGAAAACTGGCATTTCGCCGCCCAGCTGCCCGGGGATTTTACGGAGACCAAGGGCTACGAGGTGGTTCGGGATTTCCTGGCGGAGAACCGGGACATTGACGTGATCTACAGCGAGAACGACAACATGACCTTCGGGGCCATGCGGGCGCTGGACGAGGCGGGCATCACCTATGGCCGGGGCGGGGACGTGACCATCATCTCCTTCGACGCCGTCCGCCGGGCCCTCCAATTGTGCATGGAGGGGAAGATTGACCTGTGCGTGGAGTGCAGCCCCCTCCACGGCCCCCGGGTGGACGAGCTCATCCGCCAATACCTGGCGGGGGAGCCCATCCCCAAGCAGATTTTCGTGGAGGAGACGATCTTCACCCCCGACACCCTCACCCCGGAAATCCTGGCCCAGAGGGAGTACTGACGGGAGATATGAGATAATTAGGAGTTAGGAATTAGGAATTAGGAGTTAGGAATTAGGAGTTAGGAATGGTGTCTGCCGCACCGCCCGTTTCACTGTAGGGGAGGCTATCAGCCTCCCGCCAGGTAACGGATATTGAGTGTTCCGCTGAGTGGTACCAGGAAACGGTGCCTGAGGGATTGTACAGCAGGCACCAAAATGATTACACAGCCCGATTATGTAGACGACGGTGCTTTTGGGAAGAAATAAACCGGTTCCTCCACGGAACAAAGAAATAACCCTCGACCTGCTTGCTACAGCGGTCGAGGGCCATTTTATGAAATTGCAGTTTCCGTAACATTCCTTCCGCTGACCCGGTAATTATTTTTCCCTTACACATTGACGATTCCCTTAAATATGGGTATAATTTAAGGGAAACGATGAGGAGGTGCGGGATTATGCGAATGTTCAACTACTCAAAATTGAGAGAGCAATCCTGGGACTCTGAGATTCTGGGCCTGATTGCCGCTATTTATAAAGAGGCTGGAAAGCAGGAGCTGTATCTGAGGCACCGCCCCGAAAAGCTGGAAAAACTGGTTGAGATTGCGAAAATCCAGAGTACAGAGGCATCCAATGCCATTGAGGGCATTGTGACCACCAGTACCCGAATCCGTCAGCTGGTGGAAGAAAAGACGACGCCAAGAAACCGTGATGAACAGGAAATTGCCGGCTATCGGGATGTGCTGAACATCATTCACGAGAACTTCGACGTGATTCCCATCACCCGCAATTTCATTCTCCAATTGCATAAAATCATGTACTCCCACATGAATAATCCACTGGCAGGGCAGACCAAAAATGTGCAGAACTATATCAGTGCAACCTATCCGGATGGGCATACAGAAATTTTGTTTACACCGTTGCCTCCCTACGAAACGCCGGAGGCACTGGATCAGATTTGCAGGGAGTACAACAGGGTGATCGGCAACTTTGAACTGGAACCGCTGCTGGCAATCCCGGTCTTTGTTCATGACTTTCTGTGCATTCATCCCTTCAATGATGGCAACGGACGAATGAGCCGCTTGCTTACAACCCTGCTGCTGTATCGCAGTGGATTCTATGTAGGCAAGTATATTTCTCTGGAAGCCAAGATTGCAAAAAACAAAGACCTTTACTACGATGCGCTGAGCCGTTCCCAACATGGGTGGCACGAGGGAACCGAGGATGTGCTTCCCTTCGTCAAATATATCCTGGGTACAATTCTCGCCGCCTACAGGGATTTTGAAGACCGGTTTGCCATTGTGGAAGAGAAGCGTCCCGCCATCGAAATTGTGCGCAAAGCCACGATGAATCAAATCGGACGGTTTACAAAGCAGACTATCCGTGACCTGTGTCCGGCATTGAGCCTGAGCTCTGTGGAAGGTTCGCTGCGGAAAATGGTAGAGGCAGGAGAATTAAAGCGGGAGGGGGCTGGAAAAGCCACCGTCTATTATCGCCTGAAATAATGGCACAGGAACGACCGGGCGGGGCAAAGAAATAACCCTCGACCTGCTGTCTACTCACTACAGCCGTCGAGGGTCATTTCATAAAATTGTGGGGCTCCGGCATTTACGTAACCTCTCTTTCTACAGATTTGGGAGCTTCTTGCTAGTACATTGGACTCACTCCTTTTTTGTACTCTTATAATAGCCCATTCTTTTTAGATTTGCAAGATGGGATGTTTCATAAGAATCAGGGGGAAAAGTTGGAGAAAGTGAGAATGGAAATCCCTTTGGAAATGTGATATGATAAATAAGTTGGGGGACGGATGCCGTCCCCCAATTCGTTTTATAAAAATGTCTTCTTCCGGATGGCGTCCCCCAGAGGCCGGATCATCCCCGCCAGAATCCAGAACAATCCCACGGTGCCCAGCAGCGCCACGGGGTACAGGCTCCACACAAACATCTCCGTACCCACGGTGATGCTGATGAACAGCTCCAGGAGCATGGCCGAGCAGCCGAAGACGATGCACCCGCCTCCCAGCTGGAAAAACCGGCCCCGTCGGACGTATTTCACGATGGCTGCAAAGCCCGTGACCAGTACGCCGTACATGGCGGTCACCGGGAAGGCCAGGGACAAAAACCATCCCCCCTTCACCGCCAGGTCGATGTACAGGAGCATCAGTCCCACCGCCGTGAAGTCGATGGCCAGAAAAATCACCACATTGGGCCGGGAAAACCACAGCGGCAGCACCAGCAGTACATAACCCGTCAGCAGCCCCGCCAGCACGAAGCCGGACCAGGTAACGCTGTCCTCCAGCAGGAAATTGATAATCAGGCAGGCGCTCACTGCCACCAGGAAGAACACTGTCAGCAGATACCGCCAGCCGCTGCGCTCTGCCTCGGGGGCATGCCATTCCCGGGGGTACAGGGGGGTGCCAGGGGTGCGCTTCAAATCGGGGTGATAGGCCCGGAGGCCGCAGAGAGGGCATTTTTCCTCTCCCGCCCCCAGCTTCACACCGCAGTTCATACAATACATAGCTCAGTTCCTTTCGTTGCTGTCCACGGACACTTCCAGTCCCAGCTGAACCAGCCGGGTGAGGAAATCCCGCTCCAGCCTCGGCTCCCGGGTAGAGCGGATCAGGTTGATTCGGGTCAGGCCGCCATAGGAGACCACGCTGCAATTGTTGAAGCAGGTAATCAGAGGCCCGATGGTGAAGTCCAGATATTGGACGTAGTCCTCCATTTCCCGGGGCAGCCGGGTTTTGCCCAGGTTGGAGATATTGATGCTGCCCTTGCTCTCTCCCACCTGATGGTAGACCATCCGCAGGGCCAGATTCTTGATGGGCAGGGGCATGACCCGCAGCAGCAGATTCTGGGCGGGCTGCACATTGGCCGCCACCCGGGCAGCCATTTGCTGGTGGGTGATCAGGGTTTCCAGCTGGCCCTGCACCGCTCGAGTCAGCTCCTCCAGGGTATAGCTGCCCAGCCGGGGGTCAACCCCCACGTTCACCGCCAGCACGAAATTGCGCAGAGTCTCGCCGCCCAGGATTTTTCGCAGGTTCACCGGAACCGTCACCTTGGCCCACCGCTTCCCGGGCCTTGCTACTGCCAGAATGGATTGGAGCATGACCGCACACAGCAGAGCGGTGACAGTGCAGTGATACTTATGGGCCAGGGCCAGAAGGGACTCCTCCGGGATGGTGGCAATGGTCAGATGGAGAAAGCCGTCCTCCTCCCGGGTGCCCCGAAGCCGCAGGGCGTTTGCCTCCTTCCGGCTCAACGGGGTGTGTCCCGCTGCGGCGGTGAAGCAATCCTCCAGCTCCTCCCGGCGGGGGGCTTCTGTCCAGTCCAGCACCCCCTCCCCGGCGGGGATGGAGACTGCGTGGCGCAGGGACAGGTAGGCGGCGGTGAGGGTTTTCAGATAGATCATGCCGCCGTTTCCATCGGTGATGGCGTGGAAGCACTCCACCGCAATGCGGTTTTCATACCAGAGCACCCGCAGGCAGCATTTGCGCAGCTCCGAGCCGGTCATGTGAATCAGGGGGCAGGCGCCGTCCTGCCGCACCCGGGGGCCTTGGGTGAGCTTTTGCAGATAGTACCAGAAGGCGCCCCGGTGGAGGCTGACGTACATGGAGGGGAACCGGGGCAGCAGGGCGTCCACCGCCTGTTGCAGGATTTCCGGGTTCACCGGCTCAGACAGGGTGGCGCTGACCCGGAAGGCGTTGGTCCAGTCCCGCCGCCGTACCGCAGGAAAAATCAGCGCCGCATTGTCCAGCCGCATCCAGTCCGTCATGGTTAAGTCTTCCTTTCTTGGTAAAATGTTGCGCTTATCTTATGAGGTGCATTTGGTAAATTGTAATTTGGCGGGCTGGGCCCGCAGCCAATTTCGCCTGGGGCTGGCCGGTAATCGCTTTTTCCCTAACCCGCCCGGTAACGTTTTTGCAGCACTTCGTTGAATGGAATCAGCTAAAGGCTTCTGAGCAAAGGCTCCCCTGTGCAAGGGGAGCTGTCAGCGAAGCTGACTGAGGGACTGTACAGCAGGCACCTAAATACTGTTACAAGCCAATGTGGAAAG
>JAETOP010000030.1 GCA_021771675.1 Oscillospiraceae bacterium | reverse complement strand
GGGCGGGCCAGCTTCCACTGTCCCGGAAACCTGTACCGCGCCATGGTCAAGCCCCTGGCTCCCTACGCCCTCCGGGGCTTCTGGTACTACCAGGGGGAGCAGGACGAGGAATGGCCGGAGGACTACTATGCCCTGCTGACCCGCCTCATCCGGCTCTGGCGGCGGGACTGGGAGGATGAAGAAAAACCCTTCCTCCTCGTGCAGCTGCCTATGTATATCAGCAAAGAGGATGCCGCTTCCGGCGACCCCATGCGCTGGCCCGTTCTCCGCAAGGCCCAGGCGGACGCCGCCCGGGACCTGCCGGGCGTGGAGATTGCCGTCCTGGCGGACTGCGGCGAATTTGACAACATCCACCCTACCGATAAACGCACCCCCGGAACCCGCCTGGGCCTGCTGGTCCTGGAAGCCGTGTACCGTCAGCCGGCGGCCGGACGGTCTCCGGTGTGTACCTCCGCCCGGCGGGAGGGCGGCGCCGTATTGCTCCGCTTCGCCCATACCGGCGGCGGACTGACGCTGACCGGCGGAGGTTTTCAGCTGGCGGGCGCGGACGGCGTATTTTATGACGCGAACGCTGAAATCGCCGCTCCGGACGCCGTCCGGGTGAGCGCTCCCGGCGTTCCCGCGCCGGAGACGGTGCGTTACGCCTGGTACAGCTACGGCCCCGCGGGGCTCCATGGCGGGACCGGCCTTGCCGCCGCGCCGCTGGAGATCCATCTGTAAGCAGAAAGGGAGACAGGTATGTCAAAACGTCCCATCCCCAGAGAAATGCCCGAAAACATGACGCCCCAGCAGCGCCGGGACAACTGGTGGCGGTACCACTGGCTCCATGTCCTGATCGCGGTGCTGGCGGTGATCCTTCTCTGCGGCATCGCCTGGGAGCGCCTGAACAAGGTGAACGCCGACTGCTCCGTAGCTCTGGTGACCCGCTACGCGGCCACCCCGGACGAGATCGCCTCCCTGCAAGCCGCGCTGGAGAGGGCCGCTCCGGACTTTAACGGCGACGGCGAGGTCCACGTGGCCGTCAATGCCATCCAGATCGACTACGCCTCCACCGCCATGGACGACGCCGCCATCCAGGTGATGACCACCAACCTGGATAAGCTGAACGCCGACTTCTACACCCGCCAGAGCGGCATTTTCCTTCTGGACGACCCGGAGAGCTTTCAGACCAACCACGACGCCCTCAGTTACCTGGACGGCTCCACGCCGCCGGAGGGCTCCGTGGACTGGGAGAATATGACCCGTCCCCTTTCGGACTGGGAGGGAGCGGCGGAGGTGGACTGGGACAACTGCCTCCCTGACACACTGTACTTTGCCCGCAGGATGATCCCGACGGAGGCGGACGAGAACGCCTTCGCGGGGGCTCAGGCCCTCTGGGCGGCCCTCTTTGACTGACCGCGTGGAAAGGAGCGTACCACCATGGGATTTCTTCCGAATTATGACCGCGAGGGACCCGGCGTGCCGCCGGACACCCCCCGCAAAACCGGCTTCCCCCGCTTCTGGGAGATGCTGACACGGGACTTCTGGGATGTGTTCCGGGCGGGATTTCTGGCGCTGGTGGGATGTGTGCCCTTTTTGGCGGGTACGGCATTTTCCCTTTACTCCCATGTGCTGATCTTCGCTCCTGTCTTCGGCTTCATCGGCGGAGCGCTGGCGGGGCCGGAGCTGTGCGGATTGGCGGATACCATCCTGCGGGGACTGCGGGATGAGCCGGGCTTCTGGTGGCACATCTACCGCCGGGCCTGGAAGCGCAGCGCCAAAGCGGCCCTTCTGCCGGGCGCTGTGGGGGGCAGTCTGCTGGCTGTTCAGGTATTCCTGCTCTTCCACGCCGGAGCGCTCCAGCTGAGCACGGCCATGGGGGCGGGGCTTGTCGCGGGGGCGCTGGTGGTATTGGCGCTGTCGCTGTACCTGTGGCCTCAGCTGGCCTTGATGGAGCTGTCTTTCGGGCAGATGCTGAAAAACGGAGTGCTGCTGTGCATCGGCCAGCTGCCAAGGACTCTGTCGGCGCTGGCAATCATGGGCGGCTACTGGGGGCTGGTGCTGCGGTTCTTCCCGCTGGCGGTGACGCTGCTGCCCTTTACCAACTTCTGGATCCCGGCCCTTCCGGCGCTGTTCCTGATCTATCCGGGGATTGATGGGAATTTCCGGGTGGAGGAACGGCTGGAGGGGCGGTAGGCGGCGCACACGAGCCGCTGAACGAAACCCGCCGCAGTGAAGACTGCGGCGGGTTTCGGTTCCAATGACGGTCCGGCGGCGCACGCGCCGCCAAGCGCTTTTTGACGCAAAAGTATTACAGGCAGGCAGCCGACGCCCTGCGTACTGCTCCGCAGGCGATTTTTGTGCCGGAATTTCCAGATGGCTGGGTGGTAAAGTCGTCGGGGCGGTCATGGATAATGACTGTCCTGCCAATCACCTCATTGATGGAAAAACGATTGGTCAGAAACAGGGAGAGGGCAAGCCCGTTGTTCCCGAACAGTGGCGGCAGGTCTCCGGCGTGATGAGGATGTCCGCAGCCGTTGGGATTGTAATGGGACATGGCATCAGCAAGTGGATCGTCCATATTGCCGCCGCAGTCGGTGCCTTCATGGATATGAAACCCAAAGATCCGCTCCTGGCAGGGAATGTCCGATTGAGGTAGGCCGCTGACCTGGGCGAGGACAATCACGCCCGCGTTGCTCTGATACAGCCGCACAGTACCCGATATACCGGGATAATCTTTACTGCCCGCGATCCGGGCTGCCGCTTGAGGTCTGCCACGCAGAATTGATAGAAAATCAGACGGGGAACGGCTGCAAGATGGTGATCTGTTCATAGGAAGTACCTCTCAAAATCAATGTTCTGTAAAGCATCATATGCGGGCGGCGGGCGCAGAGTTCAGCCACACCCCTCTGAGCAAGCGTGGTTTCAGCCTTTTCGGGCGCTCTGTTGCTGAGGTGACCTTGACGGATAAGAAAACAATAAGGATTTCGCAGCCAACTCCAGATCCGGCGGAACGTCTCATCCCGCCTGAAATTTACCTGGCCATTGACAATGACTTGGTGCGGGATAATGTTGAGAACGATCTGCCTGCCGCAGGCGGCGGTGAAGGGCCAGCTGCCCGGGCGGTTCCTCGCCACACACAGATCGGCCTCAAGGTGAGCGCCAGAGGCGCGGTGCTTGCATTTTTCCGATAGTATGCTATACTTGTGCATCGCAGAAAAGACGTAAAGATCTTCTTAAAAAAAGAGACCGCTGGATATGCTGCACAGGCTGATCTGGAGCAAGATCTCCCATAACCTGAAAAGCAGCCACTTGCACCGGGAGGGGGACTGAACTGTGGAAAAATCCGATGAGCAGAGGGATGCTGGGATATCCGTGCATCTGACCCGTGTGTGGCGGTTGAGCGTGCCCGCCATTCTTACACAAATCACTTCCATCGTCATGCAATACATTGACTCGGCTATGGTGGGCAGGCTGGGGGCCGGGGCTTCTGCCGCCATCGGGCTGGTATCCAGCAGCACCTGGTTGATGAGCGGTTTCATCTATGGCGTATCGGCAGGCTTTTCTGTCCAGGTGGCGCACCATATTGGCGCAGGGGAGGAGGCGGAGGCCCGTAGGGTGATGAAGCACGGCATTGCCACCGGATTGCTTCTGTCCACCTTACTGTTGTTCGCAGGGGTGGCGTTAAGCAACCCTCTGCCTCATTGGCTGGGAGGCGATGTAGACATAGTGGCGGATGCCTCCGCCTATTTCCTGGTGTTTGCCCTCACCCTTCCGTTCATGCAGATGAACTCGTTGGCCTCCTCCTGCCTGCAATGCAGCGGAAATATGGTGACGCCCAGTATCCTGAATGCCATTATGTGTGGCTTAGATGTCTTGTTTAACGCCGTATTCATTCCATGGCTTGGGGTGTTGGGGGCCGGAATCGGCACAGGACTGGCCACAGTGGTGATCTCGTTGGCGATGTTGTGGTGCTGCTGTGTACGATCCCAGACCTTGCGTTTGACCCGGCGGGAGCCCTGCCCGCTGGATCCGGGAATTCTTTGTCGCGCATTCAAAATCGGTTCCCCGGTGGCGGGACAGGAGCTGGCTATGTGCGGGGCGATGGTGGCCTCTACCCGGATCATCGCACCTCTTGGCACAGTTGCCATTGCCGCCAACTCCTTCGCCGTCACAGCGGAAAGCTTGTGCTATATGCCCGGGTACGGCATTGGCTCTGCCGCCACCACCCTGGTGGGCCAAAGCATGGGCGCGGGGGAGTACAAGCTGGCTAAACGGTACGCAAACCTGTCCACCGCCCTTGGGGCGGCGCTGATGGCGCTGGCAGGAGTGGTGATGTGGATGGTCTGTCCGCTGGTATTCCAGATGCTTACTCCATCGAAAGAGGTTCAGGCTCTGGCGGCGGAGGTGCTACGCATTGAGCTGCTGGCCGAGCCGCTGTTTGCCGTGTCCATCGTGGCATCGGGGGCGCTGCGGGGGGCGGAAGATACCCTGGTGCCCAGCATTCTCAACTTGCTGAGCATCTGGGTGGTTCGTATCGGGTTGTCCCTGCTGTTGGTGGGGCGGCTGGGCCTTTACGGCGTTTGGATCGCCATGGCGGTGGAGCTGTGCGTCCGTGGGCTGCTGATGTTGGTCAGGCTGTGGACGTCAAAACGGTTCGGGCCTAAGATGTCATACCCATAAATCTCATGGGAACCAAGTGGATAGTTTCTCTGGCGACAGTTATCCCCTTCACCGCTTCTTGTGCGGTCATCCCGAATTTTCCTCCTACCCCTACTACAACGTTCAATGCCCAAAACGACACTGTTTTCTTGGGCGTTTTTCAAGTCTTTTCGTTTCCAGGGTAAATAAGAAAGCCGGTCACACACACAACCGCACCAGCAGGATGGCTATGGTCCGCTGGCGTTTATTTTGGTTTGTGTATGTAACCGGCTTTCACTGTTTCAAATCAGTGCAGTCTATAAGGTACCTTGACAATTGGCAAAACAAAGTGTAAATTATCAAGGTACCAAGGTATATGCAAGAAAGGACACCCAATTATGAGACATCAAGAAAAAGCAATACGTCATATGGATCAGCGCTCAATGGAAACTGTCAATGGGCAACTCATTATTCTCCTGCGGGACATCAGCCACACGATGCGCTCTTTGTATGAGGGAAAGGGCAGCCAAAAACGGATCCTGATACTTCTGCGTGAAACAGGTACGATCACCCAGCGGGAGCTGACGGCGCGGCTGGGCATCCAGTCCGGCTCCGCCAGCGAAGTCATCGCAAAACTGGAAAACATGGGACTGATTGCCCGTGCCCTCAGCGAAACGGATCGCAGGACTACCAATATCACCCTGACAGAGGAGGGGCTGCGGCAGGCAGCAGAGGCTATGGCGCAGCGGCAGCAGAGGCACGAGGAGATGTTCTCCGTGTTGTCTGGGGCGGAGAAGGCACAACTGCTCTCCCTGCTGGAAAAAATCAATGCCGACTGGGAAATCCGCTACCAGGGAAGCCGGGAGCATCACCGCCACCATCATGAAAAGGGACACGGTTGCAGCGGCGGCTGCGCGAACTGCGCCCATCCCTGCGGCCAGGGCAGGAGGGAGTGAGCATGTGGAAATACATCAAGCGCTACCTGTTTTACGCGATCCTCGCGGCGCTTTTCATGATCGGCGAGGTGGCGATGGACTTGATCCAGCCGGGGATCATGAGCCGCATTGTGGATGAGGGCGTACTGGGATTAAAGACCGGAGGTACAAGCGACTTGGGGCTGATCTGGACGCTGGGGCTGCAAATGATCGCTCTGGTGCTGTTTGGCGGATTATGCGGGTCACTGAACAACGTCTTTACCCACATCGCCAGCCAGAACACCGGCAATGAGATCCGCAAGGACATCTTCCGGCGGATCATGTCGTTTTCGTTCCCGCAGCTGGATCGCTTTGGAACAGGCTCCCTGGTGACCCGGGTCACGAACGACATCACGCAGGTGCAGACCTTTGTCTCTGTGTTTATCCGCGGGCTGATCCGCACCAGTATGCTGACTTTTGGCAGTATGTACTGTATGTTCCGGCTGAACCGGGAGTTCGGCTGGATCGTTTTGTGTGCCTTTCCCCTGGTGGCGGGGTGCATCGTCCTGTGCCTGTGGAAAGCCAACCCTCTGTTCTCCAAATTGCAGGGGCAGCTGGATGCCATCAACTCCATCATGCAGGAGGATGTGTCGGGCATCCGGATCATCAAGGCCTGTGTGCGGGAAGCCTATGAAAAGGCGCGGTTCGGGAAAGCCAACGAGGTGCTGATCGGCACCCAGCTGCGGGTGCTGGTGATTTTCGCCTTTATGAACCCCGCAGTCAATGCCCTGATGTACGCAGTGGTGGCGGTCATTTTATATATGGGTTCCTTCCAGGTGTCCACCGGCGGCACGACTCCGGGCGATGTGATGGCGGCGGTCACCTATACCACCCAACTCCTCAACGGCGTGCTCATGCTGGTAATGCTGTTCCAGAATATCTCCCGCGGGCTGGCCTCCTGGAAACGGGTCAAAGAGCTGCTGGACAGCGAACCGGAGCTAAAGGACGGCAGTCTTGACGGCAATCCCGGACATCAGGGCGAGATCGAGTTTCGGGATGTGTCCTTCGCCTACCCGGGCGCTGCCCGGCCGGTGCTGGAGCACATCAATCTGACCATCCGGCAAGGGGAAACGGTGGCCATCATGGGAGGCACCGGCTGCGGGAAGACCTCCCTGATCAACCTGATTCCCCGCTTTTACGACGCGACGGCGGGCACGGTGCTGGTGGATGGAGTGGACGTGCGGCAATACCGCCAGCAGGCGCTGCGGGAAAAGGTGGCCGTTGCCCTGCAAAAGGCGGAGCTGTTCACCGTGTCCATCGGGGAAAACATCGCTTGGGGCAAACCGGGCGCACCGGCGGGAGAGATCACATCGGCGGCAAAGATCGCCCAAGCGGATGGCTTTATCCGCTCCGCCCCGGAGGATTACGATACCGTCGTGGCGGAACGGGGCATGAGCTTGTCCGGCGGACAGCGCCAACGGCTGTCCATTGCCCGGGCCGTGCTGAAGCGGGCGGAGATCCTGATCCTGGATGACGCTACCAGCGCGCTGGATTTAAAGACCGAGGCGGAATTGTACCGCGCGCTAAATGAAAATCGCCAAAGTATGACCAAGATCATCGTAGCCCAGCGCATTGCCTCCGTGCGGAAAGCGGATCGCATCGTGGTGCTGGAAAGCGGACGGATCGCCGCTGTGGGCGCCCACGAGGAGCTGCTGGCAGAGTGCAGAATTTATCAGGACATTTACCGTTCCCAAATGGGAGAGGAGGCTGAAGGAATTGTCTGAACAAAAAGAGCAGACGCTTGCTGCCCGTAACATCCCCGGCATGATGAATCGGGAGCAGCGGTTTGCTCAGGCGGAACACGCGGAAAATGCCGGGGCGACGCTTCGACGCATCGCGGCCTATTTTGCCCGGGAGAAAGCCATGGTGTTGGCCATACTGCTTGTGGTGGTTTTGGGCACGGCGTGTGGGGTTTACGCCCCCAGCCTGCAAAGCAATGCCATTGATGCGATCGCAGGTATCCGGAAGGACAGTTTGTTGGGGACCGTATTGGGAATGTTGGCTGTCTATACTCTTTACAGCGCCTGCCAGCTGATGCAGGGGCTGCTCAGCGCCCATCTGAGCCAGCGCATCGTAAAACGGATGCGGGGAGAGCTGTTCGGGAAACTGGTAGACCTACCCATCCGCTATATGGACACCCACTCCCACGGCGATGTGATGAGCCGCATGACCAACGATGTGGAGAATATCTCCACCACCATCTCCCAATCCCTTCCTTCGCTGTTTTCCGGTGTCCTAACCATACTGGGGACGGTGGCCGTGATGCTGTGGTACTGCTGGCAGCTGGCACTGCTCAGCTGCGCCACCGTTCTGCTGACCCTTCTGGCAACCAAGGTGCTCTCCGGGAGGGTACGCAAATTTTCCCGGCAGCGGCAGATGCTGCTGGGCAGGCTCAACGGTACCGTTGAGGAGATGGTGTCCGGCTACCGCACTATGGTGGCTTACAACCACCAGGAGGCCACAGTGGGGGAATTCTGCGCCATCTCCGATTCCCTGACCCGTGCAGGCATCAAAACGGATATTTTCAGCGGGGTTATGGGGCCGGTGATGAACTGCATCGGCAACATTGGCTTTGTCATCATCGCCGCCTTCGGCGGATACTTTTCCGCCAGCGGTTTGATCTCCGTGGGGGTCATCTCCGCTTTCATTGTCTACGCCAAACAGTTTAGCCGCCCTATCAACGAGCTGGCGCAGATATACGGTCAGCTCCAGACCGCCATCGCCGGAGCGGAACGAGTATTTGCCGTCCTGGATGAGCCGGATGAGGATAAAACCGGGAACGCGCTGGAGGACGGCCCCGCCGCTGTAACATTCAGGCAGGTACAGTTTTCCTATGTCCCGGGCCAGCCGGTGATCCGGGATTTCAGCCTGGTGGTGCCTCCGGGGGAAAAAGTGGCACTGGTGGGGGCCACAGGCAGCGGCAAAACCACGCTGGTCAATCTGCTCATGCGCTTTTACGACATTGACAGTGGAACGATCTTGATTGACGGGCAGGATATTCAGAACATTTCCAGGGATGACCTGCGTCGGAATGTGGCTATCGTTTTGCAGGACACAGTGCTGTTCCATGATACCATCCTAAACAACCTGAGATATGGAAGCGAGCACGCATCCTTAGAAGATGTGGAACAGGCGGCCCGTATGAGCCACTGCGGCGAACTGATCGAGGGCGTGCCCCAAGGTTGGTATACTATTCTGACCGGGGGTGGCGAGAACATCAGCTATGGGCAGCGTCAGCTGCTGGCCATTGCCCGGGCATTTGTGGCAGACCCGAAGATATTGATTCTGGACGAAGCCACCTCCAATGTGGACACCCGAACGGAGCGGGCCATCCAAGAAGCTATGCAGAAGATTATGGAGAACCGCACCAGCATCGTCATTGCCCACCGGCTATCCACCATCCGGGATGCAGATATGATCGTGGTAATGGATCAGGGCAGAATAGTGGAATGTGGCAGCCACCAGATGCTGATTGCACAAAAAGGGAAATACTACCATCTCTACATGACGCAATATGCGGGGTTTGCGACATAACGAATGCGAAAAAACATAGAGTATGGAAGTACTGTGAGAATACCACCCTTTTTGACGTACAAATAGTTCTTTTCGGTTGGAAGCCGGCTGTTACAGATGTGTGGATTTGAAGCGACTGCATTTGCGATTCCAAGAGATGCAGTATTTGACGCCCCGCAGGAGACCTCAGTAAGGACTCGTATTCCTTCGCCTATACGTTTTGCGTTTTGATTTTGACCGGTTTGCTTTTGATCCACGACATATGGCACCCGAAGCGAAAAAGCCTGTAGCCCTTGAAATATAAGGGCTACAGGCAAAAACAGCCCTACTCAATCCGGACAGCTGACAACAATTTGTTTAGATAGGGTAGGGTCTTTTAACCTGACCCTGGAAATTGGCGGGAAATGCGGCAAATTTCTGATGTTTGTTTATGCACCTTAGGAGAGGCCTGACTGTGTCTGAAGGCGCTCCTTAAAAAGTTTGTTAAATAGCGCTACAATACGTCCAATACCGAATACACCAATCACCGTTCCGAGCCCCACCCCCAACAGTGGGTTTCCGGCCAGGCAGCCAAGGAGAAACGCACAGAGTACATTGATCAAGTCCACACAATTTTTGACCAGACCAACCTCCTGACCGGAGAACTCAGAAATCGACTGGACAACCCCGTCGCCCGGATTGGGTACAAGGCGCATATTCATTGTCAATGCCGCGCCAACTCCCGTACAAAAAATTGCGCACAGCAGGAGAAGCATCCGTTGCCAGAGTGTTTCTACATACAGGGTAAAAAGACCGCCGAATAGATTCATTACCCGCGTAAACACGATGCTTAGCGGAATCTGCAAAATAATCAAAATTCGCTCCGATGGTTGCTTCGTCAAAGCCAGTTCTATGGCAATAAAAATTAGGTAGGAGAGAAAGACCGTATTGCCGAAATTGATCTGTAGAATCTCCGCGACGGTGTATGGCAACGAAGTGATGGGCGACACACCTAACCCGGTTTTGGCATTCAGTGTCAGCCCAAGCGCTAAAATAGTGAGGCCAAGAATATAGTATATAGCACGACAAATTTTTTGATTTATCTTCATAGAAATACTCCTTTATGATTACTGAATAGCGGGTAAATAGGCAAAAAGCTGGCGAGGGAAGTCCGGGACATTGCGGTGTCCAGAATAACCCTCGCCAGTTTTGGGGACGCAGAAAAATAGAAATGTAGTGAAACCGTTTTTGCGGTTCGATTCTGGGAAAAGCTGATGCAAGCGAATCAATGGTACTCGATTTGCGAGGCCAAAGAGGGCGTGAGGCTCAAAGGCTAAACTGTCTTTTGTGTCAAAAAGCCCATCCTAACAACCCGATGAATAGCTGCTGAATAGCCTGTTTTTGATCCCTATACCACACCAGGCATTTTACGCCGCGTGAAAAAGAGGAAGCCGATGATACTGGCACCCATTACCAAACCGATTATGTCGAAGATCAAACCGGGGACAAACATCAGGATAGCAGCCACGGCTATGGCAATTCGGAAAATTGGATTCAGCCTTCCCTTGAACCAACCGATTACCGTCATAGACATGAGTGTAACTGCGAAGGTGGACAAGATCACGATCCAGACCGTATCCCACACTGGGGTGTCCACAATCAGCAAGGCGGGATTATAGACATAGACAAACGGGATGATAAAGCCGGGCAAACCCAGCATAAAGGCCAGCCACCCTGTTTTGCTGGCACTGGCGTCGGCAAGGCCAGCCGCAGCATAGGCAGCCACCGCCACTGGCGGGGTGATAAAAGACATGATGGCGAAATAGAACACAAAAAGGTTGGCGGGTAATTCGGGGATACCTGCGGCAACCAAACTGGGTACGCCCACAGTGGCGGCAATAATATACGCCGCCGTGCTGGGAAGCCCCATGCCCATGATGATGCAGGCCAGCATAACCAGGAGGAGCATCAGAATCAGATGCCCGCCGGAGAGCTGAAAAACGATGCTGGTAAATTTGATACCGATGCCGGTCATGGATACGATGCCGATCACGATGCCAGCGCAGGCGCAGGCGATTGTCACGGACACAGTAGTCTTGGATGCCTTCACCAGCGCGTCAAACACCTCTTTGAACGGCAGCCGCTTGTTGGTGATCCACTCCTTGGCAAAACCGATGACTAACAGCACCGCAATGCTGAATAGTGCGGCAAAGTTGGCGGAGAGGCCGAAGCCCAGCAGGGCGACAATCAACACAAGAATGGGCAGGGCATAATACCAGCCCTCTTTGAGTACCTTTTTCACCTGAGGCAGCTTATCCGCACGCTCCGCCTGCAACCCTTGCTTGTCTGCCTCAAGATATACCGAGGTGCCAAGGCTTAGATAGTAAAGAATACCAGGAATGATCGCCGCGATGATGATGGTGGAATAGGGAATGCCCGTCAGGTCGGCCATAACAAAGGCCGCGGCACCCATAACTGGAGGCAGAAGCTGCCCGCCGGTGGAGGCCACCGCCTCTACCGCGCCGGCAAATTCCGGACGGTAGCCCACCTTCTTCATCAGGGGAATGGTGAACGTGCCGGTGGTGACCACGTTTGCCACTGCGGAACCGTTGATGGAACCCATTAAGGCGCTGGACACCACGGAAGCCTCTGCCGGGCCGCCTTTCATCCGACCGGTGAGGGCATATGCGATATCAATAAAGAACTGGCCCGCGCCAAACACATCGAGCAGCTCTCCGAAAATGATATACAGCGCCACAAAAGACACGCAAGCACTGATGCAGGTGCCGAAAATGGATTCACTTGTCCAGGCCACATAGCTCGTGATATACGGGATATCATAGCCCCGGTGGGCGATGAGCTCGGGCATATAAGGCCCAGCTACGGCGTAAAGGATGAAAATGGCGCTCAGGGCAGTCAAGGCCCAGCCTACTGTCCGCCAGGCCAGTACCATGACGGCCAGGATGAGCAAGACGCCCATGACGATGTCCAGATCGGTGGCACCGCTGATCCCCCGTTTCGACAGGGCGGTCAGGGTGGTATTGGCCAGAAAATAACCGCCTACCACCGTGGTAATCAGAGAGAGGGCGCCATGGAGGAACCTTGTGACTTTTCCATCTGAGGCAGCTTTTTGGGTTTGCATGAGGAAATAAATCAGGAGCATTGCAAAGACATGGAACACCCGCTGTTGAACCAGGCTGATGGAGGTATCCCAAGCTATGAAAACGTGGAACAACGCCACCACAAAGCATACCACAGACAGGATGATATCCAGTGCCTTTGCGCTTTTGGACTGGAGCTTATCGTTCATATTATCACCTCATTCGCAAAAGGGGCGGGCGGCAAGCGTCCGCCCCTTTTTAATCGTTTCAGCCCTTCAGGTCATCAGGAATGGTCACACCCTTCTCCTCCAGGTAACGGATGGAGCCGGGGTGCAGGGGGAGATCGATGCATTGGAGGACATCGTCAAAAATCGCCTGGCTCTCCACGCTTTTGGCGCTGGATGCCCATTCGTCCCGATTCTCCCAGATGGCTTTGGTGATCTCGTAAACCTGGTCGTCTGTGAGGCCGCTGTTAAGGGAGGTACACATGATCACTTTGTTGCCCGGAACTACCACGTCGGTATCGTTGTTGGGATAGGTGCCCGCAGGAATGGTGGTTTTGGAGTAGGCGGGATAAGTCTCATAAAACGCATCGTTGTCGATGGACAGGAGTACCGCGTTGCAAGAGGTGGTAAGCTCGGTGAGGGCCGCAGAGTTCAGGGGATGGGTGGCGATCATGGCGTCGATTTTGCCATCCTTCAGCGCGGTGGCGCCGTCGGACTCACCCATGAACTGGGCGTTGACCGAGTTGTAGTCCAGACCATAGACGCCCAGGAGCATACGTCCGGCCATCTCACCGCCGCTGCCGGCGGAGCCCATGCTCACAGTTTTTCCCTTTAGATCCTCAATAGAGGTGATGCCGCTGTCCTTGAGCGTAAAGACCTGGAGATAGTTGTTAATGGTGGAGAACATCGCGCGGATATCTGTGTAATCACTGCCCTCATAGTCGCCTATTCCGTGGTAAGCGTAAGCACAGATTTCGCTCATGGAGATGCCCATTGCCATCTTGCCGTCATGGAGGTTCCGCAGGTTTTCGATGGATGCGGCAGTGGACTCACCAGTGGCGGTGATGCCGTCCACATGGTTGGTGATGGTTTCGGCCATGGCAACCCCCATGGGATAGAGTGCACCGGAGGTACCGGCGGTGCCGATGGTGATACGGGTCACACCGCCGGGAGTGCCGGAGTTGCCTGCGGGAGCACTGGGCTGGCTGTCGGAATTGCCGCAGGCCGAAAGGCAGAATGCCATAGCCAGGGCCAGCAAAAGATTAACGATCTTTTTCATAACTATACCTCCTAAATTTAGTTACGGGTCTGTGTACGTTGATTCTACCAGCTTTTGAATCCCTTGTCGTTGGAATTATTTCTCAGCCAAACGAATCATGTTGGCGCCGATATTCCTCATCTCCTCATAGAAACGGGGGAAGGATACCCCAACATGGTCAACCGAGTCAATAAAGCTGGGGCCCTCAGCACCCAGGGCGGCGCACGCGGTGGCCATAACGATGCGGTGGTCGTTGTGTCCGTCGATGGTGGCTCCGTGGAGAGGAGAGTGGTAAATGGTCAGGCTGTCCTCATCCTCGTCGATGTGGGCACCCATCTTCCGTAGTTCCTGTGCGATGGTTTTGGAGCGGTCAGTTTCCTTCATGCGGCTGGCGGCAATGTTATAGAGCTTCATCTTGCCTTGAGCATAGCAGCCCAGCACTGCAAGGGCAGGTACGGCATCAGGAGTGTCGCCACAGTCAATCTCGATGCCGTGGAGCTCATGTCCGCCCTCAACGATGATACCGTCCTTTCCGCCGTTCAGAACCTCGACGTGTCCGCCCATCTCGTTGATCCAGTCCACATAGTGGCGTTCACCCATGAAGTCGTTGATATCCATGTCCAGCAGCTTGATGCGGCACTTCTCTTTCATGATCGCGGTTGCCACCAGGGGGTAGCTGGCAGAACACCAGTCACGGGAGGTGCGTTTGGTGAAGGGGCGATAAGTCTGGTTGCCTGGAATAACGAACTTCTCATAGTTGCAGTTCTCCAAATGAACGCCGGCTGCTTTCATCCAGTCCATAGTCAGGTTGGCATAGGGACGCTCGCCCAGGGTGGTATCGTAAACGATAGTGGTGGTGTCCTTCAGTGCAGGACAGCATACCATGAGGCCAATGCCCCACTGGACGTTTTTGCCGTTAAGGTGAACCGTGTGACCACCCTCGACAGGCCCCTCAATCACCAAGGGCGCAAGCTCGTTGTCCCGGGTGGACATCGCCTTGCCGCCCATCTCCCGAATTGCATCCAGTAAGGGAGCAATGGGGCGGTAGCAGATCTGGTAGTCACCGGTGATAACGCTTTTACCGGTAAGCATTGCCGCCAGCGTGGTAATAAAGTAAAATCCGGTTCCCGAGTTGCCCACGTCCAGCACTGCGCCGGGAATGTGGAGCCCCTCCAGGCCAGGGCTGCTCACCACCCAGTCCTCATCGTTGGAAGTGTCTACCTGGGCCCCCAGTCGGCGGCAGCACTCAGCAATGTCATAGTTGTCCAGGTTCAGCATGGGATGCAGAATGTGACTGGTACCCTTTGCGAGCGTGCCCAGAACAAGTCCCCGGGCAGTCTGGCTCTTGGAGCCAGGAACGTTTACGTCACCATTGAGCTGCGATGTAGGATTTACCAAATAAAACATAGTTTGACATCTCCATAATTTTTTGGCACCACGTCGGCCGAGAGGTCAATCAATTGATGAATTAAGTATAGCAGACCCCTTGCGTTTTGAGAAATAATTAGATATAATGCTATTTATAATCTGAACTTATAAAAGGAGAAGCGGTTTCATGGAGCTTTCCCAACTCCGATATGTGCTTCAGCTGGCTCAGACGTCCAACTTTTCCAAGGCAGCTGAACAGCTTTATATTACACAACCCGCCCTCTCTCAACAGATTAGTTTGCTGGAGGAGGAGTTAGGCCTTAAGCTCTTTGAGCGCACTACCCGTAAGGTTGTGCTGACTGCCGCGGGGGAAGAATTTGTCCATGGGGCTCAGAAGGTATTGGAACAGGTGGCGGAGCTTCAGCGCACAATGGAGCTCCACCGTCGGGAGGTTGGCGGAACATTGTCAGTTGGGCTGCTCGCTACCCTCTCCCATCTCAATATAACTGAGTACATCAACTCTTTTCATCAAGTCTATCCGAATATCCATATTGACCTTCAGGTGGCATGGAGCTCTGCGCTGATTAACCGGGTTCTAAACCGAGAATTAGATGCTGCAATTACAAATATTCACATTTCACCTGGTAGGCAAATGGATTCACGTTTAAATGTTCGTGTTTTTTTGGAAGACACCATCATGGTAGTGGCGTCCCTCAAAAGAGATTTTGGTGGACAAAAGAGCGTAAAGGTACACGACCTGTCCACGGTGCCCATTATCACCCTGGAAAAAACCACCAGCATCCGGATGGAGATGGACGATATCTTCAAACAGTGTGGGGTGCGGCCCAACATTGTATGTACCTGCCCAAATATGGATAGCTTAATCTCTATGATCCGTGCTGACATGGGGGTTACCTTTCTCTCGTCTGGAGTGGCAAGGGCATACCTGACCTCTGATCTATTATGCCTTCCCATTTATCCTGTATATCGTACCCAGACCGCTATGATCACACGGGAGACTGCAAAACCATCTGAACCATTACAATATTTTGAAGACTATTTTTACGGTATTACGCATTAGAGGCTGGGGACAATGATACATACATGGTAACATGGCAATGCCAGCGTTCAATCGTTTCTCTGAATATCTTCCAAAGGTTGATAGGGAACAATCAAAAAATAGTTGAAAAGAAAAATGACCTGCGCCAAGGGGAGGGACAAAGGATGCTCGAAATGATTGGATATCTGGGATCCGCGCTGGTAGTGGTTTCCATGCTGATGCCATTGGTGATCAAGCTGCGAATGATCAACACCATCGGCAGCGGAATTTTCGCAGCCTATGCCCTGACGATCCACTCCTACCCCACAGCGCTGACGAATGGCTTCCTGATCGGGATCAACGTCTATAATCTGATCAAGCAGACCCAGAAGGATCGAAGCTATGATCTGGTGGAAGGTGCGCAGGGTGAGGGCCTTCTGCGCTATCTGCTGGACTACTACCGGGAGGACATTCGGACATACTTCCCGGATTTTTCGGCGAACAGCGGGGCAGACCGGGTCTATATCGTCTGCGGTAACGGGAACCCGGCGGGTGTGCTGCTGAGGACTGGACGGCCAAAGAATTTTGCAGGTACTGCTGGATTACTCCACGCCCACCTACCGGGACTGCTCCATCGGAGCCCACCTGTATTCCAAGCTGCCTTCTAAGGGGGGCATACTTTGGCCTTCGCGGGAAAGGAAACCCAGGCCCACGCGGCATATCTAACTAAAATGGGTTTTGTGAAAGAGAACGGCGTTCACATGAAAAGCTTGAGTTCAGGTATTCCATCCATAGCAAAAAGTGGTTCGGCGACCTGTCCATCCGATAGGATACTGCCCTATCCGATAATGGGTAAAACCAATTCCGGCGGTGGGCAACGCCCACCGCCGGTTAATTCTCTGCCCACAAACCGAAAAGCCCAGTGGGTCACTTACATCAAAAATGGAAAGAAAACAGACAAAAAACCGCCCAAAACGAGCGATTTTCCGTCCTAATAGTCCGGGTAACACGACTCAAACGTGCGACCTTCTGCTCCTAAACTGATGTCTAAACGTTCAAATGGAACTTTTGGACGCTGCTGGGTAGTATTTTGTCCAAAGGCGGTTGCTGGTTGGAACTGCCCGGCGGTGGCGTGTGCATTGTGGTTGCTGTCCGCCCGTGGGGCTGAAAGTGGGTCGGAGTTCTGCGTATTTATGAACTACCGGCGGTTTCAAGGTCAGGCGCCTTTGGCCGGTTCCAGAGGATACAGCCCCCGGCCAAAGGCATGGGCCCGCTCCAGATGCCCGGTTTTGCCGATCTGGGACGGGCCGTTGGCGTCTCCGCAGCCGCCCGCCAGCAGCATACCTCTATCGTGAAAGCCGATGTAATTCACCAGAGCGAATTAGTAGTAGGACTGGGCCGGCTGGAACGTCCAGAAAAAATCGTTTGCTTCTGATGATCAATCCAGCCCTTCAATAAGTTGAAAATACCGGCTCCAAGAGGAGGCCAGCATCCGCCCGATACAGGTGGCGGCAGAAGGAATGTGTTTTGGCTGTAGGAGGAAGAAATAAAAACGCTGAGATGTGGACACGAATTTCAGTCCGGCCCCTCCCACATCGGGAAATGTGCCGGAGTCCATCAACTGACGGTGCTGCTGGATGTAGAACTCATCGGGCAATCGGGCCTTGTGCTGATAATAAACCACGCTGGATCCCTGCCTGTAATAATCCACCAACTCTGATGGAAGAACATATTTATTGCTTTTTGGGCCGCCCTCAGCGGAGGGGACAATGACTCCGTTGTCCGGATCCACAAAAATCAGGTCACAATCTTTCAACTTCGACAGGGCGCTTTGATGCCAAGTGGTGCGGATGACGTCCCGCTCCAGCTTCGTAGAACGGTAGAAATCCAGCACATCGGAATGATATATGGCCGGAAGGATGGCGGGGTTCTCTAATTCAACCACCTTTCGCTGACCGGAACCAACAATTTGAGCCAGAGCGTCAAACAGCGGCGGGTCACACGCTCGGAACGAATTTTTGGTCAAGTAATCGATGTGCTGTCCGTCCCCGTTGTGACGTTCGTCAGGAACCAGATACCAGTTGACACCGATGGACAGCCGGGCGCTCAGTCGCCGGAGCAGCCCAAGCTTGCTAAAATCGCCAATATCACCGGTGTATCGGTTCTGCATATGGAGCCCTCCCTATAAATTTCTTTGAGCACCCCACCCCCAAAATTTGGGGAGGAACTATATCAACAAGACGCATACAACAAGTTAGGATAACTCCCGAAGGGTTGCCGCCAGCCGTTTTGTGGCCGCACCCAGCCCCTCGAAGCCCGCGCACCGGCTGGGCTTGGCATTGACGATCTGATCCAGCAAGGGCTGACTTTGAGTACTCTCGTCCAGGGCCAGCTCGGCGGCCATCACGTCGTCCCAGGCCCGGTTTAAGAAGGCCACCTCCCGGCGGCCGTGGGTTTTGGTGAACAGCGGCTGGCAGCCGCCGTACAGCAGGCTTGCCGCCTCGACCGAAAATCCGGCGGCGGATAAGCTGCGCTCCAAGCTCTCCCGGAAAATGTCCGGCAGACGCGCCCAGTCCAAGGGGCTCAAATCGTAGAGCACGAAGGTATACCGGCTGTGGCAGTGGACGGCCAGCAGGGAGGAACACCCCCGCAAAGAAATAACGTGGAGATCCCAGCAGAAGCGGCGGTCTGGTTCCTGGCCGTAAGGCAGGGCCTTGACGTGCAGATGCCGTTGGAGGGGGATGGTTAGGCCCAGCTCCATTTGATTGGTTGCGTGCATCAATTTGATCCGCCTATTTTTTGCAGCACTGCCACAATGTCTTTCCGGACAAGGGACTGCATACTGTCCGGATAGCCGCTGAGATCAGCCTGTTGCAGCGCGGCGTGGATTCTTGGGATGAACTCCGGCTTTGCCTCCGCAAGTTCCGGAAGCGCCGCGATGCAATGCCGGGCGGTGATGGGCTTTGCATCCGTCACATGGGACAGGAACTCGTCCAGCAGGGCGTCAAATTTTCCGGCTGTGTCCCAGTGGGCGTTAGCTGCCAGGATGGAGATGGCCCGGTTCCGCACAAGGGAGTTTTTGTGATGCAAAAGGGTCGCAAACTGCTCAAGGTATGGATACCAGGTGTCGGTGTCCCGGCTCTCGGCCGTGATCTGCTGGGTAAAGGCATAGGCGTCCTTTGCGTCCTTCCCCGTCAGGCGGGTGATGCAGGTGTCAATGTCCAACTAAATCAGTACCCCCTCGCAGTGGTCGATCTCGTGCTGAATGATCTGGGCTGTCCAGTCGGTAAAGGTCTTGAAGCGGGTTTGAAACTTCTCGTTTTGATACTGTACCTTGATGGACTTCCACCGCTTTGCCTTTCGAGTGCCGGACAGGGACAGACAGCCCTCTTCCGCCTGGTAGGGTTCGGATTTTTTGACGATTTCCGGATTAAACATAATTGCGTAAGCGCCATCGTCGTCAAAGACGATGATGCGCTTGTTCACGCCGATCATGTTGGCCGCCATGCCCACGCAGCCGTCCTTGTGGGCGGCCAGGGTGTCCAGCAGATCCTGGGCAACGGGTAGATCCTCTGGGGTGGCGGGTTGGGCCTTTTGGGCTAAAAATGTCTCATCGTGCATGATCTCACAAACCATGGAAATCAACTCCCAAAATATCGCCGCCGGCACTTTCCTCGGCGGCGGATTTGTGCTATATTGATTAAAATACCATAAGCAGGGGAAGAAATCAAACCCTGATACGCCGGAGACGGCATCATAGAAAAATGCGGGATGGAAGCGCCGCTTGTTAAGAGGAGGGGAAAATCATGGAACCTGTCTATTATACTGTGAATTCCATCGACGGGGACTACGCCCACATGATCAGCGACAACGGCGTGGAGAACCAGGTGGCCATGTTCCTACTGCCGGAGGGCACCACTGTGGGGAGCCGTCTGGTACGGGAAGTCCTGGAGTGGAGCTTGGCTTGAGCGGGGCGTTACGAATTGTCCGCCACTGTTAGTTCCCGGTCAATGAGTGCCAGGGCGATTTGGAACGCCTTGATCCGCCGGGCGGTCAGGGTGTGCTGGGATTTGCCCGGCGTCAGCTTTAACAGGGCTTTTTCGCATTTGCGCAGCGTTGAATCAATGGAGCGGCGGGCTTCGGTCAACTCCTCGGCGGTATAGATGCTCATATCGTTTCCCCTTTCTGTTCTGCGGCTATGATACAATATTTCTGGGAGCGATGCAATTCTTTCTATGGATTGTTCCGCCCTTCTGTGGTATATGTTTGTGCTGCAAGGAGGGAAAGCCATGGCAGAACAGAACATGATACTGGGAGAGTGGGCGGCGGAGTGGTTCCACACCCAGGCGGAGGGAAAATTGGCGCCCAACACCGTGGGCGGATACCGGAACCTGATCTTCAACCACATTGCCCCAAAGCTGGGCGGTGTGGCGCCCACTGATTTAAGGGAGAGACAAATTAGGGCATTCTACCGCAAGTTGTCCAAAGCAGGGCTGATTGACCGCAGTGTGTGGTGCGTCCATCTGCTTCTGCGGCGGATCTTGGACGAAGCCTGCCGGGAGGGACGGATTCAGGAAAACCCGGCCTGGAGCATCAGCGGTTCCCCGGGCGATGCGTTGGAAATTAGCCGCTGGCGTTCCGGGCAGATCAAGCGGTACTTAGATGCGGCTCAAGGATTGAGCGCCTATCCAATTTTATATGTCGACCTGGCCAGCGGTCTGCGGCAAGGGGAACTGCTCTCCCTGTCGTGGGCCGCTGTTGATATTCCCGGGGGGTGGTAATGAAATAACGTTGGATAGGGCTGTCACCTCGGGCGGCGGAGCTGCTGGTGGAGGAACACGCCAAGCACTCGGACAGTCCCGAAGTTTTCTTGGAGGCCAAGACTGGACAGCCGTATACGTTGCACCGCCTTTATTAATCTCCATTGAAAAGTGTTGAGCGAGGCACGGCCTCCGGTGACTGGCTTTCGACAGCTCCAGCTGAGCGGGAGGGGGATGGGGTTATGACGGTGCGGGAGTGGGCAGGGTACTGGCAGGAGCAGTATGACGCGCCAGCGTTGCGGCGGACGACCACCGATATGTACTGGAAAACCACGTCGTCCCCTGCCTGGGGGAGCGGGAATTGACGCAGCTCACATCTGACGCAGTAGGGGAATTCTTGACTGAACGCAGGGCCCATGGGAACCGCAGAAACGGCGGGCCGCTGTCTGAGGTGACGATGGGGCACATCTGGCGGCTATTGTAGAATTGGAAGGATAGTGGATTGCGTTGATGGGCTGGATAGGATATAATGACTATAAATATATGGAAGAAACGTTAGGGGATATTAAAATGGCGGAAACAAATACAAGCAATATCGGCTTTGAAAAGCAGATTTGGGAGGCGGCCTGTGTCCTCCGCGGCAATATGGATGCATCGGAATATAAGTCCGTAGTCCTTGGCCTGATTTTCTTAAAGTACATCTCTGACCGCTTCGAGGCCAAGTACAACGAGCTGGCAGCCGAGGGCGACGGCTTCGAGGAGGACAAGGACGAATACACCGCCGAGAACATCTTTTTCGTGCCGGAGTCTGCCCGGTGGTCTGTGATCTCCGCCGCTGCCCACACGCCAGAGGTGGGTGCGGTGATCGACGAGGCCATGCGCGCGATTGAGAAGGAGAACAAGCGCCTCAAAGACATCCTGCCCAAGAATTTTGCCCGGCCTGAGCTGGACAAGCGCCGCTTGGGGGACGTGGTGGATCTGTTCACCAACATCCAGATGATCGAGCATGGGAGCAGCAAGGACATTCTGGGCCGCACCTACGAATACTGCCTGTCCAAGTTTGCCGAGCAGGAGGGCAAGCTGGCCGGGGAGTTCTACACCCCCGCCTGCGTGGTGCGTACGCTGGTGGAGGTGCTCCAGCCCTACAACGGGCGGGTCTACGACCCCTGCTGCGGTAGCGGCGGGATGTTCGTCCAGTCGGCGAAGTTTATCGAAAACCACGGCGGGAATATCAACAAAATTTCCGTGTTCGGCCAGGACTCCAACCCCACCACCTGGAAGATGGCCCAGATGAACCTTGCCATCCGGGGCATCGAGGCCGACCTGGGCAAGTTCAACGCCGACACCTTCTTCAACGACTGCCACCCCCAGCTCAAGGCGGACTTTATCCTGGCAAACCCGCCCTTTAACCTGTCCGGCTGGGGGCAGGACAAGCTGGCGGAGGATGTGCGCTGGGCCTACGGCCTGCCCCCGGCGGGCAACGCCAACTTCGCGTGGCTCCAGCACATGATCTGGCACCTGGCCCCGGGTGGACGCATCGGCATGGTGTTGGCCAACGGCTCCTTGTCCTCCCAGTCGGGCGGGGAGGGTGACATCCGCAAAAACATCATCGAGGCCGACCTGGTGGACTGCATCGTGGCCATGCCGCCCCAGCTTTTCTACACCACGCAGATCCCGGTGTCCCTTTGGTTCCTGGCGAAAAGCAAGCGGCAGAAGGGGAAAACCCTGTTCATTGACGCCCGGAAGCTGGGAACCATGGTGACCCGGAAGCTGCGGGAGCTGACCGATGGGGATATCCAAAAGATCGCCGATACCTACAACGCCTTCGTGGCGGGGACGCTGGAGGGGGTCAAGGGGTTCTGCGCCGCGGCCGATCTCCAGGAGATCGCGAAGCAGGACTACATCCTCACGCCGGGGCGGTATGTGGGCATTGAGGAGCAGGAGGAGGACGGGGAGCCCTTTGAGGAGAAGATGGGGCGGCTGACCGCCGAGCTGGGGGAGCTGTTCGCCAAGTCCCACGAGTTGGAGGGGGAGATCAGGAGGCAGTTGGGGGCGATAGGGTATGAGATATAAGTTTTCCGAAATTACAATCAACTATGACAGTAAAAGAGTGCCCTTATCTGCAAAGCAAAGAGAATCCCGAAAAGGACAGTATCCTTACTATGGAGCACAGGGAATTATCGATTATATTGATGATTATATTTTTGACGGGAAGTACCTGCTAATCGCGGAAGATGGAGAAAATCTCAGATCAAAGAAGCAAAAAGTGGCACAACTCGCCGTTGGAAGATACTGGGTTAACAATCATGCACATATTGTTCAAACTAATGAAAAGTGTTTGCTGGAATATTTATACTATCTTTTTAATGTAACCGATATTTCTGGCTATATTACAGGCTCGGCACAACCAAAACTTAGTCAGGCAAATCTAAATGCAATTGAATTTGAACTCCCGCCAGTACAGGAACAAGCAAAAGTTGTGTCAATTTTGTCAGCATTAGACGATAAAATCGAACTGAACCAGAAGATAAACGAAAATTTGGAGCGGCAGGCGCAGGCTTTATTCAAAGAGTGGTTTGTTGACTTTAGTTTGTTTAAAAGCAATCAACCTACAAACTGGGGACTTGTTACGCTTGGCAGCTTAGCCTCTCTGATAAGTCGGGGAATTACACCCAAATATGCTGACACATCTGAACAGATTGTACTTAATCAGAAATGTATCCGAAATCACCTCATTGATCTTTCTTTAGCGAGAAAGCACCGACCTAAAGCAGTGAATGAGAAGTGGTTACATTTTGGTGACTTGCTTATTAACTCAACTGGAGAAGGTACTCTGGGGCGGGCGGCTCAGGTCTGGTTTGCACCCCAAAATATGACCGTTGATTCTCATATAACAATCGTACGACCCAAAGAGGAATCTCTGATCTATTATATTGGTTTATGGGGGCTTTTGCATGAGAGAGAGATTGAATCTCTTCATACTGGTAGTACAGGTCAAACAGAATTACCAAGAGAGCGTGTTAAATCAATGTTATTATTGTCGCCTGATAATGAAACTCTTGCAGAATTCAATGCAGCTATAGCGCCTATGGTTGCAACCATTGTTCATAATCAAAATGAAAGTCTAAAACTTGCGAAAATCCGCGACACCCTTATTCCAGAACTTATGTCGGGAGAGATTGAAATGTTACAAAGTTAAATTTCAAAAAATTTAAGGAGGTTATGAAAATGTACTTTCACGGCATGGATATTAATAAAATCGGCTACTGTAATTGTAGACGAAGCCATGGGATTACCAGCGAACTTGAGGAATTTGGATATTGGGACGTTTGCTGCGAGTGTGGAAAACCAATAGAATGTGGATTTCATTATTACGATCATTATGATGGTGAGGATCATGATGACATCGATTTGTACTAAAACATAGAATTGAGTGATGACACAATGTCCGCCTATTTCACCGAATCCCACTACGAAAACGCCATCCTCCAGCTTTTCCAGGAACAACTGGGCTACAACTACCTATACGGCCCCGACGTGGAGCGGGACTACCACTCCCCGCTGTACGAGGGGGCGCTCCTGCCCGCCCTGCGGCGCATCAACCGCGAGCTGCCGGAGGAGGCCGTCGCCGAGGCGGTGTACAAGCTCCGAAACTTTGAGGGCGGCTCCCTGCTGCAAAAGAACATGGTATTCACGGACTACCTGCAAAACGGCGTGCCGGTGAAGTACGAGGAACACGGCGAGGAGCGCTCCACCCTCGTCTATCTTGTGGACTTCAAAGCCCCGGACAACAACGACTTCACCATCGCCAACCAGTGGACGGTTGTGGAGAACTCGGAGAAGCGGCCGGATGTGATCCTGTTTGTCAACGGCCTCCCCCTGGTGGTGGTGGAGCTGAAGTCCCCCTCCCGGGAGGAGACGGACGCCTCCGCGGCCTACCGCCAGTTGCGCAACTATATGCACGAGATCCCGTCCCTGTTCGTCTACAACGCCGTGTGCGTCATGAGCGACCTGACCACCTCCAAGGCGGGAACCATCACCTCCGGCGAGGATCGGTTCATGGCGTGGAAAACCACCGATGGAAGCTATGAAAACACTCAGGCGGCGATTTTTGATACCTTCTTCGAGGG
Source organism: Oscillospiraceae bacterium (assembly GCA_021771675.1). The sequence goes on along the minus strand of JAETOP010000030.1, from coordinate 8,285 downwards.
GCTTTTTGAGAAGCGGCGGTTTTTAGACATCCTGAAAAACTTCATTTGCTTCAACGTGGACGGCGAAAAGACGTTCAAAATTTTGGCCGGCTACCACCAGTATTTCGCGGTCAAAAAGGCCGTGGCCTCCACGGTAAAAGCCACAACCACCGACGGCAAGGGTGGGGTGTTCTGGCACACCCAAGGCAGCGGGAAATCCCTGTCCATGGTGTTCTATGCCCACGGCCTCCAGACGGCGCTGGACAGCCCCACCATCGTGGTGATCACCGACCGCAACGATTTGGACGATCAGCTCTACGGTCAGTTCGCCCGGTGCCGGGAGTTTCTGCGACAGACGCCCCAGCAGGCCCAGAGCCGCCAGCACCTGAAGGAGCTGCTGGCAGGCCGTCAAGCCAACGGGATCCTCTTTACCACCATGCAGAAATTCGAGGAGGGGGACGGGCCCCTCTCGGAGCGGCGGAATATCGTCGTCATGGCGGACGAGGCCCACCGGGGCCAGTACGGATTGAGCGAAAAAGTAGTGGTAAAGCAGAAGAAAAACGGGGAGGTGGAGGCCCGCACCATCATCGGCACTGCCCGTATCATCCGGGATAACCTGCCTAACGCCACCTTTATTGGCTTCACCGGGACGCCTATTTCCGCCAAGGATCGCAGCACCCGGGAGGTGTTCGGGGAGTACATCGACATATACGACATGACCCAGGCCGTGGAGGACGGGGCCACCCGCCCGGTGTACTACGAGAGCCGGGTGATCCACCTGAAGCTGGACGAAGCCACCCTGCGGCTGATTGACGCGGAATATGACCTGATGGCCCAGAACGCCGACCCCTATGTGATTGAGCAGAGCAAGAAAGAGCTGGGCCAGATGGAGGCCATCCTGGGCGCGGATACCACCATCGAATCGCTGGTCAATGACATTCTGGATCACTACGAGAACTACCGGGCCAATCTGCTGACGGGCAAGGCCATGATCGTGGCCTACTCCCGGCCCATCGCTATGAAGATTTACAAACGGATTTTGGAACTGCGGCCTGCTTGGACGGAGAAGGTGGGGGTGGTGATGACCCAGGGCAACAACGATCCGGAGGAATGGCGGCAGATCATCGGCAATAAGGCCCACAAGGAGGAGCTGGCCCGGAAGTTCAAGGACAACGCCTCCCCCATGAAGATCGCCATCGTGGTGGATATGTGGCTGACCGGATTTGACGTGCCATCACTGGCCACCATGTACGTCTATAAGCCCATGGCGGGGCACAACCTGATGCAGGCCATTGCCCGGGTCAACCGGGTGTTCGGGGACAAAGAGGGCGGGCTCGTGGTAGACTATGTGGGCATCGCCCAGGCGCTGAAGCAGGCGATGAACGACTACACGAGCCGGGACAAAAAGAACTACGGCGATCCCGACGTGAGCCGTGCGGCATACCCGAAGTTCCAAGAGAAGCTGTCCATCTGCCGGGATTTGCTCCACGGCTTTGATTATTCGACCTTTATTTCCGGGACAGACTTGGATAGGGCGAAAGCCATCAGCGGCGGGGCCAACTTCTTGTTGGGCAGACGGGTGCTGGAAAACGATCTGCCGGATAACGAGAAAGCCCATAACGTCTACATCAAAGAGGCGCTGCTGCTCCGCCAAGCGCTGTCGCTGTGTGCCAGTCTGGTGGAGGAAAAGACACGGCTGGAATGCGCGTTCTTCGAGGCGGTCAGAACGATGGTTGTGCGCTTGACCACGGGTGGGACGGGTGAAAAATTCACCTTGCCGGAGGTCAATGAGCGGATCAATGAGCTGCTCAAGCACAGCATCAAAAGCGAGGGCGTCATCAACCTGTTTTCCGACGTGGGGACGGAGTTTTCCCTGTTTGATCCAAAATTCCTGGAAGAAATCGCCCACATGAAGGAGAAAAACCTGGCGGTAGAGCTGTTGAAGAAGCTGATTGCCGAGCAGGTGTCCATCTATCGCAGGAGCAACGTAGTCAAGTCGGAAAAGTTCAGCGAAATTATCCAGAGTGTCATGAACCGCTACCTCAATGGGATGCTGACCAACGAGGAAGTCATCCAAGAGCTGCTGAAGTTGGCAAAGGATATTGCCCAGGCCAACGCGGCAGGCGAAGCGCTGGGGCTGAATGCCGAGGAGCTGGCGTTCTATGACGCGCTGACCAAGCCCCAGGCCATCAAGGATTTTTATGAGCATGAGGAACTGATCGCCATCACCAAGGAACTGACTGACCTTCTGCGGCAAAACCGCACCATCGACTGGCAGAAGAAAGAGAGCGCCCGGGCTGGGATGCGACGGCTGGTGAAGCGTCTCCTGAAGAAGCATAAATATCCGCCGGAAGGGATGGAGGATGCTGTGCAGACGGTAATGAGCCAGTGTGAGATGTGGACGGATAATGTGACAGCCGTTGAATAAAGACATAATCTTGAAAAGGAAGCGAAGGGATCCAACTATGCACATTGCCTCTGAGAAACGCTATGACACAATGCCCTATCACCGCCTGGGCGCCAGCGGCCTGAAGCTGCCCGCCATCTCCCTGGGCCTGTGGCACAATTTTGGGGATACCGGCCGGTTTGAGACGATGCGGGAAATGTGCTTTACCGCATTCGATCACGGCATCACCCACTTTGACCTGGCCAACAACTACGGCCCTCCTGCGGGCGCGGCCGAGATCAACTTCGGACGCATTCTGAAGGAAGATTTGGGTGCATACCGTGACGAGCTGATCATCTCTACCAAGGCGGGCTATGAGATGTGGTCCGGGCCCTACGGCGACTGGGGCAGCCGGAAGTATCTGCTGGCAAGCCTGGATCAGAGCCTGAAGCGCATGGGTCTGGACTATGTGGACATTTTCTATCACCACCGCATGGATCCCAGCACCCCGCTGGAGGAAACCATGGGTGCGCTGGCCTCCGTGGTGCAGTCCGGCAAGGCGCTGTATGTCGGCCTGTCCAACTATGATGGTGAGCATCTTCAGCAGGCCGCTGCCATTTTGGAGGAGTGGAAGGTACCCTTTGTCATCAACCAGAACCGCTACTCCATCTTTGACCGCACAATCGAAAGCAACGGCCTGAAGGAGACCGCGGCCAGGCTGGGGAAGGGGATCATCGCCTTCTCACCCCTGGCCCAGGGACTGCTGACAGACCGCTATCTAAAAGGCGTCCCCGCCGACAGCCGGATCATGACAGATGGCCGCTTCCTAAAGGAAACTGCTTTGACAGAGCAGAGGATGAACCAGATCCGGGCGCTGAACGATTTGGCGGCCCAGCGGGGTCAGACCCTGGCGCAGATGGCGCTGGCCTGGGTTCTGCACGACGGCGTCGTGGCCAGTGTACTGGCCGGGGCCTCCCGCCCGGAGCAGATCCTGGACAACATCAAGGCGGCGGAGCATACCAGCTTTTCGGCAGAGGAACTGGCGCTGATCGAAACAATCACCGCAGAGAAATAATCTGCCTGCTCTTGGTCAGGTCATCAGATTTTAATACGCCATAGTCAAAGAAAACGCCCTCTGAAATCTTGATTTCAGAGGGCTTTGAAAAGTGCTGGTGATTCTGATACAAATGCACACCCTTGCCGTATAGGGGGTGCAAGTTTTTCTGTTGTTTGGGTCAAAGTAACAAAGGGGGTGCAGATTGTAAGGGAAGGGTGTGCAAGCCTACAAAAGTAAGATGGCCAAATCAGTAAAGTTGCTATTATCGTACAAGCGGTTGCACAACACGTACACCTTTCAAAAAAGTAATCGAATAGTAATACTTTTCAAGCGGAACGAAAACCCCATTTTCCTCTGCAAAAGATTTTAAATAGCGGTTGCAGGTGGATTCCCATGCATAAACCTCAATGTTCCACCCCAATTTATGTATACGTTTAATATCCGCTAAGAACCCTTTTCCTAAAGCCCCGCCAGAACCATCTCCAGTAAGTAACACCATTGTATCAGGAGGATTGTCCAAGGCAACACGAAACATATTGGTCTGCAACGACATATCAACACTGTCTTGCTCTTTTCCATCTGCAGTTTTGTCGAGCAAGGTCATATCGACACCTAAACTCTCAATATATGTCCACAGATCATCAGACGGGGGAGGTACACTTCCAGCAGCATACGCGCCATTTATTACTCTTCCATTGCGGACTAATTCAAACAAATTTTTGAAGTATGTTCGATAGATACCACGTTCTTTTCCAGGTTCAAGCATGGGGTATACAGTGTTCAATCCCGAATAATGGATGTTAGAGTTGTCCCAAAATAAGTACATAGGCAAAATCCTTTCATTTTTGAATTGATGCCATTATAACACGAACTTGCATAAAAAGCAAAGAAAAAAGACCCGCCAGCTCTATGCGCCAGCGGGTCGTGTATGGTTCTGTTTAGTTATCCCTCAATCTCCATGCCGTTCTGGAAAGTGAACACCAGCCGCCCATCATGGTAAGCCGTGGCTTTCTGTACCACCGCCAGCCAGAGAGCAGTGTCAAATTCTGTGACACCAACCTCCCGCTCATGTACAGCGAACATGAACCCACCGATAATGTCGGCCTTGGCCTGCCGTTGCTTTTTCTGCTCCTGGAGGGCATCCACCTTGGCCTTGGCCTTCTCGTACCTCGCAACATAGCCGTTGTACCGTTCGGCATACTCCTCTTGGCTCTGTGCGCTCCGGGCGTTCTCTTGGATGCACCGCTGGGTCAGCTCCGTCACTACCGCGATCTCCCGGAGCAGCTCGTCCAGTTCTGCGTCAATGGCGGAGCAGTTGGTGAGGTGGTCCTGCATGATGCGGCAATCCTCCAGCAGAGCCTCCTTGCCATCCAGCAGTTGATTGAACGCCGCCAGGAACCGAGCCTTGATGTCCTCCTCCATCAGATGTGGGGTGCGGCACTTTTCCTCGTTGCTAAACTTTCTGTTGCATTGCCAGACAACGCGGCGGTACTTGCTGTTGGAGTGCCAGACCTTGGGGCCGTAGTAGCTGCCGCAGTCGCCGCAGACCAGCCGGGAGGAGAACACCCCGCCGCCGCTGTAGTGGAGGCCCATGCCCTTGCGCCGAGCGAACTCGGCCTGGACAACATCGAACTCATGGGGCTGGATGATGGGCTGGTGGCTTTTCTCGATCCAATACTGCTGAACTTCGCCCTCGTTGACCTTCCGCTTTTTGCTGAGAAAGTCTATCGTGTAGCATTTTTGAAGGAGTGCCGCTCCCTTATATTTCTCATTCGTGAGGATGCTCTCCACCACGCTGGCCCCCCACTTGCTTTTGCCAGAGGGCGTTGGGATGCCGTCAGCGGTGAGGGCCTTGGCGATGGCATAGCTGGTTTTGCCCTCCATGAAAAGGGCGTAGATGCGGCGGACGATCTTGGCCTCGTCCTCCACCACCTCTGGAAACCCGTCCGGCCCCTTCCGATAGCCGAGGAACTGCTTATAGGGGAGGTTGACCTTGCCGTCAGAGAACCTCTTGCGCTGGCCCCAGGTGATGTTCTCCGAAAGGGAGCGGCTCTCCTCCTGGGCCAGTGAGGACATGATGGTGATGAGCAGCTCGCCCTTGCTGTCAAAGGTCCAGATGTTCTCCTTTTCAAAGTAGACCTCCACGCCATGCTCCTTCAGCTTGCGGATGGTGGTCAGGCTGTCCACCGTGTTCCGGGCAAAGCGGCTCACCGACTTGGTGACGATGAGGTCTATCTTCCCGGCAAGGGCATCGGCGATCATCTGATTGAAACCGGCCCGGCGCTTTGTGTTCGTGCCGGAAATGCCCTCGTCCGTATAGACTGACACAAATTCCCACTCAGCGTTGCCCCGGATGTACCGGGTGTAGTAGTCAATTTGCGCCTCGTAGCTGGTGAACTGCTCATCACTGTCGGTGGAGACACGGGCACACCCTGCCGTCCTGCGTTTCTTCGCTGCCACCGCCGGGGCATGGGTATGAAGATTGATGGTTGGGGGAATGACCGTTACTGCTCTTGTTGCTGGCATGATCTCATCGCCTGTCCTTTCCTCGCGTATTCTCTGGCTGCGGCTTTCATCTCCGGGGTCCAGCTTTCCGCCCTGGAACGGTCTGCCCATCGTTTAACGGTTTGAGTGCCGTCCTTGAACAGAAATACCAGAGTGTTATTCCCCTCGGCTCGGATAGCCGTTATTTTATCGTGGAGGGCCTTTGCGTCAAAGGCTTCCAGCCCCAGCACCTCTGCCGCCACTTTTTCAAGCGTCCCCTCCGGTATCTGCTTGGAGGCGCAGGCCGCTTTGCCATAGATGTTGAAGGTGCTGCAAATCCACACTGGCCCGGTGCGGGTCACCTTTCGCCGGTAGCCCTTACCGCAGGTGCCGCAGACGATCATCGAAGTGAAGGGGTACTTGGCGGGGCCGCGCTTGGTCTTGTTGTGCTTGGCGGAGCGGCGGGCCATCTCCTCCTGCACCGCCTGGTAATCCTCCATGCTGACGATGGCCTCGTGGGTATTTTCCGCATGGTACATCGGCAGCTCTCCGCGGTTGGGGAGCGTCTTTTTGGTGATGTGGTTTTCCCGGAATGTGGTCTGGAGGAGCAGATTGCCGGTGTAGGAGTAGTTCCCCAGTACCTTCCGAACACTGGAGCGGCACCAGGCATGACCGTTGCGGGAAGTCTTGCCCTGGGCGTTCAGCTTTTTCATGATGGTCTCGATGCCCATGCCGGAGAGATAGTCGGCGAAGATGCTCCGCACGATCTCGGCCTCCTCCGGCTTGACGATGTAGACGCCATTCACATATTTGTACCCCAAAACCTGTCCAGACCAGGGCATCCCTTCCTCGAAGTTTTTCTTGATGCGCCACTTCTGGTTCTCACTGGCGGAAAGGCTCTCCTCCTGGGCGTAGGATGCCAGAATGGTGAGCATCAGTTCGCCGTCCGCACTCATGGAGTGGATGTTCTGTTCCTCAAAATAAACATCCACACCCATTGATTTCAACTCGCGTACAGTCTGGAGCAGCACCACCGTGTTCCGGGCGAACCGGGAAATCGACTTCGTGATGATGAGGTCGATGTTCCCAGCGCGGCACTCCGTCAGCAGCCGCTGGAACTCGGCGCGGTTCTCCTTTGTGCCGGTCAGGGCCTCGTCAGCAAACACTCCGCAGTAGAGCCAGCCGGGATGGTTCTGGATGAGGTCGCTGTAATAGCTGACCTGGGCCGACAGGGAATGGAGCATGGCATCCTTGCCGGAGGACACTCTGGCATAGGCCGCGACCCGCTTTGCCTTGGGCTGTGTAGGAACTTTCGGTTCCATTTTCTGAATAATGCGTTCCAAAAAATCACCTCCTTGGTGGTCACATATTCGCTCTAAACCGCAGATTTATCAAGCGATTGTGCGAAAAATACTATCCAAGGACAGGCCGTACTTTTTGGTCATAATTGTATCGATTTCAGCGTACTCACTCTCGGAAATAATGCCCTGGTGGAGCATACCCTTGGCGAGACTCATCGCCGCTTTGTACGCAGTCAAATTGCGGAAGAATTCCTCGGACATATTTACACCCCTTTCCGCCGCGCCTCAGCATAACAGGTGCGGGAGCAGTATTTCCGGTGGTCGTTGCCGTAGCTGTCAAAGGGCCGACCGCAGTGGGCGCAGGTGAAGTGGTAGATGGCCTTGCGGCTGACCGCCTCCGGGTGACTGTTCCACCATGCCATACGGCAGGCGTCCGAACAGAACTTCTTCTCCCGATAGTGCGGGGAGCGCACCAGCTTGGCCCCACATTGGAGGCACAGCTTTTTCTCGCCGTTCGGATTTCTCCGACATACCGACTTGACCGTATTTAACGAGTAGCCAGTGAGGGCAGCAATCCGCTTATAGCCCAGCCCCTGTTCCCTATACTGTAAAATTTCCTTTGACTTTTCAGTTGTCATAGAATGATGCCCCCTCAAAAACAATGAAAGCGAGAAGCCCACCGAGGATGGTTCCCGGTGGGCTTGAACTGTGGGTCAAAATATTGACCGCTGGTTAAATTTTCTGTGCGTAGTCCAGGGAAATCCAACCCGCGCCGGATTTCAGCCTGCCCCACCCCTTGGCAGAGCCGGGGCCGTCCTTGACCTCGGTGATGGTGAACACGCCAGCCCCGGTGAACTTCCCGGTCTTGGCGGTATCGGTGCCAGGGCCGGTGCGGATGTTGAGGTCGGTGGCGGTCACCCGTACCTTGAAGGGAACGGCGGTGAGAGCCATCCCGCCAGCGGTGTCAACGCCGATATGAAATTGTAAGAAAACGCCGAAGAAATTTTGTCATTTTTCGGCGGCGGGGGGTAACAAAAATCAGGTATTGCCTTGCTCAAAAAGAGTGTTCACGATTTGC